>NZ_JAYJLJ010000002.1:0-291564 GCF_051948815.1 Aeromonas sp. Lyrl_2
TTCAAAGGGCCCGCTGGGGATTTTCCGGCCGTGCCAGCTGATCAAAGGCGGCGAATACCGGAGCGCTGGCGAGGATGCGACCGTGGCCCAGTCCCCGGGTGCTCACCAGCTGGGTATGACCATCCTGACTGGCCCGCAAGGAATCGCCGTGCGGGGCAAATCTGTCCTCCTCGTCGTGCACGATCATCGCCGCGCCGCTGCGACTGGCGAGTCGGCCCAGCGGATCGACCGTGCTCAAGGGGTGCTGGTACTCCTGCTCAATCTCCTTGACCACCGCATCGAACAACCGGATGGAGTAGCCGGAGCGCGCCACCATGCCGTAGAGCTGGGGCACATAGTCGAGCACCGGCGAAATCAACAGCAGCGGCAGGGTATCGATACCCGGCTGACGGCTGGAGAGGGTGACTGCGCCCCCCATGCTGTGGGCGATGACGCCGTGCAGCGGACCTGCTTCGCTGGCCAGCTTGGTCGCCAGCTCGTCGAAGGCGCGTACGAAACGGGGCAGGTGGCCAGTGTTGCCTGCGCTCTGGCCGTGGGCCGGATGATCGTAGGCAATGGCGGTGAAACCCTGCGCGGCGATATGGTTCATCAGCGGATAGAACTGACTGGCGCTGCCGGACCAGCCATGCATCAGCAGCCACAGTGGCCCCTGACCGAGCCGATAGCTCATCAATACCCCTTCGCTGGTATGGACGGCCTGCTTCACCAGACCCGCAGGCTCGTGGTCATCCCGCTGGTTGCGCTGGGGGGTGAGCAACAACTTGCTGGCGGTACGCTTGGCATGGGTAGGGGCGAGTCTGTGGTGCAACCGGGTGCCGATCCCCAGCAGCCATTTGCTCGGGCTGAAGCGGCTGGTGTTGAAGTAGATCTTGCTGCTCATGGTCATCCTGTGGTTTTTATGTGCGAACGGTCGTGCTTTTTTGTTGGTTTTTAAAAATTAGTGTTGAACGGATGCCAAAACATCAGCGCCAGCTGCTCAGCAGAGCGTCCACCTCGGGCCAGAAGTGGCGGGCCGGATCCTGACACAGTTCGAGATCGTTGAACACCTGATCCGCCAGATAGAGGCCATAGAGGCGGTAAACGGCGCGCCAGGGATCCATCTCCCGTCGCCACTCGCCTGCGGCTTGACCCTGCACCACCTGACGGGCCAGATAGTCGAGCCAGAAGCGCACCAGTTGCCGGGCGGCTTGCTGCACCTGGCTCTTTTGCTCATGGCCATCCTGCACCGAGGTCCAGGCGTCGAGAAACATGCAGCGTCCGGCGAAGCAGTGGTTCCACGCCTGCCAGGCACGCAGCAGGGCGATCAGCTTGTCGTGCTGGCTATGGTGCTCCTGCTGGCGTACCGGCTGGATCACCCGCAGCCGGAACACCTCGGCGGCGTACTCCAGCACGGCGATCTGCAGATTGTCGCGGGATTGAAAGTGGGCAAACAGGCCGCTTTTCGACATCTCGCAGGCGCTGGCCAGCGAGCCGATGGTCAGGCTCTCCAGCCCTTGCTGGCTCGCCTGCTCAAAGGCAGTCTGCAAAATGGTTTCCCGGGTCAGGCGCCCCTTGCTCATCACTTTCTCCTCGTTGGCGCTGGCAGCATAAAGTACGATCGTGCTAATTGTCGAGCAACAAATAGCCAGCATGGCTGGCTATCTCATCTGGCCTGTGTCGCCGCGTTCGGGGCTCAGCTCTCCTTGATATCGAGCTGTTGCAGAGCGATAACCGCCTGAGTGCGGTTCTTGACCCCCAGTTTTCTGAAGATGGCGGTGATATGGGCCTTGATGGTGGCCTCGGAGACGTTGAGCTCCCAGGCGATCTGTTTGTTGAGGCTGCCATCGCGCAGCATGATCAGTACCTTGTATTGCTGGGGTGTGAGGCTGGCCAGCTTGCTGGCGAAATCGGGGCCATCTTCCGATTCGGGATGGAGCGAGATGCCTTCCGGCACCCAGTTATCCCCCCCGATCACCGTATTGAGGGCGTTGACCAGCTCCTTCATCGGTACCGATTTGGGAATAAAGCCGAGCGCCCCGAGTCGCAACACCTGCTGGATGATGGCCGCATCTTCCGAGGCTGAGACCACCACGATGGGCAGGTCGGGATACTGGCCGCGCAGGTGGGCCAGCCCCTCGAAGCCGTTGGCCCCCGGCATCTTGAGATCGAGCAGCAACAGGTCAACTTCGGGGTGCTCGCCGAGCAGGCTGGTCAGGCTGTCGATGGAGTCCGCTTCCAGCAATTGAGCGTCGTTGATGGCCATGTGCACCGCTTGGTATAGGGCGCCCCGAAACAGGGGGTGGTCATCTGCGATGACGATGGTAAATTGGCTGTCCATATTTCGGTTAATGGCTCACATTGTTGCTAACTGATTGTTTTGAAAAATCAAACTAGCATCGCTCACCAAGAGGGTCAAACCCGCGGGTGCGCAAATGTGAAGCGACCATCGGATGTTTTGCCATCAGGGCAGATCGGCCGGTCGCAGGCAACTCATGCAGGAGGCAGCAGATGGGATCCTTGGTATTGGCGGTGGGCACCGGCTCCACCTGGGCGATGCGGGCGGCACTGGTGCTCGCCATGAGCGGGCTGACGTGGCAGGAGCAGGTGTTCGATCTGGAGGATGCCAAGTCGCTGGCGCGGCTCAAGCGGCTGGCACCGGCCGGTCTGGTGCCCTGGCTCGAACACGATAGCGTGCGGGTTCACGACTCGCTGGCCATCGCCGAATATGTTCACGAGCTCTGTCCCGAGCGCCAGCTCTATCCGGTTTTGCTGGCCGAGCGGGCACTGGCTCGCAGCCTCTGCGCCGAGTTGCACGCGGGATTTCGGCAGATCCGTTCTCTGCTCCCCTTCTTTCTTGGGGCGCCAACCCGTATCGATCCCCCGGTGGAGGCGGTCGGTGAGCTGGCCCGTTTGCAGGAGATCTGGTCGCAGGCGCGGGGCCCCTTCTACTTTGGCGAGGCGGGCATTGTCGATGCCTTCTATGCGGTGATGGCCTATCGGCTGGCCAGCTACGGCATCCTGTTGCCCGGTCAGGCCGGAACCTATCAGCAGGCGCTGCTGGCCTGGCCCCTGTGGCAAGAGATGTTGGTCAAAGCGCGCCTGCAGTGGCCGGTGGCGGCGCGCCAGTCACAGTGAACCGTGGCAGATAGATAAACGAAAGAGGGGAGCCAGTGGCTCCCCTCTCTGCTGCTGGTCAATGTGGCTTAAGGGTTACTTCTGCCGGCCAGCAAAGACCACCACCACCTTGTCATCCCCCTTCTCCCGCACGAAGGCGTAAGGGGCATCCGAGAGTTTCTGGTGGCTGCCTGCCGCAATGGCCGGATGGGCGGCGCGGAACTGGCCCAGTTGCTGCCAGTGCTTGACCAGCTCGGCCTTGTCGCCGCTGGCCAGCTCCTGCCAGTTCATGTCCGAGCGCAAGCCTTGATCGAACACCCCGCCATCCTTGGCCAGCTCCCGGCCGGACTCGTCGCCGTAGTAGATCTGGATGCCGCCCGGCAGCAGCATAAAGCTGTTGGCGACCCGGCGCTGTAGCGGCACATCCTGATAGTCGCCAAAGAACAGCTTGGTGTCGTGGGAGCTGATGTAGCTCAGCACGTTGAACTCGGGATCCTGATTGATGCGACTGGCGTAGCTGGCATAGGTGGGCTCGGCGCTGACCATGCACTGGGCCTGTGACAGTGCGAACTCGCGCTGATAGTCGAAGTTGATCAGGGAGTCGAAACCGTTCTGATACCAGAAATCCTTGGCCACCCCGTGATCCCACACCTCACCCACCATGTAGAAGGGCAGATCGTCGAGGGCCTTGCCCGGGTTGGCAGTCTTCCACTCCTTGAGCGCAGCGGTGCCCGCCTGCTTGAGCTTGGCCCACACTTCGGGCTCCAGATGCTTGACGGTGTCGGCGCGGAAGCCGTCGATGCCAAAGCGGCGCACCCAGTCGGTGTGCCAGGCGATCAGGTAGTCACTTACGGTGGCGTTGGGTAGCGCCTTGGCGAGGGTGTCTTTTTTCGCCGCCAGCAATGGCGGCAGCCCTACCGGTTTGGCCGATTCGGTCAGAAAGTCCGGCAACCCCGCCACCGAACCGGTCACATCGTCGGCGCCGGGCTGCGGGTAGCCGGGCAGACCGGCGCGCACCCAGTCACCACTCCACCACTTGTTCCACGTTGGTGATTGATAGTCGATGAACTGGTTGTAGCCATGCCAGTTGAGGCCGCCGCTCGGGCGCCACTGGTTCCAGACGGTCGGCAGCTTGTCTGTGTTCTGGGTCAGTTCGGTGAGCCCCAGATCCTGCAAGTCGGCGAGGGTGGCGTAGCCGGCGTGGTTCATCACCACGTCGAGGATGATCCGCATGCCGCGCTTGTGGGCCTCGTCCACCAGGGTTTTCAGGCTCTCTTCATCGCCGTAGTTGGGGTCAATCTTGGTGAAGTCGAGCGCCCAGTAGCCGTGGTAGGCGTAGAAGGGAAAATTGCCCTGCTCACCACCGCCTATGAAGCCGTGAACCTGCTCCACCATGGGGGTGATCCAGATGGCGTTCATGCCGAGGCTCTTGATGTAGTCGAGCTTCTCGGTCAGCCCCTTGAAGTCACCGCCGTGCCAGGTGGCCACCTCGTCTTGACCATCCTTCTGGCGGCCGAAGCTGTGGTCGTTGGCGGGGTCACCATTGTGGAAGCGATCGGTCAGCAGAAAATAGACGTTCGCCTGATCCCAGCTGAATGGTGCTGGCTTGGCTGCCTTGACCGGCTCGAGCAGCAGCAGGCCGCCGCTCTCTTTGCTCGGGGTCAGGGTCAGTTTGCCCTGTTTGACCACCGCCTCCTGTTTCGAGTAGGCATCCCTCAGTCGGGTACCCTCGGGCCAAACCCCTTTCAGGGATACCGTGACCGGGCCGCCATCCCAGCTGATGCAGGGCTCTTCTGGTGGCTGGCGTTTGAATTCGCTCTTCTTGGTCGCCCGCAGCACCTTGAGGCTGGGGGTATCCGGGTTGAAGGTGAACTGATACTCCCCGGCCAGCATCACCCGCAGGGTAAAGCTCTGATCCTTGCTGCATTTGTCCATGGGCTGGGCGGTGCCGAAGGGGAGCGGCTTGCTCTCGCTCGGGCCAAAGCTGGTACCGCAACTATTGTCTGCGTCGCTGATGCGGATCTGGTGGCTCCCCTTGGCAAGGGTGTGGGTCAGCTCCACCGTGCCCTTGTCCAGCACGATCGGGGTCGCCACCGGTTGACCATCCACATAGAGGCGAACCTCGGGGGCGGCCATCGCCTGTTGGATGAACAGAGGGGCGGCCAGCAGGGCAAGCCAGAGAGGGGATAAGTGATGAGCACGACGCATAAGCCATTCCTTGAGCAGGGCAGTTCGGACAAGGGCCCATTCTAGGAGCAGCAAAGCGCGCCTTGGATCGGCAAAACGTCGATTTGTGACATCAGTTCAAATGGTTACGTTTTCAAGCCGAGGAAAGTGTGATGGAGAGGAGGTGGGACGCCCTGTCGATAAAAATAGTGGCCATAAAAAATGCCGGTCAGGTGACCGGCATTCGGGGTGTCAGGCATTGTCGTCACATCAGACGGTGAAGAACTTGAAGTTGACGAAGGCCACCGCGATGAAGGAAGCAACCATGCCGCTGATGCAGAGCACTGCCGGGCGGATGGCGGGCCAGCGATGGGTCAGCAGAATGATGGCCAGCAGGGTCGGGTAGAGCCCGAACATGTAGCGTGGCATGGCGTTGAGGCCGGTCATCAGCGGGATGGTGCAGCAGATGAACATCAGAGTCGCTTCGGCCCAGCGTTTCTGGCTGAACAGGTAGCCGTTCAGGCACCAGCCGAAGATCACCATGATAGAGAGGTAAGCCTTGCGGCCGCCCAGCTCGAAACCGCTCAGCCACCAGTCCAGCGGGCTGTCCATATAGCGACCCCACGCCACCTGAATGTGCTTGAAGGCAAAGGCATCGCCGGTCAGGTGATAGAGGTAGACCATGTAGGCAAACAGGCCAAACGGGATCATCCAGAGGGTGAAGACCACCTTGAAAGCGCGCTCGGTAAAGCGGAAAAATTCCCGCCAGCCGTAAGCCTGCAGCGCCAGGATCAGCACCGGGAAGACCATCATCACCCCCAGGTTGCGGGTGGCGGAGATACAGACCCCCAGCACGGCCACCATCAGCCACTGCTCCCGATAGGCGAACAGGAACATCCCCAGCATCAGCGCCATAAAGGTCGACTCGGTATAACCGGAGACGAAGTAGGCTGAGAAGGGGGAGAAGGCGAGCAGCCAGACGCCGAAGCGGGCGGTATCGTCCCCCAGCTTGAGCTGACGCAACACCAGCAGCATCAGCGGCAGGCTGGCGAAGAAGGAGAGGTTGGTAACAATGATGAGGCCGATCAGGCTCTCGACATTGAACAGGTTGGAGATGGCACCGGAGACCATCGGGTAGAGCGGCATAAAGGCCCAGTTGGCCGCATTGCCCTTGCTCAGCCAGCGCGGGTAGAGATCGTAGCCGTTCTCGATGATGCGCTGGAACCAGACGCAGTCAAACTGACAATAGGCCTGCAGCGGGCCAATGTCGGGGGAGCCATAGAGCTGGACACCGAAGTAGCCCATGCCATAAAGGGCCACCCGGCTCAGCATGAAGGCGGCGATGATCATCAGCCAGTCACGGCCGCTGATGCGCAGTGACGGGCGATAGGGGAGTGCAGCCCCGGTTAGCGGGGCAGTATTGGTCATATCATTCATCAGGCAAAAACCCAGACGCGAGAGAGAACGTAAGTGAGGACGGTAACGGTCAGGGTGGCGATGACCACCGGCAGCAGACCGGATAGCCCCGCAAACAGCAGGCCGCTCAGGATCAGGTTACGCACCGCCAGCGAGAAGAGGGCAACCAGCAGAAACTTGCTGGCGGCTCCCTGCTTCTGGAAGGTGATGTAGCGGTGACCAAAGAAGGAGAACCAGAACGCGATGGCAAAAGCCAACGTGGTAACCAGGTGCTCCGAGATGGTGGGCCAGGTATGAAACAGGGCGATGGAGGTGCCAAGGTCGACGAGGGTAGCCCCCCCGCCGACAAAACCGAAACGTACCAGCCGCCAGAATTCCTCGCGGGAGATCATTGAGGCGCTTGCTCCTGCTGCTCTTGCGGGTTGCTGTCAGCGCTCTGCGGTTTGGCCGCATCCTGCCTGGCATACTGGCCATAGACCCCTTCAATGAGGTAGACCGGGCGCTGTTTCACTTCCACGAACATGCGGCCGATGTACTCGCCGATGATGCCGAGCGACAGCAGCTGGATACCGCCGAGGAACAGCACTACGGACATCAGGGAGGCGTAACCGGGCACGTCGATGCCGAAGAAGACCACCTGGGTCACGATCTTTAGGATGTAGAGGAAGGCGACGAAGGAGACGCCGACACCCACATAGCTCCAGACCCGCAGCGGCCAGCTGGAGAAGCTGAGCAGACCGTCGAGGGCGAAGTTCCACAGTTTCCAGTAGTTGAATTTGGTTTCACCGGCGTGACGGGCCGGGCGCTCGTAGGGGACGCCAACGGCACGGAAACCGGCCCAGGCAAACAGACCCTTCATGAAACGGTTGCGCTCTGGCAGCAGCTTGATCGCCTCGACCACGCGACGGTCGATCAGGCGGAAGTCACCGGCGTTCTCCGGTAGCTTGGTGCTGGTGGAGAGCGCATTGAAGAAGCGGTAGAAGCCACCGGCAGTCAGGCGCTTCATCGGGGTATCGGCGCTGCGATCGACGCGGATGCCGTAGACGGTGTCATAGTCACCGGTCTGCCACAGTTTTACGAACTCCAGGATCAGGGCGGGCGGGTCTTGCAGATCCACATCCATCGGTACGATGGCATCCCCTTTGGCTTGATGCAGACCGGCTGTCAAGGCGGCTTCTTTACCGAAGTTGCGTGCCAGGTTGACCAGGGTTACGCGCGGATCACGGGCGATGGCCTGCTCGACCACTTCACGGGTGCGGTCACGGCTGCCATCGTTGACGAATACAATTTCAAGCTGGTCTTTCAGCGGGGCCAGTTCGTTGTCTATCGCGTTGATGAAGGCATCGATGCTCTCTTCCTCGTTGTAAACGGGAACGACCAGAGAGAGTCGAAAATCTGGATGCGACATAAGAACGTCCTTATTTGGGATAGTTGTTTTTATAAAATGGTATTCGGGGCAAGGATCACTGGGCTACGGTCAAACGTACCGACTGCACATTGATGGGAGTAGGTGCCGAGAGCGCCAGAAAATTGGGGCGCTTGGGATCTGCCGTGAGCGAGTCACCGGGCAGACTGAGGCGAATTTCGTTGATGCCCGCTTTGGCCAGTTTCACCGTAGTGGTGAAGTCGTGACCCAGCGCCACTTTCAACAGGGCACCGGCTTCCGGGCTGTTGATGCGGGCTTGTACGGTCAACTGATCCGGATTGGCTGCTTGCTTGGGCAGCACAAAGTAGAGACCGCCCTGACCGCTGAGCAGGGTACCTTCGTCGCTCGGCTTCTTGGCCCAGCCTTCGCTGGAGAGGAAGCGGCTTGGCTTGGTCAGATTGAGCTCGTTACCCGGCTGATAGGTCATGCTGGAGTTGTGTTCCCAGAAGCGTGTCTTGCCTTCCAGATAATAGAGTTTGTAGGCCAGGCTCACGTTGGGGTGAGCAGCCAGATAGAGGGTGTAAAGATAAAAACCGCTTAACGCCAGAATGGCAGTCAAAAAACCGAACTTTTTGTACGTCATATCACTCTCTATGCCTGACAGAATGGGTAGGCCGATGTCGCGCATATGCTAATCCAATTGCAAAAAAAGCATAGTGGATCACAAAAAAATATTTGGTCACATATTAACCCCTTTTTACCCCTGTTCCAAACGTTGCTGTTTCCCGGTTAAACAGGTCTGGCGGGGCGCAGGTTGCCAGTGGCGCTCCGGCAGGGTATTTGGCAAATAGACGTGCTTTGCTGCGTCATTTTCTAGCGGATGCGATAGTCATCTGGCCTCTATCGCCATTTTGCAGGGGGCGATTTATGATGACTCACTTATTCGTCAAGGATGACATATGAAGTGGATCTCTTGCTGTCTGTTGCTTGGATTATGGGCGCCAATGGCATTGGCCAGGGCCCTGTGTCCCGAGCCTATTCAAGTCGGTTACGATAACTGGCCCCCCTACCATTATTACGAAGCCGACTCACCGCAAGAGGTGCGCGGTTATGCCGCCGAGGTGCTGACGGCTGTGCTCACTTCCATGCACTGCAAGGTCAACTACGTGGAGCTGCCCTGGAAGCGGGTACTGCACGAAATGGAGCATGGCGAGATAGACATGGCGATGGAGGCGAATATCAATGATGAGCGCGCCCGTTATGCCTGGTTTTCCGACTCCTACAACCCGGGGCGCACCTTGCTGTGGATCCGCAAGGGTAGCCACTATCCCGAACAGGATCTGACGAGCTGGCTGGCCAGTGGTTACTCCCTCGGCGTTACCAAAGAGTACTTCTATGGTGAGGAAGTGATGTCGCTGCTCGCTCGCTATGCCAAACAGGTGAGTGCGGTGAGCGACCAGCAAAATTTTGAGAAGCTGGCCCGCGGGCGGATCGACGGTTTCCTTGGTGACATGCTGGCTACCCCCAGCGCCCTTAACAAGGAGGGGATGAGCGGTCTGTTCACCAGCCATCCCATGGTGGTATCTGAATCGCCGAGCTTCTTTATGTTGGGCAAGCGCAGCTTTTCGCCGCAGTTCTTGCAACAATTTAATCAGGCGTTGGCGCGGTTCAAGGAGACAGATGCGTATGACATTATCTGGCAGCGTTATGCCCCCGGGCGCTAGCAAAGTATTGGCCGTTCACGCATCATGAGCGGCCTGAGCATCGGGTCTGCTTGTCAGGCCTGACAGAGTGAACAAACCGTTTTGAGGTACCCATGGGGATGAAGTATTGGCTGACCCTTGCCAATCTGGTGTGGCTGGGATGTTTGCCCGCTGGCGCGGTACATGCAACCGAAGCACAAGTTGTGGTGGCGGCCAGTGAAACCGGACACGACTGGTATCAGGGCAGTCAGGCCGAACAGGCCCGTGTCGAGCTGGAGCAGCAGTTGCAAGAGGCTGTGCTTGCCCAGCTGCATCCCGATTTTTTCACGCTGTGGAAGCGCCTGCAGGCCACCCCTGCAGACAAGCGTGGTGCCATCTATGACGACATTTTTGCCAAGCTGAGTCGTTTCCAGCACGCCTGGCGGGGGATGGATCTGGTCTCGCGCGAGCAGATGAAGACCCTCAAGCTCGATTTGAACCGCCCTGTAGTGACCCAACCCAGCGATGATGACCTGCTCACCCAGGTGAAATCCCTGCGCCCTCAGGTGGCGGAATACGAGGCGGTGCGGGCCAAAGTGCACAAACTTCTGGCAATGCCGATGGCCAGCAAGTGGCCAACCCTCGATATGCCGACCCTGCGTGCCGGAGAGAGCTCCGCCGAGCTCGGCCAAATCCGCGCCATGCTCAACGAGCTGGGCGATAGCGCCCCGAGCCATGGTGATCAGATTTACGATGGTGATACCGAGCAGGCCATCAAGCAGTTCCAACGTCGTCACGGTCTCACCGCGGACGGCATTATCGGTCGTCAGACCCGCTCCTGGCTCAATACCGGCCCGCAAGTGCGCGCCAGCCTGCTGCTGCGCAACCTGTGGCGTCGCGATCTGGTGGATCAACTCGCCGGTGGCCGCTACGTGCTGGTCAATATTCCTGACTACCGCCTGAGCGTGGTGGAGTCCGGTAACGAGGTATTCACCAGCCGGGTCATCGTCGGCAAAGAGCAGCGTGCCACGCCCATCCTCGCCAGCGAAATTCGCTCCATCGTGCTCAATCCTTCTTGGCATGTGCCGCGCTCCATCCTGAGCAAGGACATCCTGCCCAAGCTGGGTCGCGATCCCGCGTACTTGAGTCGCGAGCAGTTCGAGGTGATCGACAGCGAGGGCAATCCGGTCCAGTTCACCGAAGAGGGGTGGCATCAGGCGCTGGCCGCCGGTTTCCCCTATCGCCTGCGGCAAAAGCCGGGGGATCATAATGCTCTGGGGCGCTACAAGTTCTACCTGCCCAACAATGACGCCATCTATCTGCACTCCACCCCGCGCAAGGCGCTGTTCGAACAGGGGGCGCGCGCCTTCAGTTCGGGCTGCATCCGGGTGGAACATGCGGACGATCTGGCCGAGCTGTTGTTGGCGGACTCCCGCTATCAGCCGGACAAGGTGGCCAATATCCTCAAGGAGAGCCAGACCAAATGGTTGCCGCTCACCACGCCTATTCCGGTCTTTACCGTCTACTGGAGCAGCTGGATCGACGAAAATGGTCGCCAGCAACTGCGTAACGACATCTACGGATTTGATCGGGTCAGCTTCCAGAGCCGCCTGCTGTGATCCCAGCCACAGAGTGAAAAGCCCGGCCTGTGCCGGGCTTTTTTATGGGCGATTGAGGTTTGACAGGCCCCCCCGCCGGAGGGTAGTTTCAAGCGCCTGTATCACATTCAGTCAGTGATCTTATTCAACTATTTTCGCTTGAATCTGCGATGGACGAACCCCTTATGCTGGAACAAGAGATAAGTCGACGTCGCCTGTTGTTGGGAGCCGGTTGCCTGCTGGGCAGCTCGCTGCTCTCCTTCCCTGCACTGGCCAGCCGCAGTACCACCGGGCGTGAACTCAGTTTTTTCAATCTCAATACCGGCGAGCGGGTGCGTGCCAGCTATTGGGAAAATGGCCACTATCTGAGCGACGGGTTGGCCGAGCTCAACCACATCTTCCGCGATTACCGGCGAAATGAAGTGTTCAACATCGACAAGAAGCTGTTTGATCAGTTGTTTCTGTTGCAGCACAAGCTGGGCCGGCGCAGCGAAATCCAGCTGATCTCCGGCTATCGCGCCCCGGCGACCAATCGTCAGAAGCGCCACAAGAGCCGCGGCGTGGCCAAGCACAGCTACCACACCTTGGGGCAGGCGGTGGATGTGCGGATCCCCGGCGTACAGCTGGCCCATCTGCGCAAGGCGGCGCTCCAGCTCAAGGTAGGTGGGGTTGGTTACTATCCCCGTGATAACTTCGTTCACCTCGATACCGGCCCGGTGCGCAGCTGGTAAAGGGGTTGGCAAACTGCCAAGCTCTTCCCACCAGAGAGGAGATAGCGATGAAAAAGATAGTGATTGGCGGCCTGATCGCCCTGTTGTTGACCGGTTGCAGCAAGCTCAACCGTGAAAATTACGACCAGTTGAAGATGGGGATGAGTTACGCCGAGGCCAGCACCATTCTGGGCAAGGCGGAGCGTTGTGATGATGCCTTGGGCACTACCAGCTGCCTCTGGGGCGGGGAAGGGAAGAACATCAAGATCCGCTTTATCGCCGACAAGGCGACCTTCTTCAGCTCGGAAGGGATTAACTGAGTCGCAGACCGTCCATGAAAAAAGCGCCGCTCGGGCGCTTTTTTGTTGCTCGCAATCCAACCCGCCTCGCCAGAAGCTGGCGTACTCAGTGGGTCGCGTACTGGTAGTTGAAGGTGGGCAGACCCCACTTGAAGCGAACCGCCAGCAGCCGCAGTACAAAGCCGATCCCGATGGAACCGAACGCGGCCCAGTTGGTCGGCAAGCCCTGATCCAGCGCCAGACAGTAGAGGGCTGCGGTGATCAGCGAAATGGCTGCATAGAGCTCGCGACGAAATACCAGTGGAATCCGCTGGCAGAGCAGGTCCCGCAGCACACCGCCAAAGACCCCGGTCACCACCGCCATGATGCAGGCAATACCGGCGCCGTGGCCCATATCCAGCGCCCGGGCCGCACCGAAGATGGAGAAGACCACCAGTCCCAGGGCATCAAGGGCCATGAACAGCTTGCCGAGGTAGCGCATCAGGGGGGCGGAGACCACACCCGCCATCGCAGCTGCGGCAACCAGCAGCACATATTCCGGATGCTCAATCCAGAGCAGCGGATAGTGGCCGAGCAGCACATCGCGGATGGTGCCACCACCGATGGCCGTCGCCGAGGCGATGATCACCACACCAAACAGATCCATCCGTCGCCGACCCGCGGCCAGCGCGCCGGTCATCCCTTCGGCCACCAAGCCAACCAAGAAGAGTGCATGTAACATGAGATATCCCAGGGAACGAGAAAGGCCAGAATCCTACCAACTCGTGTCATATGGGACAAGCTATCGAATGCATGCATTAATTTAATTCATGCTAAATACGAAAAAGGCACCGTTTCGGGTGCCTTTTTCTAATAAATGTTCAAGGGTTAGCGCCCCAACTGCTCTTGCCGGTAGTGATCGACCCACATGGCGGTGGCGCCACAGATGGCGACTGGCATCACGAAGAGGTTCACCACCGGAATGGCGGAGAAGAGGGTCACCAAAGCGCCGAAGCTCAGGCACTTGCCGCGGCGCTGCTTCAAGGCATCGCGCATGGTGATGAAGTCGATCTTGTGGTTGTCGAACGGATAATCCACATACTGGATCGCCATCATCCAGGCGCTGAACAGGAACCAGAGCACCGGCGCCAGGGTCTGGCCCACCACAGGGATCAGGAACAGGATCAGGCAGCCGATGGCCTTGGGCAGGTAATACTTCAGCTTGGTCCATTCGCGGCCGAAGGTGCGTGGCACATCCTTGACGATATCCAGCATGCCGCTGTCATTGGCGGGCTGACCGGTGAGGATCTGCTCCACCTTCTCCGCCAGCAGGCCGTTGAAGGGGGCGGCTACCCAGTTGGCAACCGAGCTGAAGATAAAGGAGAAGACCACCAGTATGGTGATGAGCGCGATGGGCCACAGCAGGTAGTCCAGCCAGTCGAGCCAAGCGGGGATCTGCTGATGGAGCCATGCGAACAGGCCGTCCAGTTGCAGCAACAGGGCATAGAAGGCCCCGGCAAACAGCACGAAGTTGACCAGCAGGGGGATCAGCACAAAGGTGCGGATGCCCGGTTGGCGAATGAGGGAAAACCCGCGCAGAAAGTAGTCTGCACCGCTGATTGAATCTTTGACCATATGGGGTGATTGGCTCATGTGAGCTCCATCTATGCATGGGAGAACTGCCAGCATATTACAAACAAGCCTTTGATTTGGTAAAGTCGCCGACTATTCCTTACTTCGTGCCGTGGCGACCAAAAATCGGGCATGAATGGGGATGATGCCTGCATATTACAAACAAAGCCGGGTCTGGATTTGGTAAAGTCACCTGCCCGCATCCTCTTTATTTAGCCACTGATACAGGTCGCCATGCGTCTGAAACTGATCAAACTCGCCGGCTTCAAGTCGTTCGTCGAGCCGACCCGCATCGAACTGTCGGCAGACATGACTGCCGTGGTGGGCCCCAATGGCTGTGGCAAATCCAACGTCATCGACGCGGTGCGCTGGGTGCTAGGGGAGAGTTCCGCTCGCCATCTGCGCGGCGAGAACATGACCGATGTTATCTTCAACGGCTCTATCAATCGCAGTGCGCACGGGCGCGCCTCGGTCGAGCTGGTGTTCGACAATCCCCACAACCGGGTGCCCGGCGAGTTCGGTCGCTTTAGCGAGATTTCGGTGCGCCGCGAAGTGCTGCGCGACGGCTCCAACCACTATCAGATCAACGGCCATAAGTGCCGCCGCAAGGATGTGACAGACCTCTTCCTCGGCACCGGTCTTGGCCCTCGCAGCTACGCCATCATCGAGCAGGGCACTGTCAGCCGACTGGTGGAGTCACGTCCGGCCGATCTCAAGCTCTTTATGGAAGAAGCGGCCGGGGTTTCCCGCTACAAGGAGCGGCGCCGCGAGACCGAGCAGCGCATTCGCCACACTCAGGAGAACCTGGAGCGCCTCGGCGATATTCGCGGTGAGCTGGGTTCGCGCCTTGACCACCTCAAAGCCCAGGCCGAAACGGCCGAGCGCTACAAACAGCTCAAGAGTCGTTCGCGCGCAGCTCGCGCCGAGCTGATTGGCTCCGAGTTGTGGGCGCTGGAGACGCGCCTTGGCGAGGCCAAAACCGAACTGGTGCAGGCCGAGCAGGCGCTGGCGGCGCTCGATGCCAAGCGCACCGCCGATGAGGGGCGCCACGTCACCCTGTCGGTCGCCAGACAAGAGGCGCAAGCCGAGCAGGCGAGCCGTCAGCAACAGATTTTCCTCGGCGGGCAGGCCATCGCCCGTCTCGAACAACAGCAACAGCACCAGAGTGAACTGGGGCGCGACTGGCAGGCCCGTGCAGAGGCGCTGGGCGAGCGGATTGCTACCCGCAAGGCGCAGCTTGCCAGCCAGCAGGATCAACTGACCGAAGGGGTATTGCGCGCAGAGCAGGAGAGCGCCCGGCTGGAGCAGTGTGAGCTGTTGCTCACCGAGCAGCAGGAGGGTCGCCAGAAGGCCAGCGAGCAGCTGGAACAGGCTCGCTTGCGCCAGCAGCAGTGGCAGCAACAGTTGGCCGGGTTGCAGGGGCAGCTCAACCAGACCCGTACCCGGTTGGGGGGGGTGCAGGAGTTGCAAGCCAAGACCCGGCTGGCCCGCCTCAAGCTGGAAGATGAACGCGCGGGCCCCCTCGGCGCTGAGGCCGATGACCTGCAACCGGCCCTCGATGCCCTAAGTGGTGAGCTGGAGCTGACGCGGGCGGCCAATGGCGAGCTGACCGAGCAGCTGGCGCAGGCGGTCGACGCCTATGAACAACTCAAGCAGCAGCATGGCCAGCAGTTGAGCCTGCAACGGGAGCTGGAGGCGCGGCTGGCGACGCTGGATCAGATCCTCGGCGAACAGATGGAGGGGGCGACCCTGGCTGATCGACTGCAGGTTGCCCCCGAGTGGGCACAGGCACTCGACAAGGTGCTGGGTCGCTGGCTCACCGCAACGCCGGCGGACGAGTGCAATCTGGCGCAAGAGGGGCTCTGGATTGGCCCGGCGCAACCGGCGGTTGCCGGTACCTTGGCGGCGCAACTGGGCGGCGAGCACATTCCCGCCTTCCTCAATGCCATCTGGCTGGTGGAGAGCCGGGAGGCCGCATTGGCCCGCCAGCCAAGCCTTGCGGCCGGTGAGTCGGTACTGACTCCTGCTGGCGACTGGCTGGGGCCAAACTGGGCAGATCTGGGGCAGGGCGCGGCGCTCGGCACCATGGCACTGCTCGGTGAGCGTGAGCGGTTGCATACCGAGCAGGAGAAGGTTGCCGTGGGGCTGGCACAGCAGAGTGAGCAACTTGTGGCAGCCGATGCCCGGCGTGCCCAGCTTGCCAGTGCGCAGGAGTTGTCGCAGCGAACCTTGCGCGAGCAAGAGCAGAAATGGCAACAACAGCGCGAAGCCTGGAGCCTGCAACAGGGTCAGCGGCAGGAGCGGTTGCAGCGGCTCGGTCAGCTCGGCGAAGAGCTGATCCGGCTCGATCAGGAGCAGGCCGAAGAGGCAGAGCGACTGGCCAGCGCCCGTGAACAACTGGAACTCGATGAGGCGCGCCTTGCCGAGTTGCAGGAGCAGGGGGAGCCGCTGACGCAAGGGTTGCAGCTCGCTCAGGAGCAGCTGACCCGCTGCGAGCGGGCGGTCGACGAGGCCCGTGTGCGCCGCGAACAGCAACAAGCGACCTGCCAGCGTTTGCAACTGGAGTTGGGCAATCTGCGCCAACTCATTACCCTGGGCGAAGAGGAGTTGGCGAGGCTCGGCCTGGAGCTGGCCGGGCTGAAAGGGCCGGATAGCGAGGCCGTGCCGGATCTGGCGCCCCTGCTGGCCGAGCAGCGCAATCTGGAGGCACAGCAACTCGCCTGCCATCAACGGCTTGCGGAGCTGGAGCGCCAGCTCGGTGAGCTGGAGCAGGCCAGAAGTGCCGATCACAAGCAGCTGGTGACGTTGCAGGAGAAGCTGGCAACCCTGCGCCTTGAGCGTGAACGCAACCTCACCCGTCGACAGGGGTTGCACGAGCAGTTCGAAGAGCTGGGGGTTCGACTGGTAGATCTCGATCAGGCGGTGTTGATCGCCGCTGATCGCAGCAAGCTGCGGCAGGAGATCCAGACGCTGGAGGCGCAAGTGGAAGCGCTTGGCGCCATCAACCTGGCGGCGCTGGAGGAGTATGAAGAGGCGAAAACCCGGGCAACCTATCTTGAAAATCAGTGTCAGGATCTCGAGCAAGCGCTGGAAACCTTGAGCCAAGCCATTAAAAGAATTGATAAAGAGACACAAATACGGTTCCGGGACACTTTCGATAAGGTCAACGAAGATTTAAAATCCCTGTTTCCAAAAGTGTTCGGTGGGGGCAGTGCCTGGCTTGAACTCACCTCTGATGATCTTTTGGAGGCCGGAGTGAGCATCATGGCGAGACCTCCGGGTAAGAAGAATGCTACCATTGCCCTGCTTTCCGGGGGGGAGAAGGCGTTAACCGCGCTTGCGCTGGTTTTTGCCATCTTCAGACTCAACCCAGCACCTTTTTGTCTGCTGGATGAGGTGGATGCACCGCTCGATGAAGTGAACGTCGGTCGCTTCTGTTCTCTTGTCAAAGAGATGTCGAGCACAGTACAGTTCGTTTACATCAGTCATAATAAGGTCTCCATGGAGATGGCTGAGCAGCTGGTTGGCGTCACGATGCAAGAGCCCGGGGTTTCTCGCATTGTGTCGGTCGATATCGGTGAAGCCGTCGCTTTGGCTGAGCAAAACTAGAAAGAGAAGCAGCTAATGCAGGAATTGCGTTACATCTTGGTTGCCCTGGGCGGTATTGCTATTGCGGCATTGCTCATTCACGGGTTGTGGAGCAACAAAAAGAATCGTCAGGCACCGATCAAAGAGAAACCGATTGGACGGATGGACTCCAAGTCGCGGGATCGTGATAACGACGCCTTCGACAGCGATGGCATCGGCCAGGTACGTGTGGTCAGTGGTGGCCGTCGTGCCGAGCCCAAGCTGCGCAGTGAAGAGAGCCGCCAGCCGGAACTCGGTCGTCGCCCTGCCGTCCCCGCCTTTGATGATGAAGATGACGAGGACGATCTGCCGCCGCCCGTAGTGCGCAAGCCTGCTGCCCGCCCGGTTCCGCCGCCTCCTGTCTATGAAGAGGAAGCGTTCGACGAACCGCTGCCCGAGGAGATCGACGAGGCGCCCGCCGCGCCGGTGCGCAAACCTGCTCAGGTCAATCGTCGTACCCCGGTCTACCGTTCCCGTCCCCAGCGCGAGCCCATGATGCAGTCGCTGGACGACGAGCCGCTGGTCGAGCCCGCCTACGCGACTGCCCCGACCTTCGGTGCCCGTGCAGAGACAGTCCGTACCGCTGACACCGTGCGTGCCGAGCCGGTGCGAGCTCCCGAGCCGGAATATCAGCCGCAGCCACGTCATGTGGCTCCCGAGCCTGTTTATGAAGAGCCGGCCTATGTGGCACCGGCTCCTGTGGTGGAAGAGCCGCGCATGGCGCCCCAGCCGGTCGAGAAGATCTGGCAGGATGTCTATGTCATCAACCTGATGGGCCGTCCGGGTCACGACTTGCAAGGTGCAACCCTGCTCTCATCCCTGATGGCGCTGGGGTTCAAGTTTGGCGAGATGGATATTTTCCACCGTCACGAAGATCCCAACGGTAAGGGTGAAGTGCTCTTCTCCATGATCAACATGGTCAAGCCGGGTACCTTCAACCCGTACCGGATGGAACAGTTCACCACGCCGGGTGTCTCCCTCTTCATGCAACTGCCGCTGCGCAGCAATGCCGCGTTTGCCTTCGAGGACATGCTGCAGGCTGCCGATCAGCTGGCCAGCGATCTCGATGCCATGCTGACCGATATGGATCGCAGCCCGCTGAGCGACGAGACCATTGCCCGTTACCGTCACGAGCTGGCTGCCTACGAGGCCAGTCGCGACTAATACGCCATGCGGGTCGAGTGAAGAAAAAGTGCGGTACCCTGGTACCGCATTTTTGTTTCTACCCCGGCCGGATTTTCAATCACACTTCGAGACTTTTTCATGAGCGATATCCTCTCCCGCCACCGTCAATTGTGTGAACTGCTTACCGAATATGGTCACCAGTACTATGTGCTGGATAACCCCACAGTGCCGGATGCCGAATACGACCGTCTGATGCGCGAACTGATCGCGCTGGAGGCTAACCACCCCGAGCTGAAAACCCCGGCTTCCCCCAGCGTGCGGGTCGGCGGTCAGCCGCTGACCGCCTTCAGTCAGGTGCGCCACGAGATCCCCATGCTCAGTCTGGACAACGTCTTTAGCAGCGAAGAGTTGCAGGCGTTCGAACAGCGGATGAGCGATCGCCTCAAGCGTGACGTGCGTTTCACCTTCTGCTGCGAGCCCAAGCTCGACGGCTTGGCGGTGAGCCTGCTCTATGTGGATGGTCAGCTGGTGCAGGCGGCCACCCGGGGCGATGGCGCCACCGGTGAGGAGATTACCGAGAACGTGCGCACCATCAAGGCCATTCCGCTCGCGCTGCGTGGCACTGGCTGGCCAGAGCGGCTGGAGGTGCGTGGCGAAGTCTTTATGCCCAAGGCAGGTTTTGAGGCGATGAACGCCAAGGCACTGGCCGCGGGCGAGAAGGTGTTCGTCAACCCGCGCAACGCCGCCGCCGGCAGCCTGCGTCAACTCGATTCACGCATCACCGCCAGCCGTCCCCTGAGCTTTTACGCCTATGGCGTGGGGGTTGGGGGCGAGCAGTTGGGCGACTCCCACTTCGGTCGTCTCAACCAGCTCAAAGCGTGGGGGCTGCCGCTTAGTCCCGAGGTGAAGCTCAAAGAGGGGGTCGCCGGTTGTCAGGCGTTCCACGACGACATTCTGGCCCGACGTGGCGAGCTCCCTTACGAGATCGACGGTGTGGTCTACAAGGTGGATGCCATCCCCCTGCAAGAGGAGCTCGGCTTTGTGGCCCGCGCCCCGCGCTGGGCGACCGCCCACAAGTTCCCGGCGCAGGAAGAGATGACAGAGCTTGAGAACGTCGAGTTTCAGGTCGGCCGCACCGGCGCCGTGACCCCGGTAGCCAAGCTCAAGCCGGTGTTTGTCGGCGGCGTGACCGTCTCCAACGCCACCTTGCACAACGCCGACGAGATTGAGCGTCTCGGCGTGATGATTGGCGATACCGTGATCGTGCGCCGGGCAGGGGATGTGATCCCGCAGATCGTCGCCGTGGTGGAGGCGCAGCGCCCAAGCGATGCCCGCGCGATCCTCTTCCCGACCGAGTGTCCTGTCTGTGGTTCTGCGGTGGAGCGGCTGGAAGGGGAAGCGGTTGCCCGCTGCTCCGGCGGCCTGTTCTGCGAGGCGCAGCGCAAGGAGGCGATCAAGCACTTCGCCGCCCGTCGCGCCATGGATGTGGACGGCCTTGGCGACAAGATTGTCGAGCAGCTGGTGGACAAGGGGCTGGTGAAGACCCCCGCCGATCTGTTCAGCCTCAATGCCATCCAGCTGGCCGGTCTTGAGCGGATGGGGCAAAAATCGGCCCTCAATCTGGTAGCTGCCATCGATGCGGCGCGCAGCACCACCCTGCCGCGTTTCCTGTTTGCTCTGGGGATCCGCGAAGTGGGGGAGGCGACTGCGCTCAACCTTGCCAACCACTTCCTCACGCTGGAAGCCCTGCGCGCAGCTTCGGTGGAGCAACTGCTCGAAGTGGCCGATGTGGGCGATGTGGTGGCCAAGCATGTCTACTACTTCCTGCGTCAGCCCCACAACGTGGAGGTGCTGGAGGCCATGCTGGCAGCGGGCATCCAGTGGCCGGCCATCGAGAAGAAAGAGGCCGCGGAGCAACCCTTTGCCGGCAAGACCTTCGTGCTGACCGGCACCCTGACCACCTTGTCGCGCAACGACGCCAAGGCGGCGCTGCAGGCGCTGGGGGCCAAGGTGGCGGGTTCGGTATCTGCCAAGACCGATGTGCTGGTCGCGGGGGAAGCGGCCGGTTCCAAGCTGACCAAGGCGCAGGAGCTCGGCATTACCATCTGGACCGAAGAGGAGCTGCAACAGGCGTTGCAGGGCTGATAGCTCTCACCAAGCCTGCTAACCGCAGCACCCGATAAAAGAGAACCCGGCATGGCCGGGTTCTCTTTTTTGTTTCGGCGGTCACTCACGCCAGAGGATCTTGTGGCGCCATTTGTCGGGTACTGTGAGCTGCCAGCGGGCCAGCTCGCTCTTGCTGAAGACATATTCGCCGCGCAGGGCTGCGCGCGGGGAGATGGTTCGGGGCAGGGTGCCCGCCAGTATGGTGTTGATGAGGCTGGCTGCCTGTATCCCCTGATCGTGGCCGTCCAGCACCAGTCCGCCGATGGCCATCCCCTTGCCGACGGTAAATTCCCAGAAACAGAAGAGCGGCACCGGTGTGTTGGCGCTGGTCCACTCCAGCACCGTCTTTTCGCTCACATGCTTGCCATTGTCATCGACCAGCGTGTGGTAGAGGCCGAGGAAGATTGCCTGATAGCCGTTCTTCTTGGCGTTGAGCACCGCCTCCTGCCAGAGGCTGTAATCCCCCATCAGCTGGCTGTTGATCCGGGTCTGACCGACCCGCAGCTCGGTCTGGGTCTTGAATTCATCCTCAATGGCAGTGAGGGCCACATTGCTGGAATCAAACAATACCAGCGCCTTGTCGAGCCCCCCCATCATCTGGCTTATTTCGCTGATGTTGCGCTTGAGCAGGGGGCGCTCCAGCACGCCGGTGATCTTGGGGTGGCCGACAAAGCCTTTGAGGCGCGGATTCTCGTTCATGCCGAGAAATACCACCGGGGTGCCCAGCGAGGAGATCTCGTTGGCCAGATAGTTGATGGCGTTGTCATCCCCCAGTACCACCAGATCCGGTTTGTTCTTCAGATAAAAGGCGATGGCTTGCTGGGCTATTTCGTCGAACTTCTCCCGTGGATGGCGTTTGGTGTCCATATAGAAGTGAGTGATCTTGTGCTCCCCCTGCAAGCCATCTAGCAGCCCTTTGTTGTAGCTTTGGTCCCACAGGTATTCGGGATGGTAGCTGCTGATCACCAGAATGTTGGCGGCCCAGAGCGGCAGAGAGAGGGTGGATAGCAGTAACAATAGCAGGGCGGTGCGCATGGGTTATCCCTTGTCGAGGGGGAGAGAGTTCTTGTTCAGTATGGGCGGTTTTGGTTGGCGCTGTCATCTCGAAACCGGTGCGGTGGGGGGCGATTTTTTCGGGGGGGCGGATCGGACGCCAGCCCGCACCCTGCTTGAGGTTGGATTTGAGTGGAGCTCTTTTTGGTTGGTCGTGAACTGTCCCGCTCGCTGAAAAACCTGTTCTGGATCAAGAAATGAGGCTGCGCTTTGGTGCCTAATAGACACCACATATAGGGACGCATTCGTTTTTAATCCCTATATGTTGTGTTATTAAGCTGTGTATAAGCTGTTCCCCTCCTATCTTCAGCCCAGGCTTGTCAAGCCTCGGCTGAATTTATTTGCGTCCAGGACGAGATGCCGGGAGGGGGGCCCAACAAGGGGGAGCCAGAGGCAAATGCCTGGCCTTTTAACGGGGAAAATTCATGAAACCGGTTGTGATCAAACGTGACGGATGTCGCGCACCATTCAATGCCCAGCTGATTGCAGAGGCGGTCAGCCGAGCGGCGGAAGCGGTCAATCAGGCCAATCCGGCACTCGCCTCCCGCATTGCCAATGCAGTGAGTCAGGAGCTGGAAGGGCGTGGTGAAGTTGATATCCACGAGATCCAGAACCGGGTCGAAAACCACCTGATGGCTTCCGACGACAAGGTCATTGCCCGTGCCTATATCGAATATCGCCACGACAGGGATCAGGCTCGCGAGGCGCGCGGCCGTCTGGCGCAGGAGATCCGCGGTCTGGTCGAGCAGACCAACGCCGCCCTGCTCAACGAGAATGCCAACAAAGACTCCAAGGTGATCCCGACCCAGCGCGACCTGCTGGCCGGTATCGTCGCCAAGCACTATGCCACCAGCCACATGCTGCCCCGTGATGTGGTTCAGGCTCATGAGAGCGGTGATCTGCACTTCCACGATCTCGACTACTCACCTTTCTTCCCGATGTTCAACTGCATGTTGATCGACCTGAAAGGGATGCTGACCCACGGCTTCAAGATGGGCAATGCAGAGATCGATACCCCGAAATCCATCAGCACCGCCACT
This sequence comes from Aeromonas sp. Lyrl_2, assembly GCF_051948815.1. Classification (NCBI taxonomy): domain Bacteria; kingdom Pseudomonadati; phylum Pseudomonadota; class Gammaproteobacteria; order Aeromonadales; family Aeromonadaceae; genus Aeromonas; species Aeromonas sp. Lyrl_2. The sequence goes on from NZ_JAYJLJ010000002.1 coordinate 22,953, forward strand.
GCCGTGACCGCCCAGATCATCGCTCAGGTGGCGAGCCACATCTATGGCGGCACCACCATCAACCGCATCGACGAAGTGCTGGCCCCCTATGTGACCATCAGCTGGCAGAAACACCGTGAAGTGGCCGAAGAGTGGGGCATTGCCGATGTGGAAGCCTACGCCATGGCTCGCACCGAGAAAGAGTGCTACGACGCCTTCCAGTCGCTGGAGTACGAGGTCAACACCCTGCACACCGCCAACGGTCAGACGCCGTTCGTCACCTTCGGCTTTGGCTTGGGGGACTGCTGGGAGTCGCGGATGATCCAGCGTGCCATCCTCAGCAACCGTATCGCCGGTCTTGGCAAGAACAAGAAGACCGCCGTGTTCCCGAAACTGGTGTTCGCTATCAAGGATGGCCTCAACCACAAGCAGGGCGATCCCAACTACGACATCAAGCAGCTGGCGCTGGAGTGTGCCTCCAAGCGGATGTATCCGGACATCCTCAACTACGACCAGGTGGTGAAGGTGACCGGCTCCTTCAAGACCCCCATGGGTTGCCGCTCCTTCCTCGGTGCCTACGAGGAGAATGGCGAGCTGATCCACGAAGGTCGCAACAACCTGGGGGTGGTGAGCCTCAACCTGCCGCGCATCGCCCTGAAATCCCGTGATGAAGCGGACTTCTGGGATCGTCTCGATGCCTCCCTGCGGGTCGCCAAGAAGGCGCTGATGTACCGCATCACCCGTCTGGACGGGGTGAAAGCACGGGTTGCGCCGATCCTCTATATGGAAGGGGCTTGCGGCGTGCGACTGAAGGCGGACGACAACGTCAGCGAGATCTTCAAGAACGGTCGTGCCTCCATTTCCCTCGGTTATATCGGGGTTCACGAGACCATCAACGCCCTGTTTGGTGACAAGGTTCACCTGTTTGACAGCGCCGAGCTGCAACAGAAAGCCATCGCCATCATCGCCCGTCTCAGGGCAGCCATTGACGAGTGGAAAGAGGAGACTGGCTACGGCTTCAGCCTCTACTCCACCCCGAGCGAGAACCTCTGCACCCGTTTCTGCCGCATCGACGCCAAGGAGTTTGGCGTGGTATCCGGCGTGACCGACAAGGGTTACTACACCAACAGCTTCCACCTCGATGTGGAGAAGCAGGTCAATCCGTACGACAAGCTGGACTTCGAGGCGCCCTATCCGCCCATCGCTAGTGGTGGCTTCATCTGCTACGGCGAGTACCCCAACATCCAGCACAACCTAGAAGCGCTCGAAAACGTCTGGGATTACAGCTATGACAAGGTGCCCTACTACGGTACCAACACCCCCATCGACGAGTGCTACGACTGCGGCTTTACCGGTGAGTTCGAATGTACCTCCAAGGGCTTCACCTGCCCGCGCTGCGGTAACCATGACCCGGCCAAGGTGTCGGTGACCCGCCGTGTCTGCGGCTACCTCGGCAGCCCGGATGCGCGCCCCTTCAATGCGGGCAAGCAGGAAGAGGTGAAGCGCCGCGTCAAACATATGTAAGCGCACAGGCGATGAAGAGCTGGCCCCTGACTCAAGGGGCCATTTTCATTGGAGGGCGGCAGTTATGCCGCTGTCCCGTGAACGAGGCAGGAAACAAGCGATGCACTACCACCAATACTACCCGGTCGATGTGATCAACGGCCCCGGCACCCGTGCCACCCTGTTTGTCTCGGGCTGCGAGCACCAGTGCCCAGGTTGCTACAACCAGAGCACCTGGCGGCTCGATGGCGGCAAGCCGTTCGATCAGGCGATGAGCGATCGCATCATTAGCGACCTCAACGACAGCCGCATCAAACGGCGAGGTCTGTCGCTCTCCGGCGGCGATCCGCTCCACCCGGCCAACGTGCCCCACGTGCTGGCGCTGGTGAAACGGGTGCGCGCCGAGTGTCCGGGCAAGGATATCTGGTGCTGGACCGGCTACCGGCTCGGCGAGCTGTCAGAGGCCCAGCGTGAGCTGGTGGCCTTGCTGGATGTGCTGGTGGATGGCAAGTATGAAAAGGAGTTGGCAGACCCCGGCCTGCTCTGGCGTGGCAGCAGCAATCAGAAGATCCATGACCTCAACGCCTGGTGTGATGCGGGTGAGCGAATTCCCTGTCTGGTTTGCAGTTGAAGCCCGGGATGTTTATGGTTAGCCCATTCCAATCCTGACGACATTTTTGAAAAGGAGAGCCGAGATGAACAATCTGCTCAAGATCCTGCTTGCCATTTTCCTGCCCCCGGTGTGCGCGTTTATCCAGGTGGGCTTTAGCCTGCACTTTTTAATCAACATCGTGCTGACCCTGATGGGCGGTCTGCCGGGCATGGTCCATGCGCTCTGGCTGGTGGTGAGCGACAAGCGCGGCTGATGCCAGAGGCTGGTTAGTGAGCTTATTGACGATAAAAGGGCCAACCTCTCGGGGTTGGCCCTTTTGTTCATGTTCATACGAATACTTTTTCGTTAGGATGGGTGACTGACCAAGCGGGCCGCGTTGAGCGCCCCGCAGTCCGGCAACAAGCACCGGCAGAGAACAAGGAGCGTTACATGAAGTGGAAAGTCGCAGTATGGTCAGGTCTGGCAGTGACACTGTTGCTGGGGTGCTCATCCCGTCAGGAGGTGGCGCACGAGCGCGCTCCGATCGCTATCCCTCTCGAGCACTTGTCCAGCTACTGGGTTCAGGAGAAGCAGTGGTCATGGCTTGGCAATGACGAGCCGGCCCTGCCGGCCAAACCGGTCAAAGGGTATGTGGAAGTTCGCTATCAAATCGACGCCAGCGGCACGCCGGTCAAGCCGGAAGTGGTGGCGGCCGAGCCTCCCGGCGAGCTGGAGCAGAGCGCGCTGGCGACCCTCTCGCGGATCCGCTACAGCCCGGCAGAGGGCAACCCGGATGCCATTCCGGTCGAGGTGACCAACCGCTTCGAAATCGAGATCAACTGATCCCCCATCAGTTTGATGCCAGAGAAAGAGAGACCCCGGCCAGGCCGGGGTCACGTTTATTGCTGTTTGCAGTCGTTGTAGGCAGTCTGCCACTCGCCATCCTGATCCCGCAGTTCCACAAAGCCCTCATCCCCCTTGTTCCACCAGACGGCCTCATGTTCGTCCGTATAGCGGGCGCCGGAGGCCGAAATGGCCTGGGGCAGGGTGTAATCCTTGCCATCCGGCAGCGACAGCTTGATAAAGCTGAGGCTCTCGTCGGAGAGGGAGAAGTAGCGCACCTGCACCTTCTTGCCTTGCTCGCACTGATAACTGACCGGTTCGCCACCAGTGACTGAGAGGGTATTGCCCTGATTGCAGCCAGCGAGCAGGCCGAGGGCCAGCGCACCAGCGGCCATCATATGTACCTTATTCATGATTACAGCTCCATTGGTGTCATACGGGCGTGAGCCTAACAGGTTGCCGTTATTGTGCAATCTGCACGGCCATTCGGTGCGTCGCTGGCTGTCCGGCATATCGCGTGAGTATGAGGGGGCGCAATCAGGAAGGCATCGTCAATCAGTAGAGGCCAAGTCTGGTTTCAAACTGGCGGATCAGCGTCTCATAGATGCCGTTGTTTTTGATCTTCTGCAGCCCCTGCTCGAACTGTTTGGCCAGCGCTTCCCCTTGCGGGTGGTGGCGGGAGAAGGCGAGCCAGAAGCCATCAGTGGAGAGCTTGCCAACCTTGACCACCTTGCCGGTCAGCTGTTTTTGCTGGATCTTGAGGTAGCCCGGCATGCCGTTCATCAGGACGTAGTCGACCCGGCCACGTACCAGCATCTCGAGGATCTGGGCATCGGATTTGGCCTGAAAGCGAGTGATCCTGGGGTTCTCCATAAAATCGGTAGGGTAGGTGTAGCCGAGGGTGATGCCCACCCGCTTGCCCTCCAGCGAGGTGAGCTTGAGATCCCGTTGCGGGTCGCTGGCAAGGGCGAAGATGGCAAGATCCTCCTCGAACATCGGGGTATCGTGCCAGTGGTACTGGTAGCGGTTCTCTTCGGTGATGGTGGCGTTGAAGCACCCCGCGAGTTTGCCGCTTTTCGCATCGTGCATGCAGCGGGCGAAGGGGAGGGTGCGAAAGACTATCTCGATCCCTTCGGCGGCGAACACCGCCTTGACCAGCTCAGGCGCCAGTCCGTGGGGCTGGTCATCCTCATTGTCCTTGTCGCGCTCGCAGTAGGGGGCCCAGTCATCTTCGGCACCAATGACGAGCGGGGTGGCCCCGAGCGGGCTGGTAGCCAACAGTACCAAACAAACCAGCCATTTTTTTAACAACGGAACCATAGGTACACCTCATCGACAGCAGCCTTACAAGCATAGCCACACTTCTGCGCTGACTTGTAGTGGCAGGAGTATTGGTGAGGGAGGTAAACGAGGGCGAGAAAAAAACGCCCCGGCAGGCGACGGGGCGAAAGAGAGCTCATCCATGGGCTGACAACAGTGCTTACAACAGGAAATCAATAACCGAAGCGGGTCGCCTCGAAGCGGTTGAGCAACCGGTGGACGAGGTAGCAGGCCAGCAGGGTGACCACGATGGCAAACAGTATGCTGCTCACACGGTAGAGGGCGCTGAACACCAGATCGTTGCCCGGGGTGAGGTACTGGCCAAACAGGATGCCGAGGGTGGTGAGGGCGCCAAAGCCGACCCCGGAGCCACCAGCCTCCTTGACGTGGGCATGGCTGAACAGCATGGCGCCGAGCCACAGTAACGGGGCGACAAGCAGCAGTTGCCCTGACCAGTCATAGAGCAGCAGCTGGCCGAGCAAGCCGAAGGTGACACCCAGCAAGGTACCCATCGCCCGTTTGCGGGCATAACTGAGGGCGCCGTTCCAGTGCATGGGGAACAGCACCAGCAGGGTTGTGGCCTGGGCAGACATGGAGTCGCGCAGGTCAAACACCTGAAATACCAGAAACGACAGGGTGGCCACAGTGGCACCCAGCAGGGCTTCATGGCGCATCCGGTGCGGCGCCTTGGGGGCCGAGGCGGGCTTGGGTCTGGCCTCCACATCCGGGATCAGCATGGTCATCAGGTAGGCGATTAGCACCGACAGCACGCTCGCCCAGATATTGTTGAGGATCAGGTCGTTGAGGTCGGTCTGCGGATAGCTGGCAAAGTGCAGCATGATGCTGAGGCTCAGCACCCCGTTGGCCCCGAACAGAAACAGGCTGCCCCGCGACATGGCGGCGAAACGGTAGAGAAACAGCAGAAAGGCGATGGGAGTCATCAGCGCCGGATGGCTGCCAAACAGCCCTCCCAGCAGCCCGACCTCCACCCCACAGACCACCGCCGCCGCGATCAGCTGGCGCGCGGCATGGCCATTCATCACCGGCACCATCCCCAGCAGCAGCACCGGCGTGACCGTATAGAAGACCCCGTAATTCCAGCCAAACAGCTTGCAGAGCAGAAAGCCCGTGGTGCAGCCAAAGGCGATGCGCAGGCACTGGCGCAGCTCGTTGCCGGTGAGGGGCCGATACCAGAGGTGAGTGGCAGCACCACCGACGGGGTGGGCTGGGGCGGTATTGGCCGACGGGTGAGTGGCGTGGTTAGTAGACATAATGGAGCAGGCTGAGCAGGTGGATCTGGCCCCGTGCCAGCATGGCGGTCAGGGCATTGTCTGGCAGCAGTTGTACCGTGGCCCGCGCCCCGGCTGGCAGATGGTCGGGGAGCTGCTCCAGCTCGAGGTGCAGCCGCATCCGCTGGGCATCCCGTACCCAGCGATCCGACTCCACCGGTGCGGCCAGTCGACCATTGGCATCAAACTGACCGGCGCTCACTCCGGCATCCAGGCTGCTTACCCGAGCAGGATAGAGCTGACCCGGCTCGCCATCGAAGGCGACCAGTGCGCGGGTTTGCTCGCCGACATGGCGCAGGCTCTTCTCCCGAAAATCGGCTATGACATCGACCTGTTCCGACACCAGTGCCAGCAGCGGGCTGCCGGCGCTGGCGATACTGCCCGGCTTGAGCTGCAAGTTGGTGATGGTGCCATCCTGATCCGCGTGGACCTGGCTGTAAGAGAGGGCCAGCTGCGCTTGCGCCAGCTTGTTGCGGGCCTGGCGCAGCAACAGATTATCCTCACCGGTCACGCCACGACTGGCCTTGATCTGGGCCAGTTTGGCCTGACTGGCGCGCAGGTTGGCCTGGGCGCTGCGCAGGGCGCTGTCAGCTTCATCTTTTTGTTGCAGCGAAACCATGTGACGTTGGTAGAGCGCATCGATGCGCTCAGCCTCGCGCCACTTCTGGCTGGCCAGGGTCTCCTTGGCGTTGATCTCGGCAACGGCGGCGGTCAGGGCGGCATCCAGTTCACTGTTCTGCTGCTCTGCCTGCGCCAGCGCAAGGCGGGCCTGTTCCACCGCCAGTTCAAAAGGGGCCGGATCCAGCCTGAACAGCAGATCCCCTTTCTTGACCTGCTGGTTGTTGTGAACGGCGACCTCGATCACCTTGCCGCTCACCTGGGGGGCCAGCTTGGTGACCACCCGGGTCGCCATCGCCTGAGGGGTGAGGGGCATCAGCAGGTCGGCTATCAGAAAATAGGCAAACAGGGTGGCAAAGCCCGCCATGGACCATTTGATCCAGCGGGTAAATTGTTGATCCGGGGTCATCTTATTCTCTCTCTGTGTCGCTCTCGGGAGGGCTTGTATCGCCTCCGGCTTGTCGGTCGTGGTGTTGTTCAATTTTGCTGAGGGCGTTGGCCGAGATCCGCTGCACCGTGACTTCAAACAGTTGCAGGGTCAGCTCGTCGATGCCCCCCAGCAGCTCGCGGCGGATATTCATGATGCGGTCGGCGATCTGGTCGAGCAGGGTCTGGCCAGCCGGGGTCACGCAGACGATGCGGGCCCGCTTGTCCTGACTGCAGCAGTGGCGCTCAATCAGACCCTGCTCTTCCAGCTGGCCCAGGGTGCGCATCAGGGAGGGGAGCTCTATCTCGAGGGCTTCGGCCAGGGTCTTCTGGCTGACATGGCTCCCCATGCGGGAGAGTTTCCACAGCGCGGTCCAGCGGGGATGGGTGAGGCCAAGGGGAGCCAGCTCCAGGTCGGCGGCAGTACGCCATAGCCGGTGCATCCGCGCTATCTGCTCGGCGAGCGACAGCTCGCGCAACCTTTCCAGATCCGTCATCTTCTCATCCTCAATGTACTTAGCCTGCTAACTATCATACTTGTTTAGCAGGCTAAGTAAATAGTGTGATGCGGATCATGTTTCTGGTCGGATTTTTCGCTGGTGCGAGTTGGCAGCATTCGAGCCCCTGATATTATTCTCGGGGCTGATCCACTCGAAGCTCTCTTGCCGATTCGGATATTGCACCGTGAATGGAGGATATCCGGTGGTTATTTTCATGAAATTTTCAGCTTCAGCGAGCAGCTCTTTTTTTATCCGCTAATATTGATGGGGTTATAAAACAAGGGGGAAACGGGTTGTGGATAGATATGACAGTGGATGTGTGTATCTGGCAATTGAAACGCTGTTGAGTGATGGAGAATATGGTGCAGAGTCACACCATGGCGTGAATCGGGAAGGCGCTATCAGAAGTACCGATATCAGTCATGATTTTGACCCCGCCAATATTCCATTGCTGTTGGCAGAATAGACCTGACCGTGTGTGTTCCTTGTGAGTTCAAGCCAGCGCTCTGGTATTCGCTGGCTTGACTCATCACTATTTCAATCTCCCCTTCTTGCATCTTTCTCCTCACCATTTTCCATCGTGCGTGCTTCCTGCACGCTGACTCAAACCCTGATGTGGCACTTGCGTTATGGCGATTACATTGCCCGCTGATTATCACTCACAGGAGCTGTGGCGATAAATGGTCGCAGAGCTTGTCATCTGGCTCTGTTATTTCCCCGAAGGGGGGGAGATCATCGCATCGTTATTACTGCTGATCACCCAAATATCCGCCATTGGGCTCGCTCGTTTTATCGCCCAATTTCCTGGTCGAGCAGGGCATCGATGGTCTGGTGTTCTATTGTGCAGCGCACGTTGGCGGCACCATGATGTTTAAGTTTTTAATGTTTTTATATGGCTTTGCAGTCTGGCTAACCGACAGAAGCGAGGGGGATCAATAAAGTAGCGGCCACAATCACACGCAGAGTACATAACAATGAAAAACCTCTCACCCCTACAAACCACACAAGAAAAGGCCGCCTTTATGGGCGGCCAACAAATTGCCGGTATGCCGCTCTTTATATTTCTGGGGCTGGCGACCTGCGTTCTCTTTTCCGGCTGGAATGGCTCGTTGCCGCTGGGCATGGTCGGTGCGCTGGCGCTGATGTTCGTGCTGGGCACCCTGCTGACCGAGCTGGGGGAGCGGATCATGCCGATCCGCGAATACCTGGGGGGCGGCACCATCCTCGCCATCTTTGGCGGCGCCGCCCTGTTCGAATATCAGCTGCTGCCGGTGCAGGCGGGGCAGGTCATCACCCACTTCATGAAGGAGGGGGGCTTTCTCAACTTCTTTATCGCCAGTCTGGTGACCGGTTCGGTGTTCGGCATGAGCGGCGCGCTGCTGAAAAATGCCGCCATGCGCTACCTGCCGGTCATTCTCGGCGGCGTCGCACTGGCGCTGCTGAGCGTGGGGCTGGTCGGCTCCCTGATGGGATATGGCTTCAAGAATGCCGTGCTGCTGATCGGCCTGCCCATCATGGGCGGTGGCATGGGCGCCGGTGCGGTGCCGTTGGTGGAGATCCTCTCCGGCCCGATGCAGATGTCCAGTGCGGATCTATTGTCGCGCATGGTACCGGCGGTGGTGATCGCCAATACCCTGGCCATTCTGGTGGGCTCCCTGCTGGCGCGGCTCGGTCGCCGTTACCCCTCCCTGACTGGCAACGGCAAGCTGATGGTCAAAGAGAATAGCCAGAGCATTGCTGACGAGCAGGCCGAATCGCCGACCCTGCAGAGTCTGGGCATGGGTCTTTTTATCAGTTCCAGCATGTTTGTGCTGGGCTCCCTGCTTGGCAACTTTATCCCCATGCACCCCTTCGCCCTGATGATTTTGGCGGTTGCCTTTATCAAGGTGAGTGGCCTGCTGCCGCGCCGTTATGAGCAGGCGGCAGCCGACTGGTATCAGTTTGTGGTGAGCAACCTGACCCCCTCCCTGCTGGTGGGGATCGGCGTCGCCTATACCAGTATTCCCGAGCTCATCAGCGCCTTCTCCATCAGCTACTTCGTGCTGGTCATGGTCACCGTAATTGGCGGGGCTCTCGGTGCGGCGCTGGTCGGCAAGCTGATCGGCTTCTATCCCATCGAGGCGGCCATCACCGGCGGGCTCTGCATGGCCAACATGGGGGGGACCGGAGATGTGGCCGTGCTCTCGGCGGCCCAGCGCATGAAGCTGATGCCCTTTGCCCAGATCTCCTCTCGCCTTGGCGGCGCCGTGATGCTGATCTTGGCCACCGCCCTTATCTCCCTGCTCGCCTGATACCGGATTGAGGAACAAACAAGATGAACGACATCATGATGGGCACCAGCCTGCCCTATGCCGAGCGCAAGCGTCAGGGCGTGCGGGGGCGTATGCCCCACAAGGAGGAGTCCCTCTCGCAGCAGCGGCGCCGGATCTACCGATTGGTCAGTGCCATGCAGAGTCCGTTTGACCAGCATCTGCTGCTGCGCCAGCTGCAGGAGGACAACCCGGTGCTGTTCTACGATCTGGTGCGTCACCACCTGCCGGAGTTGCTGCCGATCATCTACACCCCGGTGGTGGGGGAGGCGTGCCAGCGCCACAGCGATCTCTATCTGCGCAGCCACGGTCTCTATCTCTCCTGGCATGACAGGGACGATCTCAACGACATCCTCGAGTCGGTGGAGCAGGAGGTAGACGTGATCGTCATCTCCGATGGTGAGCGGGTGCTGGGACTCGGCGATCTCGGTATCGGCGGCATGGGGATCTGTATCGGCAAGCTGGCGCTTTACTCCGCTGCCGGCGGCATCAATCCGGCCCGCACCCTGCCGCTCTGCGTCGATGTGGGCACCAACAATCCCGAGCTGCTGGAGGATGACTCCTACCTCGGCTGGCAATCCCCGCGCATCGATGGCGAGAGCTACTACCACTTCATGGACAAGGTGGTGGCCGCCATTCGCAAGCGCTGGCCGCAGGTGGTGTTGCAGTTTGAGGATTTCGCCGGCAAGCACGCCGCCAACCTGCTGGCCCGCTATCGCGACGAGCTCTGCATGTTCAACGACGACATTCAGGGTACGGCGGCTGTGGCTTCCGCCTGCGTGCTGGCCGGGTTGCAACAGGCGGGCACGGCCCTGTGCGATGCCCCGGTGCTGATCGTCGGGGCGGGCTCGGCCGGTTGCGGCATTGCCGCCATGCTGGCCCAGCTGGCGGGGAGTCACGACGGCGTCTGGCTGTTTGATCAGGACGGGGTGGTCTGCGCCGATCGTCCCAATCTGACTCGCGCCCAACAGCCGTTTGCTCGATCCGTGGAGGAGGGGAGCAGTTCGCTGCTGGAGACCATCCGTCAGGTGCGCCCGGCGGTGCTGATCGGGGTGAGCGGTCAGGGCGGCCTCTTTACTGGCGAGGTGTTGCAGGCGATGGGGGAGGTGTGCGATCAGCCGGTGATCCTGCCACTCTCCAACCCGACCCGCAGCGCCGAGGCTACCCCCGAGCAGGTGTGGGCCGCCACCGATGGCCGCGCCCTGCTGGCCACCGGCAGCCCCTTTGCGCCGGTAACGGTGGCCGGGGAGCGGCGGGTAGTCTCCCAGTGCAACAACGTCTATGTCTTCCCGGGGATTGGTCTCGGGGCCTGCGCGGTCAAGGCGCGCCGCATCAGCGATGGCATGTTGCTGGCCGCGGTGCGGGCTGTCGGCGCCTATCCGCTGGTGGCGGGCCGGCTGTTGCCCCCGATTGAGCAGGTGGGAGAGGTGGCCCGCGCCGTCGCCAGAGCGGTGGCGCTCTGCGCCCGCGAGGAAGGATTGGCCGATTTTGTCGGCGATCCGGCTCCTTTGATTGACCAGACCTGGTGGCATCCGCACTATTGGGCAGCGTCCTGACGTTTTAAGGTATGTGCATGAAACTTCGCCACCAGTTGGTCACCCTTTCTCTCGGGCTCTCCCTGCTGCTGATCCTCATTTTAGGCAGCCTGCTGGCCCTATTTATCCGTCATCTGCTGGAGAGCAACTTGCAGGATAAGGGAAGCGATCTGGCACGGGTCATGGCGGCGGATACCCGGGTGGTCGAAGCTCTGCGTCAGGGGAGTGATCCTACCCTGCGCGACTACGTGGAGGCGGTCTGCAACCGCACCGACGCCACCTATATGGTGGTGACCGATGAGCATGGTCGCCGCCTCAGCCACCCCAACCCCGAGCTGGTGGGACAGAAGTTTCGCGGCGAGGATATCTGGCCCGCGCTGCAGGAGCGACGCAGCTACTGCTCCAAGGATCGGGGCACCATGGGGCCGGCGATCCGCTGCTTCTCCCCGGTGGTGGGCGGGGATGGGCGCGTCATGGGGGCCGTGGTGGTGGGCTACCTGATGCAGCAGGTGGAGGGCATCTATATGGAGCGGGTGGCCCTGCTCATCAGCGCCATTGTGGCGGTGCTGGGGTGCGGCCTGTTGCTGGCGCTCTGGGTGCAATACCTGCTGCGCAAGACCCTGCTCGATCTGGAGCCGGAGGCGATCGTGCGCCGCTTTACCCTGCAGGATCTGGTACTTGAGCACATCACCGAAGGGGTCATCGCCCTCGATGGCCGCGGCAATATCAACATGATCAACAGCACCGCCAGCTATCAGCTGCGGCTGCCGGTCACTGGGCGCCACGCCCTGCAGGGGCAGTCGCTGGCGGAGCTGGTGCCGCCCCTTGCCCCCTGTCTGGAGCAGGAGGGGGGGGAAGTGAGCTTCACCATTCAGGGGGAGTCCTTTGTCGGTCGCTGGCAGGCGGTGCAGGGCAAGGCGCCGGGGCGGCTGCTGATCTTCAGCCGTCCGGAGGTGGCCGCCAGTCTGGGGGTGCAAGTGACCCATCTGCGTCAGTATGCTGAGATGCTGCGGATGCAGAGCCACGAGTTCGCCAACAAGCTGAGCAGCCTCTCCGGCCTGTTGCAGCTGGGCCATGTGGATCAGGCGGTGGAGCTGATCCAGCAGGAGAACGAAGCGTGCCAGACCATGCTGCAGGAGCTGCTGCGGCTGATCGACAACAAGCCGGTGGCGGGGCTTATTCTCGGTAAGTTCAGCCGGGCTCGCGAGCTGGGGGTGACCCTGGAGCTCGATCCTGACTCGGCGCTGGCGGAGTATCCGGCCTCGGTCTCGGCCGATCTCATCACCCTCATTGGCAACCTGCTGGATAACGGCCTGCAGGCGGCCTGGCGCAACCGCCAGCAGCGGCCGCCGCGGGTGCTGCTGTCTCTGTGCGATGTGGGGCGGCGGTTGGTGATCGAGGTGGAGGATAGCGGCGAGGGGGTCGATGAGGAGCTGGCCGATCACCTGTTCGATTACGGGGTGAGTCGCCAGAGCGGCGATCACGGGGTGGGTCTGTTCCTGGTCAAGGAGACCGTGGGTCGGCACGAGGGTGTGATAGAATGGCGGCGAACCGCCGAGCAGACCACCCTGTTTGGTATCTACTTGAATAAAAACCAATTAATGTGAGCCATGGACCCAATAATCACGCTTGTTATTGAAGATGACGATCGGATCGGTGCCATCTTGTCAGAACTGGTGGCGGCGACCCCCGGTTTCTCCCTGCTGGGGCGGGCCGGCACCCTGGCCCAGGCCGATGCCATGATGGCCGGTGTGGTGCCCCAACTGCTGCTGGTGGATGTCTCCCTGCCCGATGGCTCCGGCCTTGAGTGGGTGAGCCGCCTGCGCAGCCACAACCGCGAAGCCTATGTCATCATGGTGACCGCCTCGCGGGATGTGGAGACCATCCAGCAGGCCCTCAATCTGGGGGTTCATGACTACGTCATCAAACCATTGCGGCTGTTTCGCATCCAGCAGAGTCTGGATGAGATCCTGCAACTGCACAGCCGCCTCTGCGAGCGGGGTCGGCTGGAGCAGGAAGATCTCGACAAGCTGCTGGGCAAGGGAGGGCGCTCCCAGATCAAGGAGATGCGCGTCACCCCCAAGGGGATCGACAGCATCACCCTGCGTCAGGTACTGGATCTGCTGGCGGGTGAGCCGGAGAACGTCTTCTCCACCGACACGGTGGCGCTGCGACTCTCCCTCAGCCGCACCACGGCGCGCCGCTATCTGGAGTATCTGGAGTCGGAAGACCGGGTGGATGTGGATCTTAACTATGGTCAGCGGGGGCGGCCGGAGCGGCGCTACCGCTGGCGCCGGGCCGGTTGAGATGCTCACAGGCGTGTATTGCAGAAACAACAAGGGAGCCATGGGCTCCCTTGTTGTTTCCGGACGATGTTGGTTCTCAGGCGGCTTCCCGTTCGGCTACCGGCACACGCCCCTTCAGCTGGGAGGCCATCACCCCGCCCAGGATCAGCCCGCCACCCAGCAGGTGATAGCCGTGGATCGGCTCACCCAGACCGACGACGGCGATCAGTGCTGTACAGAGCGGCATCAGGTTCATAAAGACCGAGGTGCGCTCGGCGCCCATGCAGGCGAGGCCGCGCATCCAGCAGTAGGCTGCCAGCAGGGAGGAGGCGAGCCCGGCGAAGAGCACCAGTCCCCACCCTTCTGCCGGCACCGCCATCGAGTCGGCACTGAGGGCGAGCGGCACCAGCAGCAGTACCGCCAGCAGGATCTGCATGTAGAGGTTTAGCCAGGGGCCAAACGGCAGGTGCCAGCGGCGGATCAAGAGGCCGTAAAGGGCGTAGCTGGCGGAGCCGAGCAACATCATGCCATCCCCCGGGTTGATGCCGTTATGGAGCAGGGCGAGCGGCTCGCCCTTGCCAAGCAGCCAGAGCACCCCGAACAGGGAGAGACTCATGCCGAGCAGTGCCTGTTTGCCGGGACGCTGGCCGAAGAAGAGCGCCCCTTGCAGCAGTGTGAGCAGCGGAATGAGGGAGCCGATCACCCCCATATTGGTGGCCGAGGTGCTGTGGGCGGCGTAATAGGCTAGGCACTGGTAGAGCACCATACCGAGCGCCGCCAGCACCAGCAGCTTGCCGAGCCAGGGGCGAACCTCACTGCGTCGCCGCCAGAGGGTGGGCAGACAGAAGGGGGTCAGCGCCAGGGCGGCAATCACCCAGCGATAGAAGGAGATAGCCGCGGGGTCGAGCACGCTGGCGGCCGCTTTGGAGACCACGGTATTGGTAGCCCAGATCAGCACAGCCATCAGCGGAAAGAGAAGAGGGGAAAAGATTCGCATCAGAGGCTCCTTATTAACAGGGGGCCAAGTCTACCCTTGTCTTTATATTATCAAGTAGCGTAAAACAGACAGATGACCCAGCAGAAAAGACAACTCTTTCTGATGTACCTTATTCCGGCCCACACGGGCTGCGTCAGTCCGCAACTGATGGCGGCTTTTGGCCTGTGCCGGAGACCGAGCCAACAGGGCGTTGCATCACGCCTGCTCCTCTCTCTCGCTGACAAGGGGCGCTGATGGCCACTCACCACTTTCAGCCGGTAGATGTCGTTCTGCCCGCTCCCAATCCGCTCTTTTTCAGTTACCAGCAGATGCTGGCCGACAGCGCGACCGTGCTGCACTCCCACCCCTGGGGCCAGCTCAACATGATCAGCCTGGGGATCATGGAGATAGAGTTGGGGGATCAGCGACTGGTGGCCCCTGCCGACTACCTTATCTGGGTACCGGCGGATCTCGACCACACCTCTTACAACGAGCAGACCCTCGACTACACCTCCATCTACGTCAGCCACGAGTTGGCGGCCAAGCTGCCGCCAGAGCCCAGATTGCTGCTGCTCACCCCGCTGATCCGCGCCCTGCTGAGCGACTTTTGCGAACGGCGGGTAAGCCATATGGTGGATGAGTGGGATCAGCGTCAGGCCGAGTTGCTGGTGGAGCGACTGGCGCGCACCCGTTGTCAGGAGAGCTACCTGCCGATGAGTCAGGACAAGCTGCTGGCTCCCATGCTGGCGGCGTTACACAGCGATCCTGCCGATCCCCGTACTCTGGCTCAGTGGGCTGGACAACTGCACACCACAGAGCGCACCCTGGCGCGGCGCTGCCTGCGGGAGTTGGGGATGAGTTTCGGCCAGTGGCGGGCGCGGCTGCGGTTGCTCAAGGCGCTGGCCTGGCTCAAGGGGGACATGCCCATTCAGGAGATCAGCTGGCGGCTCGGTTACGGCTCCACCTCGGCCTTTATCGCCATGTTCAACCGGGAGCTGGGCTGCTCCCCCCAGCGTTATCGCCAGCAGTCAGGTCGATAACAAATCGCCGGACATGTCATCTGGTGAAGCAAAACAAGGAGGGCGCCCGCAGGCGCCCTTTCTTATGACATCTGCTTGCGTTAGAAGAAGCCGAGCGGGTTGATGTCGTGACTCACCAACAGGTTCTTGGTGTTCTGGTAGTGGTCCAGCATCATCTTGTGGGTCTCGCGGCCGATCCCCGACTTTTTGTAGCCGCCAAAGGCGGCGTGTGCCGGGTAGGCGTGGTAGCAGTTGACCCAGACCCGGCCAGCCTGAATGCCACGCCCCATGCGCCAGGCCAGATTGCTGTCGCGGGTCCACAGGCCTGCCCCCAACCCGTACTGGGTGTCGTTGGCAATGGCCAGAGCATCCGCCTCGTCCTTGAAGGTGGTGACCCCGAGCGCCGGCCCGAAGATCTCCTCCTGGAACACCCGCATCTTGTTCTGACCGGAGAAGATGGTGGGCTGGATGTAGAACCCCCCCTCCAGTCCGCTCACCTTGGCCGGGCCGCCGCCGATCAGCATCTTGGCCCCTTCGCCGCGGCCGATCTCCATGTAGCCCAGGATCTTGTCGAACTGCTCGCGAGACGCCTGCGCTCCCACCTGAGTGGCGGTATCGAGGGGGTTGCCCTGCACTATGGTGCGGGCACGGGCCAGCACCCTGTCCATGAAGTCGTCATAGATGTTGGCCTGCACCAGCGCGCGGGAGGGACAGGTACACACTTCCCCCTGGTTGAAGAAGGTCATCAACATCCCTTCTACCGCCTTGTCGATGTAGCTGCTCTCGTGCTGCATCACGTCGGCGAAGTAGATATTGGGGGACTTGCCCCCCAGCTCCACGGTGGAGGGGATCAGCTTGTCGGCGGCGCAGCGCAGGATATGGGCGCCCACTTCGGTCGAACCGGTAAAGGCCAGTTTCTGGATCCGGTTGCTGGTGGCCAGAGCCTGACCTGCCTCGGCGCCGAAGCCGTTGACCACGTTGACTACGCCGGGGGGCAGGATGTCCTTGATGAGATCCATCATCAGCATGATGGTGACCGGGGTCTGCTCGGCGGGTTTGAGCACGCTGCAGCAACCGGCCGCCAGCACCGGAGCCAGCTTCCAGGCGGCCATCAGCAGCGGGAAGTTCCACGGGATGATCTGGCCGACCACGCCGATGGGCTCCTTGAAGTGGTAGCTGACGGTGTTCTGATCCAGCTCGGCGGCCGAGCCCTCCTGAGCGCGAATGCAGCCAGCGAAGTAGCGGAAGTGATCCACCACCAGCGGCAGGTCTGCCGCCAGGGTTTCACGCACCGCCTTGCCGTTCTCCCAGGTTTCGGCGATGGCGAGCCTTTCGATGTTCTGCTCGATGCGATCGGCGATGCGCAGCAGCAGGTTGCTGCGCTCGGTGACGCTGGTCTTGCTCCAGCTGGTGAACGCCTTGTGGGCGGCATCCAGCGCCAGCTCGATATCGGCGGCGTCGGAGCGAGCGACCTCGCAGAATACTTTGCCATCCACCGGCGAGATGTTTTCAAAGTAGCGGCCGGCGCGAGGAGCCACCCACTCACCACCGATGAAGTTGTCGTAACGGGACTTGAAGCTGACCAGGGCACCTGCCTGACCGGGAGCGGTATAAATCATCTCATCATCCTTTATGTGTGTGATCCTGACCGGGCTGGCAGACAGACCGGTTGCCAGCTGATATCGCAAGGGGCGTGCCAAAGGGTCTGACCAGCAGGTAAAAGGTTACAAAAACGTTATCAAATGGGGTGTGGCGGCGTATCTTGGTTAACCAATGACCACGGCTATTGCGATAAAACTGTACCGTTTCTGGACAGTGGCCGAGACAGTCGTGCTGTTTGTGAACAGGAGGCGTGATGAGTGAGTCACTTCAACCCGGTCCCGGTCCGATCCAGCGTTCCTGGCAGCGCTGCCTGCATCAGGGGCTGAGCCGCCAGCAGAGTGCCGATCTGGACTTGCTGCCCTAGGGGGAGCTGTCGGCCCGTCAGGAGCAGCACAGGGCTCTGATTTCCTGCTTCCAGCGCTTCGTGCTGCCGCTGTTTGCCCAGTTGCTGGCGGGTCGCCCCTGTCGCCTGTTGTTGTATGACGGTGAGGGAGCCATTCTGGCCGCCAGCGGTGATGAGGGGTTCGCCCGCCATGCCGAGCGTATCTTTTTGCGCAGTGGCGCCCGCTGGGGTGAGGCGAGCAAGGGCACCAATGCCATCGGTACCGCGCTGGCCGAGCAGAGCGAAGTACAGGTGCTCGGCAATCAGCACTTCTTCGCCCAGCACAGCTTCCTCAGTTGCAGCGCTTGTCCGTTGCTCGGGCCGGATGGGCAATTGCTCGGGGTGCTCGATATCTCCACCGATGCGGCCCATCACGATGGCGACATGCTGGGCACGGTGCGGCTGCTGGCCATGACCCTCGAAAACGCACTATTGGCGCGTCAGCCGGGCTGGCTGGTGGATCTCGATCCCCAGAGCCTCTGGTCCGCTCGCCTGTTGCTGGGAGAGGAGGGGGAACTGCTCGGCGCCAACCGGGCAGGCCGACTCTGGCTCGGCCAGCACCCTTTCGATGGCAGGCAACTGCTGCGCGAGGGGCGTGGCTTGCGGCTGGTGCCAGCAGCGGACGTGACCTCTTCCTGCACCGCGCTGCCGGGTCACTCAAGCCCGGTGCCACATCCGCAGCAGGTGCCGCTCAAGATGCTGGAGCGCGGCATTTCGCTGCTTATCGAGGGGGAGACCGGCAGCGGTAAAGAGCATCTGGTGCGGGCCCTGCACCGAGCGTCCAGTCGGCGGGAGCAGCCACTGGTGTGTGTCAACTGTGGCGCGTTACCAGCAGATCTGGTGGAAGCCGAGCTGTTTGGGTATGTGGGCGGGGCCTTCAGCGGTGCCCGCAGCCAGGGCAGTCAGGGTTATCTGCGTGCAGCCCATGGCGGCATGCTGATGCTCGATGAAATTGGCGAACTGCCGCTGCAGGCTCAAACCCGACTGCTGCGGGTATTGCAGGAGCGCAGCGTGACGCCGGTTGGCAGTCACAAGCCGGAGGCGGTGGATTTCTGGCTGGTCAGTGCCAGCCACCGGGATCTGGCGGCCATGGTGCTGAGTGGCGCATTTCGCGAAGACCTCTATTACCGGATCTGCGGCTGGCGTCAGCAGCTGATGCCGCTGCGCCGTTGGCCTGCCGCTGAGCGTCTGGAGCTGATCCAGCGACTGTTGGCGGAGATGGACCCGACCCTGCGTCTGACCCGCGATGCGGAGCAACAGCTGCTGGCCCATCCGCTGCCCGGCAACGTGCGCCAGCTCAAGCAGGCACTGGAAGTGGCCTGTGTGCTGGCAGAGGGGTTGGGCTGGATAGAACCCGCCCACCTGCATCTGCCCAGTGTGGCCACAGAGCCCGGCGCCTTGCCGATGGGGGAGGCGACCAGCTTGCGTGAACAAACCCGGCGGCAGGTGCAGCAAACGCTGGCGGCATGCGGCGGCAATGTGAGCGAGGCCGCGCGCCAGCTGGGGATCAGCCGCACCACCCTCTACCGGACGCTGCGCGAAGCCCCCTGAGTGCTCACTCCCCCTCACCGGTTGTTTTCAAGACGCACATGACGGCTGGAGCCCTGCCCATCCAGCCGCTATGATGCGCCCTGGCCGGGGCATTGCGCCCGTTGACTCATCCGTTGAGGATTTTCTGCCATGTCACAACACATAGGGGCGCTGACCCTGCTGGTGGCTGATTACGATCAGGCTATTCGCTTTTTTACCGAGGGACTTGGCTTTGTACTCCTGGAGGACACTCGGCTCGATGAACCGGGCAAACCGGGCAAGCGCTGGGTGCGGGTTGCCCCCAAAGGCGCCCCCGGTTCCGCGTTGCTGCTGTCACAAGCGGCCAATGCGCAGCAGCAGGCCGCCATCGGCCAGCAGGGCGGTGGTCGGGTATTCCTGTTCCTCGAGACCACTGATTTCTGGGGGGATTACCAGCGTATGCAGGCGTACGGTGTTCATTTTTGTGAACAGCCCCGCGATGAACCATATGGCACCGTGGTGGTGTTTGAGGATATCAGCGGCAACCGGTGGGACTTGTTGCAACGTACTGCTGCCAACTGAATCTGAAAACGTTTATCATCCCGCCTGTCATAAAGTCATAAAAGTGTCACAGAAAATTCTAATAATTGGCGCACCCATCTTCACAGAGGAGAGAGAAGGGAATGGCTAAGCGAATTCTGGTGGTCGAGGACGAAGCACCGATCCGCGAAATGCTCTGCTTCGTGTTGGAGCAGAAGGGATATGAGACGATTGAAGCGGAAGATTACGCCGATGGACTGGCGAAGGTGCGCGAACCCTACCCCGAACTCATCGTGCTCGACTGGATGATGCCGGGCGGCAGTGGCATCCAGTTTATCAAGCAGCTCAAGCAGGATGAGGTGACGCGCCAGATCCCGGTGGTGATGCTCACCGCTCGCGGTGAAGAGGAGGACAAGGTGCGTGGTCTGGAGGCTGGTGCCGACGACTATATCACCAAGCCGTTCTCGCCCAAGGAGCTGACCGCTCGCCTCCATGCGGTGATGCGCCGCGTGTCGCCCACCTCGGTAGACGAGGTGATCGAGGTGCAGGGGCTGAAACTCGATCCTGTCTCCCACCGGGTCAGTGCCGAAGAGAAGGCGCTCGACATGGGGCCGACCGAATTCAAGCTGCTTCACTTCTTCATGACTCACCCCGAGCGGGTCTACAGCCGTGAACAGCTGCTCAATAATGTCTGGGGTACCAATGTGTACGTCGAGGACAGAACCGTGGATGTGCATATTCGTCGCCTGCGAAAGGCGATTGAAGAGACAGGGCACGACAGATTGATCCAGACGGTGCGTGGAGCCGGATACCGCTTCTCAACCCGTCTCTAGAGGCAGTTATGTTGCAACCTTACGCCTGGCGGCGACAGTTGTGGCGAATGGCGTTTTTTTACGCCCCCTTCGCATTGGTTGGCTGGTTGATTGATCATCTTGCCCTCTGCCTGTTGGTGGCGGCCGTGTTGCATCTGGGCTGGCACTATCGCTTCCAGAAGCGGCTCTCTGACTGGCTGTGGCACGACCGCAGCCTGGTGCCCCCCAGCGGCAATGGCAGCTGGGAGTACATATTCAACGGTATCTACAAGCTGCAGCAGCGTCACCGCGCCCGTCGCCGCGAGCTGGCGGGGCTGATCCGCCGCTTCCGGGAGGGTGCCGAGGCGCTGCCCGATGCCGCCGTGGTGTTTCGCACCGATGGCAGCATCCTCTGGTGCAACCGGCTGGCGGAGCAACTGCTCGGTTTTCGCTGGCCGGAGGATGCCGGCCAGCATATCGGCAACCTCATTCGCAATCCGGCCTTTAACGCCTATCTGGGCAAGGGGGCATATGACGAGCCCCTCGAGATGCACTCCCCGGTCAACGAGGAGAAGTTTCTCGAGTTTCGCATCATGCCCTACGCCTCGGATCAGGCGATGCTGGTGGTACGGGATGTCACCCGCTTGCGCAGTCTCGAGAAGACCCGCAAGCACTTCGTCTCCAACGTCTCCCACGAGCTGCGTACCCCGCTGACCGTGCTCAAGGGCTATCTGGAGATGACCGAGGAGCCGCCCCCGCCCGCCATGTGGGCCAAGGCGCATCGGGTGATGATGGAGCAGACCATCCGGATGGATAATCTGGTCAATCAGCTGCTTACCCTCTCCCGTATCGAGGCGGCCCCGACCGTGGATCTCTCCCATCTGGTGGACATGCCTGCCATGCTGGGGCTGCTGGAGCAGGAGGCGCGAGCGCTCTCGGGCGAACGGGCCCACCAGCTCGAATTTGTGGTGCAGCCCAATTTGCTGGTGCGCGGGGATCAGGAGCAGCTGCGCAGTGCCGTCTCCAACCTGGTCTATAACGCCATCCACTACACCCCGGCGGGGCGAAAAATTACCGTGGAGTGGCGCAAGCAGGGGGCGATGGCGTTGTTTGCCGTGAGCGATGAAGGGGAGGGGATTGCCCCCGAGCATCTGGCGCGGCTGACCGAGCGGTTCTATCGGGTCGACAAGGCACGCTCGCGCCACACCGGCGGTTCAGGCTTGGGCCTTGCCATCGTCAAGCATGCCCTCAGTCATCACGACTGCCAGCTCGATATCGAGAGCCGGGTCGGCCTTGGCAGCCGCTTCAGCTTTCTCATTCCGAGTCGCATGGTGGTGATTAAATAGTCTTTTATGGCAATGGGTTAGCTGCAAAAAGAGGGCCTTTGAACGGACCCTCTTTTCATTTGTTCAAATCTGTCGCCATGTCATTAAAGTGTCACATTAAATCCATAAATTTGTCACTGCCAGGTCAGATACTGGCGCCGTCTTAAGAACGGACCTTCTGTAACTTTGGAGAGATTGGATGAAACTCAACAAACTGGCTGGTGTAATCGGATTCACCGCAGCAACCCTGTTTTCTGTCAGCGCCCTGGCTGCCGGTGTGGATAAAGACCTGCCGGATTACACACCGACCAGCGGCATTTCGGGCAACCTGTCCTCTGTCGGCTCGGACACCCTGGCCAACATGATGACCCTGTGGGCCGAAGAATTTAAGCGTTTGTACCCCAATGTCAACGTGCAGATCCAGGCCGCCGGTTCTTCTACCGCCCCGACTGCCCTGACCGAAGGTGTTGCCCAGTTCGGCCCGATGAGCCGTGCCATGAAGGCCGGTGAAGAGGAAGCATTCGAGAAGCGTTACGGCTACAAGCCGACTGCCATCCGCGTTGCAGTCGATGCCCTGGCGGTGTTCGTCAACAAGGACAACCCCATCAAGGGGCTGACCATGCCGCAGATCGACGCCATCTTCTCCAGCACCCTCAAGTGCGGCGAAGCCAAGGCTGCCACCAAATGGTCTGATCTGGGTCTGGATGGCAACTGGTCCTCTAAGGATCTGCAACTGTTCGGTCGCAACTCCGTATCCGGTACCTACGGTTACTTCAAGGAGCACGCCCTGTGTAACGGCGACTTCAAGAGTGGCGTAAACGAGCAGCCGGGTTCTGCCTCCGTGGTGCAGTCTGTCTCTGCCTCCCTGAACGGCATCGGCTACTCCGGTATCGGTTATGTCACCTCCGGCGTGCGTGCCGTACCGCTCTCCAAAGATGGCAAGACCTTCATCGAAGCGACCTCCGATAACGCTATCACTGGCAAGTATCCGCTGTCACGCTTCCTGTACGTTTACGTGAACAAGCATCCGAACAAGCCGCTCTCCCCGATGGAGCAAGAGTTCGTCAAGATGATGCTCTCCAAAGCAGGCCAGAACATCGTTGCCAAAGATGGCTACGTGCCGGTTCCGGCCAAGGTGGTACAGGCTGACCTGAAAAAGCTGGGTATCATGTAACTGCCTGCAGTCAGCATGCCCTGATAAAACGAGCCCCAAGCGGGCTCGTTTTGTTTTTGGCGGTTGTCAGTTTTGTTAATAGCGCTGGATGGATAATTTTCCGCCAGCCGGGGGCTGGCTCCCTTGCGTAGCCGGGCGGCATTTCCGAGAATAGGGCAACGTTATGGCAAAGGATCCCTTCATGATTGCGTCCCTCACCAAGTTTGGCATGGTAGCCCTCTGTAGTTCCCTGCTGGTCGCCTGCGCCCAGTCGCCGACCGGCCGCAGCCAGATGCTGCTCTACTCTCCCCAGCAGATGAACCAGCTGGGCGCCGACTCCTTCGAACAGATGAAGAAGCAGGAGAAGGTGAGCAAGGATGCCAAACTCAACGCCTATGTCTCCTGTGTCGCCAAGGCGGTGACCGCTCAGGTGCCGGCCAGCTATGGCATCACCAACTGGGAAGTGGTGGTGTTTGACTCCAAACAGGTCAACGCCTTCGCCCTGCCCGGCGGCAAGATTGGTGTCTACAGCGGTCTGCTCAAGGTGGCCAAGAATCAGGATCAGCTGGCGACCGTCATCGGTCACGAGCTGACTCACGTACTGGCCCAGCACTCCAACGAACGACTCTCGCGCAGCCAGCTGGCGGGGATTGGTCTGGCGGCTGCGGACATTGCCATGGGCACCAGCGAGTATCGCGGCGCCACCATGGCCGCCCTTGGCCTCGGGGTCGAGGTGGGGGTGATGTTGCCCTATGGCCGAACTCAGGAGAGCGAAGCGGATCGGCTCGGACTTGAGCTGATGGCGCGCGCCGGGTTCAAGCCGGCCGAGGCAATCCCCCTGTGGCAAAACATGAGTGCCGCCGCCGGTGGCAACACGCCGCCGCAACTGCTCTCCACCCACCCGAGCAACGAGAACCGGATCGCCGAGTTGCAGGCGCAACAGGCGCAAGTGCTGCCGCTCTATGAGCAGGCCCGCGCCAACGGTCTGGTGCCCCAATGCAAGGCATAAGCCTGCGCATGGCGCGCAGCGACGATGCCGCCGCCATGACGGTGATGCAGCGAGCCAGCTGGCTCGCTGCCTATGGCAAGGTGCTCGGTGCCGACCTGCTGGAGCAGCTGGACGTCACCGCCCATCTGCAGATCTGGCAGAGCCGTCTGGCCGAGCCGGGCCCAAGGCCCATGCTGCTTTGTCTCGATGAGGTGGTGATTGGCCTGCTCTACTGGCAACCACAGCAGGAAGCGGGGCAGAGCAGCGCCCTGATCCGCGCCTTTTACCTCCATCCCGACCATTGGCGACAAGGCTATGGCAAACGGCTGTGGCAGGCGGTGGCGATGCAGATGCGCCGCGCCGGCTGCCATAGCGTCAAATTGTGGCTGCTCGATGGCAACCACATCGGCGAGGGGTTCTACCTGCGCCGTGGCTTCGTCTTTGATGGCGAGGAGCGCACCCTGATAAGCCTCGGGCAGCCCTGCCTGCAGCGACAAATGAGCCGTTTGCTCTGATCACTCTCCCGTTTTTCGCCTTCGGTCAC
Source organism: Aeromonas sp. Lyrl_2 (assembly GCF_051948815.1). Taxonomy (NCBI): domain Bacteria; kingdom Pseudomonadati; phylum Pseudomonadota; class Gammaproteobacteria; order Aeromonadales; family Aeromonadaceae; genus Aeromonas; species Aeromonas sp. Lyrl_2. The sequence goes on from NZ_JAYJLJ010000002.1 coordinate 46,981, forward strand.
TTTATTTTTTTTGCGAATTAATACAATGTCCCCCTTGAAACAGAGTTGGATAAACACGGGCTGACAAGGGAGTGCTGGCATGTATTACGGCTTTGATATCGGTGGCACCAAGATCGCCTTCGCGGTCTATGACGGTGCATTGAACCTATGCCACGAGGAGCGCATGAGCACCCCTGGCAACGATTATGAGGGGCTGCAGCAGCTGATCCGCTCCCGGGTCGAGCTGGCGGATGCCCGCTTCGGGGCTCGGGGCTCGGTCGGTATCGGTTTTCCCGGTGTCATCAACAGCCACGATCACAGCATAGTGGCGGCCAATCTGCCCTCCATCAATGGTCGCCATCTGGGTGCCGATCTGGCCGAGCTGCTGGAGCGGCCGGTCAAGGTGGATAACGACGCCAACTGCTTCCTCTGGTCCGAAGTGCATCAAGGGGCAGCCGACGGTGCAGGCAGTGCGCTCGGCATCACCATCGGCACCGGTATCGGCGGCGCCGTCTATCTGGCGGGCAAGCTTATTCTGGGGCGCAACTGGCTGGCTGGCGAGATTGGTCACTACCCCCTGCCCGCGACCATGCTGATGAAGTACCCCGAGTTGCCCCGTCCCCGTTGCGGTTGCGGTCGTCTGGTCTGTTTTGAAACCTATGCCTCCGGTACCGGTCTGGAGCGTCTCTATCATCATTTCCATGGCCAGCGCGCCACGGGTCACCAGATTGTGGGACGCTTCGAGGCCCATGAACCCCATGCGGTCGAGACGGTCGACTGCTGGCTGGAGATCATGGCCGCCGGGCTTGCCACCGCCATTTCGGTGATTGATCCCGAAGTGGTGGTGTTGGGGGGCGGCCTGAGCGGCCTGCCGGCCCTCTATGAACAGCTGCCGCTGCGTCTGCCCGGTCACTTGCTGCCCGGGGTCGCCCTGCCCGAGATCCGCCAGGCCCGCTTCGGCGGTGCCGGTGGTGTGCGCGGCGCAGCCTTGCTCAATCTATGAGATCAGATGTGGGGTCTGATCTCCCCGAAAAAGGAGTCCTCATGACCCATCTTGAAATCTGTATCGACAACCTGGAATCCCTGTTCACCGCCCAGCAATCCGGGGCGGATCGCATCGAGCTCTGCTCTGCGCTGGGTCTGGGCGGCCTGACCCCCTCCTACGGTTTTATGCAGCAGGCAGCCCGCCACGCCAGCGTGCCGGTTTACGCCATGATCCGCCCGCGCGCCGGGGATTTTTGCTTCAACGACGGCGAGTTCGAGATGATGCTGCAAGATATCGCGGCGGCCCGCGCTGCCGGTCTGCAAGGGGTGGTGGTCGGTTTGCTGGATGAGGAGGGGCGGGTGCCTGCCGCCAAGCTCAAACAGCTGGTGGATGCCGCTGGCACCCTGGGGGTCACCTTCCATCGCGCCATCGACCTCTCCTCCGACTGGCGCCTCGATCTGGAGACCATAGTCGCGGCCGGTTGCGAGCGCATTCTGAGCTCGGGCCATGCGCCGACCGCGCTGGCGGGGCTGGAGACCCTGCAGGAGATGCAGCAGGCGCTGGCGGGGCGTGCCAGCCTGATGCCGGGCGCCGGGGTCAATGCCGACAACGTGCGGACCATCATCGAGTTCACCGGGGTGAGCGAAGTGCATATGTCCGGTATGGGCTGGCGCGGCGGCATGGTGCCGCACGGAGTGAATATGGGCACTTCGGATGATGGCCGGGTCAATATCACCGATGGCGCCAAGGTGGCTGCGGTCAGAGCGTTGCTGGATCGCGGTTAAGCAGATCGCCGCCGTTGGGCGGCGTTTATCCGCATCTTGTGTGAAGTTCCTCCCACTGACGGGGAAATCAGGGGCGCCCCCGGCAGCACCCCGGCTAAAAGTCTGATATTATCCCGCCTCTTTACTACATGGATCTGGAGCAACATCTCAATGTCCCAATACGACTCTATCGAACAGAAGGCCAGCTATGGCATCGGCCGCAACATGGGTGATCAGCTGGCGCAGCAAGCCTTCGCCGGTCTGGATATCCCGGCCCTGCAACAAGGTCTGGCAGATGCTCTGAATGGTCTGGAGTTCGCGGTCAGCCGTGACGATATCAATGATGCCTTCCAGGTGATCACTGCGCGTATGCAAGAAGAGCAGGAAGCCGCCGCCAAGGCCGCCGCTGCTGACGGCGAAGCCTTCCTGGCTGATAACGCCAAGCGCGCTGAAGTGAAGGTGACCGACTCCGGTCTGCAGTACGAAGTGCTGGTAGAAGGCAACGGTGCCGTTCCGGTAGCCGGTCAGTCCGTGCGTGTGCACTACCACGGAACCTTCACCCACGGTGGCGTATTCGACAGCTCTGTCGCTCGCGGCCAGCCGGCTGAATTCCCGGTAACCGGCGTGATCGCTGGCTGGGTTGAAGCGCTGCAGCTGATGCCGGTTGGTTCCAAGTGGAAGCTCTACATCCCCCACGATCTGGCCTACGGTGCCCGTGGCGCGGGCTCCATCCCGCCTTACTCTGCACTGGTATTTGAAGTCGAGCTGCTGGACATCCTGTGATCCTGCTGGCTTGATGCAAACGGCGACCCTCGGGTCGCCGTTTGTTTTTGGGCTATGTGATAGACAGCATTTGTCGCGACCAGCGGGCTGGAGAGCAGAAAAGGGCGGCACTTTTGCGCTTTTTACTGGTTTTTTCAGAAACGGGAACAGGCATACTGCGACTCATTAGAGAGGATAAGGAGAACCCGATGAGCAAGAAGATGAAGAAAGTAGCGGGGCTTGCTCTGTTGCTGCTGAGTATTCCGGCCAGTGCTGATGCCATGCGCTGCAAGAACGCCCTGATCACCGAGGGAGACACCACCGCCGAGATGCTGCTCAAGTGCGGTGAGCCGATGTTGCGTGAAGAGCTCAACCGCAACGAGGAGAACCAGTTTGGCAACATGGTGCAGGTCAAATATGGTGAACGCTGGACTTACAACTTCGGCAAGAACGAGTTCATGCGCTTTGTGACGGTGCGCAACGGCATCATTACCGATATCGAAAACGGCCCGCGCGGCCAGTAGCCGGCGGGCAAAGCATGGATGCACAACAGACAGTAGGGCAAGACCCTTTGACTCACATGTCCGGCAAGGGGTCGCGGTGACCAAGTTGTCTGACCGCCAGATTGATCTGGCGAGCCAGTCTTAGCCGCTGGCGGCAGGTCAGGCCATGGAGGCTGATCCTGCCCGCGTTGAATTCAAATGTCCCCAGCGACTCGATGGCAAAATAGCCTCGATGAAAGCTCTTGATGTAGCGAGCGATCTGCCGTGGGGATAACTGCTTGAATACCTTCATCACACGGTTCCCTGATTGCCTGGACAGGGCACACTATGGTGTCGGTCGATGACACTGATATGACGGTTTATAAAGATTTGCATGAATCCTTATTTTGCCAGTGAGTTCGGCAAATTGACGGCGTCATCGAAAAAGTTGTGCCATGACAAACCACCGCACCGATATACTGCGGGCTTGAATGGAACAAACGAAAGGGCCTGTGCGTGGAATGGGTTGATGTGGTGGACGGGAATAACCGGGTGATTGGCGTGGCCGAGCGAGCCAAGGTGCGGCGAGAGAATCTCTGCCATCGTGCCAGCTATATTCTGGTGCTCGACGACGCGGATCGGATCCTGGTGCAGCGGCGCACCCTCAGCAAGGATTTCTGCCCCGGCATGCTGGATGCCTGCGCCGGTGGCGTGGTCACCACCGGTGAGGAGATGGAGCGCTCCGCCCGCCGCGAGCTGGCCGAAGAGCTGGGGATTATGGATGTTCCCCTGCAGGGCTTTGGCAGCTTTTATGCGGAAGGGGAGGGCTACCGGGTCTGGGGTGGCCTCTTCAGTTGCCGTTATCAGGGGCCGCTGCAGTTGCAGGCCGAAGAGGTGAGCGCGGTGCACTGGATGAGCCTGGCCGAGATTGCCGAGCGTGCCAGCGAATTTACCCCTGACTCCCTGCTCGCCATCGCCACCTGGCAGGCGAGACGCTAACGTCTCTCTTTAGATATTTTCTTTTCCAGTTCAGAGACAAGACGGGCAGCCTGATGGCTGCCCGTCTGCCTTTGTGCATTTAGTTGGTCTGCTACACCAGCTTGAGGCGTCGGTTGGTGCGCCCGCAAGCGCTCGGCTTGGCGAGCCAGTGACCTTGCCAGTCGGTGGCTAGCCGCAGCAGCGGATACTCCAGATCGAGCCGGGTCACCACCAGCTGGCCCGTTTCATCTCCACTCACGGGATTGCCGCTGGCGGGATCGATGATTTCGACGATGCAACTCTCGTTGACGATAAAGCCCTGACCGGGCTGACTCTCGTAGGCCACCACCCCCACATCCTGCCACACCAGACAGTTGAGGGCCGCAATGCCGTGAATGGCGCGCAGTGGCGCGGTTTCAGGATGGGTGGCTTCGCACAATAGGGCGCGGCGCAGCGAGTCGCTCGGGATCTCCGCTGCTTCGGCCGCTTCCAGCAGGTCGAGCAGGGTCACCAGCGGACCGACGTAGCCGGTGGGTTGATAGCGCAGCAGTGCCTCCAGCTGGCGCTGGGTATCGTGGGGCCCGCAGGGTACCACTGGAGCCCCCAGCTGGCGGGCGCCGTTATCGAAGATAAAGGCGGTGGGGCCAGCATGATAGTCGTGGCCGTTGAGCATCACTTCCCCCGCCTTGAAACCGGCGGCAAACAGCGCCCGGGCGGCGCCCCACCAGTCTGCTCCCGCATACTCGGGGATGGTCAGCTGGCCCGGACAGGAGAATACCCGCAGCGCCTGACTGGCGGGGCGGCCGGTGAGACCGGCAAAGGGGGGATGAGCCTGCTGGGCGGCAAAGAGTTCTTTGCTGTCGAGCAGTGGCAGGGTGGCCAGATCTGCCAGATCCTCGAGGCGGCACTGGCGATAGGCGCTGGAGTAACCGGCGCAATATTGACTGACATGGGTAAGCTGATGATTGAGCTGGTCCAGTTGCTGCTGTTCGCGCATGGCGGGGGGACGAATTTCCAGACCATCGTAATAGTGTTGCATGGGGCCTCCTGGCGCCGTGAAACCAGCTCAAGAGTAGTCTGCCCAAGGGGAAAATGCCTGCCGCTATCCATGGTCAGGCTCAGAGCCGCTGTTAGGCGGCATCGTCACTCTGGGATAAACTGGCGACTTCCCATCACGACTCAGGACGAGAAATCATGATTGCTGTAGGACACCCCCTGCCTGCGGGCGAATTTACCTTTATCACCGCCGAGGGCAAGCAGCTGCGGGATAGCCAGACGCTGTTCGCCGGTAAAAAAGTGGTGCTGTTTGCGGTACCCGGCGCCTTTACTCCCACCTGCTCCAATGCTCATCTGCCCGGTTATGTGGTGCTGGCCGATCAGTTTATGGCCAAAGGGGTGGATGCCATCTGTTGTCTGTCGGTCAACGATGCTTTCGTGATGCGGGCCTGGCAGACGGCCCAGAATGCCGAGGCGATCACCATGCTGGCGGATGGCGATGGCAGCTGGACCCGGGCGCTGGATCTGGCCAAGGATACCGGCGCCTTTGGCGGCATCCGTGCCCAGCGCTTTGCGTTGATCGCCAACGATGGTGTGGTCGAGCAGCTGTTTGTGGAGGCGCCGGGCAAGTTTGAGGTCTCCGATGCCGCGAGCCTGCTGGCTGCACTGTGAAATGTTAATCACGGTTTGATTTCCCCTTGAAATGGGAGGTGGCACAGCTACACTGGCGCCACTTTCCCATGGTGCCTGCCCGTTTGGGCTGGCGCTTCGTTGCTGATAACAAGAGATGAAGATCCTATGACCCTGGCTTTTGTTGCCCTGATTGCCGGACTGGCGCTGCTGGTCTGGAGTGCAGACAAGTTTGTCGACGGTGCCGCCGCCACTGCCCGTTATGCGGGGATGCCGCCGCTGCTGATCGGCATGGTGATCATCGGTTTTGGTACCTCGGCCCCGGAGATGGTGGTCTCGGCGCTGGCGGCGTCCCAGGGCAATCCCGGGTTGGCGCTTGGTAATGCCTATGGCTCCAACATCACCAATATCGCGCTGATCCTGGGTCTGACGGCACTGATCAGCCCTATCGCGGTGGCCTCTCAGGTTGTGCGCAAGGAGATCCCCATTCTGCTCGGTATTACCCTGCTCTCCGGCGCCCTGCTGATCGATGGTCATCTGGGCCGGATGGATGCGGTCATTCTGGGGGCTGTCTTCGTTGCCCTGATGGGCTGGTCCATCTGGGCTGGCATGAATGGCAAGGGAGATGCGCTGGATACCGAGACCGCCGAGGATATCGAGAGCGAGGGGATGTCCCTCAAGAGCGCCATCTTCTGGCTGGTGGTAGGGCTGGTGCTGCTGATCGGCGCTTCCCGCCTGTTGGTCTGGGGGGCGGTGACCATCGCTCAGGCACTCGGTATCAGCGATCTGGTGATTGGTCTCACCATAGTTGCGGTAGGAACCTCCCTGCCGGAGCTGGCCTCGTCCCTCATCGCCATTCGCAAGAACGAGCATGATCTGGCCCTTGGCAACGTGCTCGGCTCCAACCTGTTCAACACCCTGGCGGTGGTGGGGATCGCGGCGGGCATCCACCCGCTCGATGTGGCGCCGGAAGTGCTCACCCGTGACTGGAGCATCATGATGGGGCTGACCCTGCTGCTGCTGGTGATGTGTCTGGGCCGCAAGGGGCAGGGCCGCATCAACCGGCTGGAGGGGGGCGTGCTGCTCACCTGCTTCGTTGCCTACACCGGCTGGCTGCTGACCAGTCAGTTTATCTGATAGGGGTTGGTGAAATGAGAGAGGGGGAAGCTCAAGCTTCCCCCTCTTGTTTTTGCCCAGTGAACCTGTTGGCGAGCGAGCGGTGTGCTCAGGCTACTGCCACCAGCTTTTGCCCCTTCTGGCTGCTGTCCAGAATGAGGATGCTGGCCTTGGGGAAAAAGTTGAAGGTGGAGGCGGAGGCCCAGGTGTAGGCGCCCATTACCTTGCCAATCACCAGTTCGCCGATAGCCAGATCCGGCAGCATGATGCCATCGCGGATCACATCCACGCTGTCGCAGGTCGGGCCGGAGAGCACCGAGTTGTGCTGCTCGCCGCTGGCATAAGGCGTGCTCACCGGATAGGTAACGTGGTCATAGAGCTGGCCGTTGTAGCTGCCGTAGAGACCGTCATCCAGGTAGTACCAGATCTTGTCGCCGCGGTGGGCCTTGCCCATTACGCTGGATACCGAAGTCATGGCCGGTGCGCTGATAAAGCGGCCCGGTTCGGCAATTTTCTGCACGGTAGCGGGCAACTTGGCCAGCGCTTCGCGGATCGGCGCGCAGAAGCCGTCGATATCGAACTCGCCCCCCTCATAATCGACCGGGAAACCGCCGCCGATATCCAGCACCCAGGGCTTGAGCCCGAGCGCCCAGGCCTGCTCCATGATCTCGCGGCAGGCGTCGATGGCCTGCACATGGCGACGGGCATGAGGCACTTGCGAGCCGACGTGGAACGACAGCCCCATCACCTTGATCCCCTTGGCGTGGGCCAGTTGCAGCAGCGGCAGCGCCTGCTCCGGAGTGCAGCCGAACTTCTTGGAGAGGTCGACCTTGGTCTCGGGGTTGGGGAAGCTGACCCGCAGCAACAGTTTCACTTCGTCCTTGTAGGGAATGAACTTCTCCAGCTCCAGCGGGTTGTCATAGACAAACACGGTGCAGCCAAACTCCAGCGCATAACGGATATCGCTGTCGCGCTTGATGGGATGGGTATGAATGCAACGTCCCGGGCGAACCCCCTGACTGCGCACCAGATCCACTTCGCCGTTGGTGGCCAGATCGAAACAGGCCCCCTCTTCCTTCAAGACAGAGACCACCGCTTCATGGGGCAGGGGTTTGAGTGCATAGTGCAATCGTACATCGGGCAGGGCGGCGGCCAGGGCCCGATACTGTTTGCGGACGGCTGCCTTGTCGAGCAGCAGCAGGGGGGAGCCGAATTGTTCAACCAGCTGACGGTAATCTTGTGCGACCACATCTTTTGCAACCAGGGCGTCGTTCATTCTCTTTTGAAAGTCCTTAGGGGGCGTGATATGCCCAAGCCATATGCGATTGAACCGGCGACGGCCGGGTCAGGCGAGCGGTCCGGTGGGACCAACCGAACACAGTGCATAAATTGATGGCAAAGTGCTTGGTTATGCAGCGGATTATCGGCTTATTGATTCTGTGTGCAAGCATTTTGATTGGATATGTCGGCAAGATTTTCTTGGCGAAACGAGAGGGATCACTGTTCTCTATCCGCCATTTTTCCCGTTTGGGCCACATTTGATTCGTGAGAGCCTAACTTGTTGATAGTTAACTAACATTTAACATTCTTGCCGCGGTTCTGGCGGTCACTAAAAAAATATAAATGGGGGCGGCCAAGTGCGAGACAGCTCACATTTTTTGGATTAACATGCCGACTTCCTAATCCAAACTAGTTCGGATGAAGGTAGCAGGAGAGCGATGGGCAACCATCCACCGAAGAAGTGAATCTTTCAGGTACCGGGAAACCGGTGTGGACTGCTACTGGACGATACTCTGGAGAGACCCGTTAAATCGGGCGCCGAAGGAGCAAGGCACCATGACTACCCGCAAGGGCAGGTTGGCGCCGGAAACTCTCAGGCAAAAGGACAGAGGGGATGGGATGGTTGTACCTGGGCTTGGCCCGCATCCGATCGCCTCTGGCCGATCGCGACACCAATGGGAAGATCATCCTTCTCCTCCTTAATTTCTGTTTCTTAAGGAGGATGCATGTCATCAATTCAATCGGCGTTAACCGCCATCGATAGTTTTATCTGGGGTCCACCCCTGCTGATCCTGCTGGTCGGGACCGGTATCTATCTCACCCTGCGTCTGGGTCTGCTTCAGGTGGTGCGCTTGCCGCTCGCTCTGCTGCTGGTCTTTGGCCGCGATCAGGGGCAGGGCAAGCAGGGGGATGTCTCCAGCTTCGGCGCCCTCTGTACCGCCCTCTCTGCCACCATTGGTACCGGCAACATCGTCGGGGTGGCTACCGCCATCAAGCTCGGCGGCCCCGGTGCCCTGTTCTGGATGTGGATGGCGGCGCTGTTCGGCATGGCCACCAAGTACGCCGAGTGTCTGCTGGCTGTGAAGTATCGCGAGCAGGATGCCAACGGCCAGATGGCGGGTGGCCCCATGTACTATCTGGAGAAGGGGCTTGGCTCCAAGCCGCTGGCCAAGCTGTTTGCCTTGTTTGGCATCGGCGTCGCCTTCTTCGGGATCGGTACCTTCCCGCAGGTCAATGCCATCTCCGACGCCATGAGCCTCTCCTTCTCGGTGCCCCGTGAAGCGACCGCCGTGGTGCTGACCCTGATCGTGGCGCTGGTGACCCTAGGAGGGATCAAATCCATCTCCAGCGTGTCGAGCAAGGTGGTGCCCTTCATGGCCATCTTCTACATCGTCGCCTGTCTGGGTGTGCTGGTGAACAACGCCAGCGCCCTGCCCGATGCCGTCATGCTGGTTATCGAGAGTGCCTTCACCGGCCATGCGGCGACCGGCGGCTTCGTCGGCGCCAGCATCATGCTGGCCATTCAGTCCGGGGTGGCGCGCGGGGTCTTCTCCAACGAGTCAGGGTTGGGCTCTGCACCCATCGCGGCGGCGGCGGCCAAGACCGATTCGTGTGTGGAGCAGGGGCTGGTCTCCATGACAGGTACCTTCATCGACACCATCATCATCTGCACCATGACCGGCCTGACCCTGGTGGTGACCGGCGTGTGGAGCGGCGATGCAAGCGGCGCGGCCATGACCAGTCTGGCTTTTGCCCAGGGGCTCGATGCTCATGTCGGCCAGTATCTGGTGAGCATTGGCCTGCTGTTCTTCGCCTTTACCACCATCCTTGGCTGGAACTACTACGGCGAGCGCTGCACCGAATACCTGTTCGGGGTGAAGGCGATCAAGCCCTATCGTCTGGTCTATCTGGCGCTGGTTGCGAGCGGTGCTTTCCTCCATCTGGACATGATTTGGCTGCTGGCCGATATCGTTAACGGCCTGATGGCGGTGCCCAACCTCATCGGCCTGATTGGCCTGCGCCATGTGGTGATCGCCGAGACCCGCGCCTACTTTAGCCGGGATCTGGATAGCGAAGCCGAGCCGGAGCCGCAGACGGCCTGAACGCCTCGGCCCGTTTCACGCTCCCCTTGAAAAGAACAAGCCACGACTCCGGTCGTGGCTTTTTTGTGCGCCGTGTCTATGGATGGTTACTTTCCCTCTCCCTTCGGGATAAGGTCAGGATGAGGGGGATAGCCCCTCGCTCAGCAGGCTATCCAGACGTGCTCGCACTTTCTCTACCAGTGCCTGATCGCTACCGCGCCAATCGATGCAGCTTGCCAGCGTGGTGGAGGTTCCCGCCATAAAACGCAGCTCGCCGCCCGCCAGCTCGTAGAAGCGGCTCGCCATTCTGGTTCCCTCATCCACATCACCCGCCACCAGCAGCATAGCTTGCGCCAGCACGGCGCCTTGGTGATCCTGCCCCGGCGCCAGCCAGCGCTGGGCGGTACCGGTGATCTTGCGTCCCCCGATCACCAGATTGTACTGACCATCGCAAAAGGAGCCGGGTACGAAGTCATAGCTTCCCTCAAGGCCGTACTCCGCCAGCAGGGTCAGCAGTGGCGCCCCCAGCAGCCGGTAGTAGTGGGCGAGATCTGTGGTGGTACGGGGCAGCAGCAGGGATAGGTTGAGGATCCCCGCCCCGTGGGGCACGGCGGTGCCGCCACTGTCGCGCACATGTACCGGCCAGCCTTCAGCTGCAAGTTGCTGGCAGGCGGCTTCGTAACGGGGGGGGCGGGTATCCTTGCGAGTGACAATCAGGCATTGGGGCGCCTGCCAGAGGTGAGCGAGGGGCTGGCCGTCATGGGCACAGTCGCGCAGCCAGCACTGCTCTTGCGCCAGTATCTGTACGGGTGAAGCGGTATTGGATAGGGGGGAGAGCAGGCGATAGGGCATGGCGGCATCCTCAAAAAAGGCTGCCCAGCACACTACCCGTGGCGACTGGCAAGGTAAAGCCCCGCAGTGCGGGGCTTGGGTTGGCTATCGGTGGACGATGTCTCAGGAGTGGCGCGCTTCGCGCTTGGGCAGCAGCAGGTTGAGCACGATGGCGGTGATGCCACCGGTGGCGACGCCGTAGGAGAGCACACTCTTGGCCAGCTCCGGCAGGTGTTGCAGCACTTCCGGCACCTGTGCGACCCCCAGCCCCATGGCCAGCGACACTGCCAGGATCATCAGGGCGCGGCGATCCAGCTCCTCGCGGGCAATGATGCGCACGCCAGCGGCGGCGATGGTGCCGAACATCACGATAGTGGCGCCCCCCAGCACGGGCTCGGGGATCTGCTGCACCAGACTGGCGACCGCCGGAAACAGGCCGAGCAGCGCCAGCATGGCGGCGATAAAGAGCCCGACGTGACGGCTGGCGACGCCGGTCAGCTGAATGACGCCGTTATTCTGGGCGAAGGTGGACATGGGGAAGGTGGAGAACACCGCCGCCAGCATGGAGTTGGCACCATCGGCCAGCACGCCGCCTTTGATCCGCTCCATATAGACAGGCCCTTCCAGTGGCTCGCCGGAGATATCCGAGGTGGCGGTCATGTCGCCGATCGCTTCGAGCGCCGTCACCACGAAGATGATGGCGAGCGGCACGAACAGCTGCCAGTCAAAGCCGAGACCGTAGTGGAGCGGAATGGGCACCATCACCAGCGGGCCATCGAAGGTGGGGGCGCTCACTTTGCCCAGCAACAGCGCCACGGCATAGCCCGCCAGCATGGCGATCATGATGGCGGAGAGGCGCAACCAAGGGTTGCGACTGCGTTGCAGCAACACGATAAGGCCGAGCACCAGCAGGGAGAGGAAGAGGTTGGTGTGACTGGCGAAGCTGCCATCAGAGAGGGCTGCATAACCGCCGCCCATGCTGATCAGGCCCACTTTGATCAGGGTCAGACCGATCAGCAGCACCACTATGCCGGTGACCAGCGGGGTGATGATCCGTTTCACCAGATGGAGGAAGCGGCTCATCACCACGATAGTGAGTGCGGCAACCATCATGGTGCCGAACAATGTGCCCAACAGATCCTCGGTGGGCATGGCGGCCTGCTTGAGGGCGAGACCGGAGGCGATGATGGGGCCGAGGAAGTTGAAGCTGGTGCCCTGTACCGAGAGCAGGCCGGAACCGATGGGGCCGAAGCGGCGGGTTTGAATGAAGGAGGCGATGCCGGACATGACCAGCGACATGGAGACGATATAACGGGTGTCGGCGGCAGGGAGGCCGAGGGCATTGGCGATAATCAGGGGCGGGGTAATGATGGCGACAAACATGGCGAGCATATGCTGCAGGGCGGCGAACAGCGTCTGGGGCAGAGGCGGGACATCCTCTATGCCATAGACCAGTTCGCTATGGGCTCGCCTGGGTGGATGTGCCTCTCGATTGGCGCGTGTGACAGCAGCCTGTTCCATAAGTACCTCGAATTGTGTGGGGAGGGGGAGAAAATTGGGCGCTATTGTAGTGATTGAAATGAGGCTGACCAGCGCTAATTATGCAAAAAAAGGTTTATTTTTTGATGGGTTGAAACGTTTGCGCGCTGCGATTATCATCTGTCGGTTTGTGTGATCAACCTCTCCTTTTTATTCTCCCCGCTAATGACATTTTTACCACTTTGTAGGTGTAGAATGAGCCCTCAGTATTCATCGTGGAGACTCTGGATGCTCAAGTTGTCAGAGTTCTGGAGTGCGAGGGTTCACTCCGAAGACTTTACTCGTACTCGCATGGGCTTTATGACTGTGCGTTTGCGCCTGCTGACCTGCTTGCTGATGCTCGGATTGCCCGCCTGGGCCGTGGTGGATTGGTTGACCTTGCCCGCCGTTCATTTCGAGCAGCTGTTCCAGGCCAGGATCTTCTGCACTCTGGCGCTCTCGCCACTTATTCCGCTCTCGTATCTCATCCACTTCAAGCGGGAGCGGATGAAGCTGGCCCTTGGCTACCTGATGGCCGTGATGATGCTCTTCTCCCTCTTCTGCCTGAACAGCTTTGGCGCCGGACAGGAGTTGCAGGCGGGCTATGCGGCCTTTCCCTATCTGCTGATCACCCTGTTTGCCATCTTCCCCATCCCCCTCTCCCTCGGCTTGCAACTGGCAGGTGTGGTGCTGGTGACCATGCTGCTGGGTCACTGGCTGCTGGTGGGCCAGAGCATCTGGAGTCAGGCCACCCTGAATCAGGTGTGGGTGCTCGGCATGTTTACCATGGCCAGTTGCTGGGTGCAGTGCGGTCAACTCAACATGCTGCTGCGGCTCTATCGGGAATCGACCACTGATGAGCTGACCGGCATGATGAACCGCCGCCTGCTGATGAAGCAGCTGGAGCAGGCCAGAATCCGGCTGCAGCTCAAGAAGAAGCCCTTTGCGGTGATGCTGCTGGATCTCGATCGCTTCAAGCGGATCAACGATATCTACGGCCATCTGGCGGGGGATGCGGTGCTCAAGGAGGTGGCGACCACCCTGGGGGAGCAGCTGGAGCCTGACATGGTGCTGGGGCGCTATGGCGGCGAAGAGTTTGCCATCCTGATGCACAACTGCGCCGATCCGGCGCTGGCGAGCAAAATGGCCGAGCGGCTGCGCATTGCTGTCGAGGCGCGGCTGGTGAAGAGCCCCACCTCGGACGAATTGCTGGAGGTGACGGTGAGTATCGGGATTGCCATGGCTCGTGCCGATGACACCATCGATATTCTGATCAACCGTGCCGACGAGTGTCTCTATCAGGCCAAGATGGCGGGACGCAACTGCGTGGTGGTCGAGGGGCAGAACCGCGCAAAAACAGATGCCGCCTGAGGGCGGCATCCTGTTGGCAATGAGCTGGCGAGATCAGGCCAGCTTGTACTTGCCGGAGAGCTGCTGAGCCAGCAGCTTGAACATGTTGAAGACCGCCATGGTCTTGCCGGTCGGGGTGCCGTCTTCGGCCAGGAAATACTCCCCCTTGAACACCAGAATATCCCCCTTCTGCTCCACCGAATCGGCGCGCATACCGTGGATGAAGTCTTCATGCTCTTTGATGATCTTGTTGGCCATCTCAAGCAGGGCCGTCTCGGTGATCAGCTCTTTCTGTGGTTGCATGCTCGTCTCCTTAAACGACTACTGGACAGGGAAACCGTGGATCCCTGTCTCTGATTGAAGAGGTGCCCAGCATACTGCAAACAGGGTTTTTCTGTCATTGATATGACCCCGATTTGTGGCTGTTTATCCGATCACCAGATTCTTCAACCAGCAGCGCTGGCGAATACGGCGCTGCACCAGCAACACCTTGCTGAGCTCCTCCAGCAAGACCACCGCCACCACCCAGGAGAGGGGCCAGCCGAGCAGCGTGACCGCCACCCAGGCGAGCGGGATGCCGATGCACCACATGCCGACAATATCGATGAAGATGCTGTAGTTCACATCGCCGCCAGAGCGCAGCACCCCGATGATCCCCACCATGTTGAACACCTTGAGCAGCATCCCGAGGCACATGATGCCGAGCACCTGTCCAGCCTCTGTCATCAGCTCGGGGGGCAGGTTGCCGACCCACTGCAACAGGTTGGCTTGCAGCAGCCAGACGATGATCCCCACCAGCAGAGCGCCAATCGGTGCCAGCAGCAGGAACAGCTGGGAGTGCTGCCAGGCAATCTCGTACTCCTCGGCCCCGAGCCGGTGGCCGAGCAGGGTGGAGCAGGCCACCGCCAGTCCGAAGAAGAGGGAGATCAGGATGCTCTCCAGGGTGCCGAGTGTGGTCATGATGGCCAGCGAATCGGTGCCAAGATGGGCATATAGAAAGCCGTAAATCAGCATGCCGAAGGCCCAGAGGCCGTCATGGAACAGCAGCGGCAGGGCGATCAGGGTAAAGCGCACCACCTCCTTGCGCTTGAAGGCGGCCAGCCAGTCTGGTGCGCGCGGGATCAGGCGCGCTTCATAACGCTTTACGTAGAGCAGTAGCAGGGCTGTCTGCAGCAGCCGGGAAATGGTGGTGCCCCAGGCCGAACCGGCGACCCCCATCGCCTCGAAGCCGAAGTGACCGAAGATGAGGGCGTAGTTGAGGATGACGTTGGCGATGATGGCGATAATGCCGATGCGGGTCGGAGCGGCGGCATTGCCGACCGAGCGCAGGGCTGACTCCAGCGGCACTACGATGGCGGTACAGAGGATGGTGGCGCCGGTGATCATCAAGAATTGATCCGCCAGTGCCCGCAGTGCCGGATCCTGACTGGCAAAACCCAGTACGCTGCCCGGTGATAACACATAGATGAAGGCAAAGGGCAGGGTGACCAGCAGGGCGCCCACTATGGCCAGCGCCAGGGAGCGGCGCACCCCGGCCATCTCCCCGCGCCCGAAGTATTGTGCTGCCAATACCGAGACCCCGCCCGCGAGGCCCGCTATCACCAGCAGATTGAAGAAGAAGACCCGGTTACCCAAGCCGACCGCCGCCACAGCCGTGGTGCCAAGCTGGCTCACCATCATGATATCGATGAGGCCGAGCAGGGAGAACATCATGGACTGTAGCGAGACAGGCAGGGCCAGCCGCCACAATCGGGTCATGAACTCGCGATCGGTGGTTTGTTTTAAAATCGCTTGCCAATAATTCATAGTTGTTAACCGGGTATGAGAAAAGCAAGGTTTGTCAGGGGTATGATAGGTGCTGGCGAGGCTCTTCTCACTGTGAGTAGCTCTCGGTTTTCTTGTGTAAAACTATCCTTTTGAGGTGTTATGCCATTTGCCAGCGAGTGTCTGGAGATAGCGCCAGCCTGTGAAGAGCAGATGCTGGGACGTGAAGGGCTGCCCCTGCTCGGCGAGGCGGGGATCTTCCTGACCGGCCTCTCCCGGGTGCGAGATCACTACCTCATCCGTCGCAATCGCCCCGAGTTTCACATCCTGATGGTGAGTCACGATGAGGGTGGCGCGCTGCTCACCGACGAGGGTGAGCAAGCCATTCCGGCCGGATCGCTGATTTTCCTGCCGGCCGCCGTGCCCGGTGGGCTCAAGCTGATTGGCGAAAGCTGGCAGATCAGCTGGATTTTGCTCGATGACGTGCCGCGCTGGCAGCACCTGCATCGCCTTGGTCACCGTATCTGGCAAGGGGATGGCGGCGATCAGCTCTACCATCTGCTCAGCCTGATGCAGGGGGAGGGGATTCGCTCTTCGCTGCAACCTCAACTGCTCAGCCTGTTGCTGGCGCTGCTGGAGCGCACCCTGCAAGGGGAGGTGCGCGGCACCCCTGAACTCAGATTGCAGGCACTGTTTCGCCGGGTGGAGGCGCGCCTGGACGAACCCTGGAGTGTCGCCCTGCTGGCCCGACAGATGGCCTGCTCCGTTCCCCATCTTCACCGGCTCTGTCAGCAAGCGTTCGGTATGGGGCCGATGGCGAGGGTGACCGAGCTCAGAATGAACAAGGCGCGCCAGCTGCTGCTCTATACCAACTGGCCACTTGGCGAGCTGGCGGCCCGGGTCGGTTACAGCGATGGGGCCAACTTTGCCAACCGCTTTCGTCGTCTGACTGGTCAGACCCCCGGCGCCTTTCGTCGACTGGGTCGCAAACCTTTTGCAACGGATGTGCAAACTCTTTGAAATTAATGAGACAAGCCCCTAGGATCGGCGGGTCCCTGCGTCTAGCTAACCGTTTAGGTACCAAGATCCATGTTTGAAGATAATAACCAGAAACGTCCTCTCTACATTCCCTACGCCGGTCCCGCCCTGCTGGAGACCCCCTTGCTCAACAAGGGCAGCGCCTTCACCAGCGAAGAGCGCAGCAACTTCAACCTCGAAGGTCTGTTGCCCCAGAATATCGAGACCATCGAAGAGCAGGCCGAGCGCGCCTATCGCCAGTTCATGGCGTTTGGCAACGACATGGACAAGCACATCTATCTGCGCAACATCCAGGATACCAACGAGACACTGTTCTACCGTCTGCTGCACAACCACCTGACCGAGATGCTGCCCATCATCTACACCCCGACGGTCGGCAAGGCGTGCGAGGAGTTCTCCAACATCTATCGCCGCGCCCGTGGCCTGTTTATCTCCTATCCGGACAAGGACAGGATCGATGACATGCTGCAAAACGCCACCAAGCAGAACGTCAAGGTGATCGTGGTGACCGATGGCGAGCGGATCCTGGGTCTGGGTGACCAGGGTATCGGCGGCATGGGCATTCCCATCGGCAAGCTCTCCCTCTACACCGCCTGTGGCGGCATCTCGCCCGCCTACTGCCTGCCGGTGGTGCTGGATGTCGGCACCAACAACCAGCAACTGCTGAATGACCCCTTCTATATGGGATGGCGCAATCCGCGTATCTCGGGGGATGAGTACGCCGAGTTTGTCGATGCCTTCATTCAGGCGGTCAAGCGCCGCTGGCCCGATATCCTGCTGCAGTTTGAGGACTTCGCCCAGAACAACGCCATGCCACTGCTCAACCGCTACAAGAACGAGCTCTGCTGCTTCAACGACGATATTCAGGGTACCGCGGCGGTGACGCTGGGCAGCCTGATCGCCGCCTGCAAGGCCTCCGGCGCCAAGCTCTCCGAGAAGCGGGTTGCCTTCCTCGGGGCGGGCAGCGCCGGTTGCGGCATTGCCGAGCAGATCGTGGCGCAGATGAAGGCCGAGGGGCTGACCGATGCCCAGGCGCGCAGCCGGGTCTTTATGGTGGATCGCTTCGGTCTTATCACCGACAAGATCCCCAACCAGCTCGACTTCCAGCGCCGTCTCTCCCAACCGGTGGAGCGCATCGCCGACTGGCCGGTGGGTGACAACATCTCCCTGCTGGAGGTGATGGAGCATGGTCGCCCGGACATCCTGATCGGGGTCTCCGGTCAGCCGGGGCTGTTCACCGAAGAGGTGGTCAAGACCATGCACAAGCACTGTGCCCGTCCCATCATCTTCCCGCTCTCCAACCCTACCTCACGGGTCGAGGCGACGCCGGCAGACCTTATCCGCTGGACCGACGGTCAGGCGCTGGTGGCCACCGGCAGTCCGTTTGCACCGGTGGAGCACAAGGGCAAGCGCTACGTCATCGCCCAGTGCAACAACTCCTTCATCTTCCCGGGGATCGGCCTTGGCGTCATCGCCTCCGGCGCCACCCGGGTGACCGACGCCATGCTGATGTCGGCCAGCCGTGCGCTGGCGGAGTGCTCGCCGCTAGTGAAAGGGGAGGAGGGATCTCTGCTGCCGGATCTGGCAGATATCCATCAGGTCTCCCGCTACATCGCCAAGATGGTGGCCAAGACCGCCATGTTGCAGGGCAAGGCGGTGCAGACCCCGGACGAGGTGATCGATCAGGCCATCGACGCCAACTTCTGGCATCCGGAGTATCGCCGCTACCGCCGCACCTCGTTCTGATTTCTGCGAAAAGACGCAAAGCAAAAGGGATGCCTCGGCATCCCTTTTTGCATCCTGAGGGGATGCAGCTTCATCCCCTTAGTGTTGTCAGACGTGGTTACTGGGTCACATGCTGCACGCCGGTGACGCGTACTTCTACACGGCGATCCGGCGCCAGGCAGGAGATCAGCTGAGCCTTGCCCTTGACGCTGTTGCACTGGGTGCCGGTGACCGGATTGGCTTCACCGCGACCTTCGATGGCAACTTTGCCAGCCGGCAGACCTTTGCCAACCAGGAAGTCGGCCACGGTACGGGCACGCGCTTCGGAGAGTTTCAGGTTGTAGGCATCAGAACCGATACGGTCGGTGTAACCGACGACCACGGCGCTGCCATCTTTCGGCTGAACATCAACGATCTGCTGATACAGCGTATTCAGCGCTGCGACACCTTCTGGCTTGAGGGTGGATTTGCCAAAGGCAAACAGCACGTCAGAGCTCAGGGCGAAGTTCTTGTCGACCAGTACCGGCTCGGGAACCGGCTCAGGCGCAGGGGCGGCAACCGGGGCAACATAAGAGGTGCGATTCGGGTGCATCACCAGCTCCAGGGTTGCGACGCTCATGTCGCTCTCCCAGGTTTTCTGCTCGTCACCCAGATTCCACAGATAGCGGTAGCGTGCCTGCACATCGATAAGGTCGGAGAGCTTGGCAGTCAGACCCAGACCCGCCAGCGGTGCAGTGCCGTTGTCGCTGTTGCCATTGCCGTTGACGTGATTGAAGTAGGCACCACCTTCAGCAAACACCGAGAAGATGTCGCCCAGCGGCAGGCGGGCGATACCGGAGAGGGTTGCACCCTGGGTTTTGAAATCGGCACCGTCCACGCCCGCTTTACCGGCGTAGAGGTAGCCCAGTTCAGCTGCGTAGTAGTCGTTGAAGTTGTAACCGCCGAACAGGCTCAGCGCAGTTGCGTCTTTGTCAGTGTCTTTGCCAAAATCATCCAGACCGTGGGCATATGCCCAACCTGCACCAACACCGGTGTACCAGTCATCGGCAGCCTGAGCTGTGGTGCCTGCGGCGGCGAGCGCCAGTGCAATCAGAGTAGGAGCCATTTTGAGTTTCATCGGTTTATCCTTGTTGTGTTAGCCCATGTCGGGCAATGCACTTGTTTTTATTGCTGCGAAAAATCGCCAGCAAAGTGGATAGCGAAGGCTTTGGACTCTCATGATGCAGTGGCGTCATGGACAACAGACCGGACAAGAAGCGCTTTTTAGTGCTTATCCAATACCTTACAGGCGCAACTACTTTATGCTTTCGAGACGGGGCAGGCAAGGGCAGGGAGGCGGGAGTGAGGGATGCAAGCTAGAACTAGATGTCTAGTCCTGAAATAGGTTTACACATTTTCAACTAGCATTTCTCTACTCAGAACCCCCTATGTACCGCATCGGGGGTTCTGTATTTCAACGTATGATGCAGCCGCTCCGCGTTGTATATATCCACAGCTTCACGCACCATCTCCCGCGCTTGCGTCAAATCCTGCGGGCTTTGCAACAATAACTCTCCTTTCAAAATCCCGTTCACCCGCTCCGCCAACGCATTCTGGTAACAATCATACCCATCCGTCATCGAGCATTTCACCCCGTACCGTTCATGTAGTGACTGATACAGCCCCGAGCAATACTGCACGCCGCGGTCCGAGTGATGGATGAGTTCACCGCCGCCACGTCGTTGCTTCAGTGCTTTCTTGAACGCCATCGCCACCGATTCGGCGTGCATCCCTTCGTGCACGTGATGGCCCACTATCTTGCGTGAGTACGCATCCGTCACCAGGCTCAGGTACAGCGGCCCGCTCCTGGCTGGCAGATAGGTGATATCAGCAACCCAGACCTGCTCCGGGGCCACCGGTGTGACCTGCTCTGGCCCCGCCTTGAGCAAGTTGGGATGACGGTAGAAACGGTGAAAACTGTGGGTAGTCTTGTGATACGCCCGCCTGGGCAGCACCAGCAAGCGGTGCTCGGCCAATATCTGAAACAGCCTGTCCCGCCCGACCTTGAGCCCGCCATCATCCTGACCCTGGAGCAGATAATGCAGCTTGCGAGTGCCCACCCGAGGTTGTCGCAGTCGAATCTGACGCACGAAGCGCACCACCTGTAGCCCTTGTGCATGGCGCTCGTCGGCGACCCGATTGTGCTTGTAGTAAGCCTGCCGGCTTATCCCCAGAAACAGGCAAGCCCTGACAATGGTCAGCCTCTCGACTTGCCGCTGCGAGAGGACTTGCCGGGTCGCTTTTTTACGATGGAGACGCCGTAGTCATTCTTCAGTACATCGACGACGGCCTCGAAGAACTGGGCTTTCTGGCTCATCAGCGCCAGCTGTTGCTCGAGTTCCTTGATACGCTGCTCGGGCGTCTGGTTGTCGGGGTCAGGCATGGTGATGCTCCTGGCGGCGCGTACAAAAGCCCCCTGGCTCCAATCTTGCCGACCATGTTTACGCAACCATACCAGAACGGTGGAGCGGCCCTGAATGCCATAACGCACCTGAGCCTGTTTGTAGGTGAGCTCGCCTTTTTCAATCTGCTCGACCAGTGCCAATTTAAAAGCCAGCGAGTAATCGCGCTGTGTCCGTTTCACACCTTGTCCCATCGGGTTCTCCATTTATTGGGGCGAAAGGTGTAAACCATATTCAGGACGGGACAAGACAAACAAAAAGGGATGCCGCAGCATCCCTTTTTTTCGCACTATCTGAACGAGGTCAGATTATTGCTGAACTTCTTGTACGCCAGATACGCGAACTTCTACGCGACGATCCGGAGCCAGGCAGGAGATCAGCTGAGCTTTAGCAGTTACGCCGTTGCACTTGGTGCCGGTAACCGGGTTGGCTTCGCCACGACCTTCGATGGCAACTTTGCTGGCAGCCATACCTTTGCTCACCAGGAAGTTGGCAACGGTACGGGCACGGGCTTCAGACAGCTTCTGGTTGTAAGCGTCGGAACCGATACGGTCGGTGTAACCAACAACAACAGCGTTGCCATCTTTCGGCTGGAACTCAACGATTTGCTGATACAGGCCGTTCAGGGCTGCAACGCCTTCCGGCTTCAGGGTGTCTTTGCCGAAGGCAAACAGCACGTCTGAGTTCAGGGCGAAGTTCTTCTCTACAACTTGCGGATCAGGAGCCGGCGCTTCTTCAACTACCGGAGCAGCTACCGGAGCTACGTAGGAAGTACGGAACGGGTGGTATACCGCTTCCAGAGTAGCAACGCTCTGGTTGGACTTGTAATGGGTGCCGTCAACGTTCAGGTCAGCCACGTCCCACATGTAGCGGTAGCGAGCTTGCAGATCCAGCGCGTCACTTACTTTGTAAGTCACACCAGCACCGGCCAGCGGGGAAACTTTAGTGTCGCTGATGCCCAGACCGTCGGTGTGAGCCCAGTAGGCGCCGCCTTCAGCGAACAGGGAGAAGTCGTTGCCAACCGGCATACGAGCGATACCGGACAGGGTGGCACCCTGGTTTTCGTAACGCAGACCTTCGGTGTTGCCACGACCGGCATACTGGTAACCGAATTCGGTACCGAAGTTTTCGGTGAAGTTGTAACCAACGAAGGCGTTGGCTGCAGCTGCATCTTCAGTACCAGCGTAACCGCCGCCATCGATCTTGTTCAGACCATTGAAGTGAGCAGCACCGACACCGGCACCGAAGTAGATGTCGTCAGCGGCGTGAGCAGCGGTAGCACCCAGAGCAGCCATGGCGATGGCGATCATGGAAGGAGCCATTTTCATCATAAAAAAATCCTCGTTGAGATCGCACGTTATTCACGTGCTTCACACTTTGTAATTTATGTAAGCTGCAGGCTCCGCCGTACGGCTGGCGTCGAGTCTGGCAGATGACCCGGCAGAACCGGGTTGCACACTCTCCTGGTGTGTCGAGTGCGCTGGCATGGCACGCAATGCGTGAGAAACCACTGCCAGGCAACTGATGTCATTCCGATGACGAGGCGCACTCTATGCCGATTTTAAAACATGATCAAGCTCACAAATGAGCCTTGTGGCAAATTGTGTCGTGACCTTAAATGGCTGTTTATCCAGATTAATTAGTGATCCAGATAGGCCCTGTGCAGTTTCTTCTCCAGCTTCATATAAGCCTGAACCCAGTCGCTATGCGGGTTGGCCGGATTCGCTCTGGCGGCAAAGACCGCGAGGTAGTCAGCCTGGGTAGCGCTCTGCAGCAGGGGGGTAAATGTCATCAAGAAATGTCGGGCCAGATAGGGGTCAAGGGGCCAGATGTTGAGGATGGCGCGAGCCACAGGCTGAACTGCAGCTGAACAGATGAAGTGGCGGTGTCCCGCCTCCAGCCAGTCGGCCATCTCGCACATGTCCGATTCGGGCACCAGACCACCATCACCCGGGGTAGTTGCCAGAGCAATTGTCTGACCATTTACCGTGATGAGCTGCTCATTGTTATGCAGGGTGCCGTCGTGGCTGCGCAAGGCCAGGTCCGGGCATGCCTGTTCAAGAAACAGGCTGCAGCTCTCCGGCAGGGCGGCCAGCAGTTCGCTGGCATGGCTGGACATCAAGGCCGGAAGCCAGAATGCTTCGGCGCGATATTGTTCACCTTGCAGGCGCTGTTGTGCCAGTTCTTCTGTGCTGGATACGGGGTGCAGGCGAGAGATAATGCCGGGAAACGCCATACTTATTCCTCTTAATGGGTATCCGGCGGATTATACGAGTTATTGGGGGGGCCACAATAAAGGTTTCTTTTCGAGACTGTTTACCTGAGGCGGCTGAGCGATTACCATCCCCCCTTGAAGGCAAGGGTTGTCGCCGAAAGGCGCTCATAAGATAGAGGCTCGACCATAACGAGTCCGAACAAAACTGATACACTTGACTACGAGTCGTCGCGAAAAATAAAAGGCGGAGTAAATCCGCCAAACGGAGTATGGAACATTATGAATTCAAATATCGTCACTGTTGGCAAGAAGATCCGTCAGATCCGTGAAGCGGTCGGTTTGAGCCGTCCGAAGTTTGCTGATTTGCTGGGTGTTCCTCCCACCACGCTGAAAAACTACGAGCTGGGTTACCGTGAAGTTGGGGGCGCCTTCCTGGTTGCCCTGGCGCACCACCCGGATCTGCACAAGTTCACCCTCTGGCTGCTGGCAGACAAGAAAGTCGCCGAAATCGGCCAGATTGGCCCGGATGACCTCGCCAAGGCGTGATCATCGATGTGAATAGAAATGCCGCCTTCGGGCGGTATTTTTTTGGGTTGCCGATCGATATTTTGATCTAACACGCTTTGAATTATCCATGCAGGCCAACGAGAATAAGCGGCCCCGAAAAGTGGGCCCCTGGTGGTATCTGGCCACCTGAACACTATTACATTCAGGATGATATGAGCAATCGGTATGGAGTATGGGTATGAGCAGTAATGAGTTGGATAAACGCTATGGCCTGATGACTGCCATTGCGATGGTGGTAGGCGTGGTGATCGGCTCCGGAGTCTTCTTCAAGGCCGATGATGTACTGCGTCTGACTGGCGGTAATCTGGCCATTGCGCTGCTGGCATGGGCGCTGGGGGCATTTTCGATGATCTTCGGCGCGCTGGTGTTTGCCGAGTTTGCCCAGCGGATCGAAAAGTCCAACGGTATCGTCGATTATGCCGAAGCGGCATACGGCAAAATGTTTGGTTATCTGGTGGGGTGGTTCAAAGGCGTACTCTATTACGCCCCTCTTTCCGCCATCCTTGCTTGGGTCGCTGCTCTGTACACCATGATCTTGCTTGGTAGTGATAATCCGACCAACTCTGGTGCGACCTGGATACTGGCGGCTGTCTATATGACGGTCACCTATTTGATCAACTTCTATACCCCGGTCCTGGCGGGCAAGCTGCAAGTGGGCTCTACCCTGATCAAGTTGATCCCGCTGATCCTGGTTGCCATTGTGGGAACCATTTCAGGCTTGCTCAATGGTGTCACCGTGACCAACTTTGTGCAGGCAATGGATGGGATAGGAAGCACCGGAGGCACTCTGGCCACGGCCGTGGTTGCCACCGCCTTCGCTTATGAGGGGTGGATCGCCGCCGTGACCATCAACAGCGAAATTCGCGATTCCAAGAAGAATCTGCCCAGAGCGCTGGTGATTGGCACCCTGATAGTCTTTGTGGTCTATGTCACCTATTTTCTGGGGATCGCCAGCGTCTTGCCGACGGACGAGATAGTGGCGCAAGGGGATAACGCGGTAAATCTCGCGACAACCAGCCTGTTTGGCGGGACTGCCTCGACCATTTTGACCGTGTTCGTGATTATCTCCTGCCTCGGCACTCTCAATGGTTTGGTATTGGCGACCATGCGCATTCCCTACTCGCTGGCGATCCGCAATCAGGGGCCAGCCCCCAAGTGGATGAGCCGTATCGAACCGCATCACCACATGCCAATCAACTCGGCCCTCGCGGCAGCGCTGTTGTCGGTGATCTACTCAGTGCTGTGGTACTGCAGCATCAACGAGACATTCGGTCGTTACATCGCCCTGGACGAGATGCCGATCGTGCTGATTTATGGCCTCTATCTGTTCCTCTATGTATGGTACATGCGCACCTTTACCGAGTTGGGCTGGATAAAGCGGTTTGTGATCCCGACCTGTGCCACCCTGGGCGCGCTCATCATTCTGTATGGCGGTATCACCAATCCCAGTCTGGGACTCTATCTGTTGGTCTCTGTGGGGGTGATTCTGCTCGGGTTGCTCTTCTACCGTAAGGAGTGACCGGGTAAGTGAGTTGAAAAAAGCGCCGAATGGCGCTTTTTTCATGTGTAAACCGCAGCATGCAGACAACTAACTGCCCAGCAACCCGAGGCGGCCCAGTTCATCCTTGAGCTGATCGAGGTTGCGCTCGACGCAGGCTTCCCCCTCGTTGATGGCATCGCTGGCACGATGAAAATCCATGATGGAGAAGCTGCCAAGGCGCGGGCAGAGCTGGATCTCCGGCGGGTCACCGGCCATCCGGGCGCGGGTGATCCGCTCCTGCATGATGTTGATGGAGCCACTCATCACGCTCCACAGACCCGGGGTGGCTGGCGCGGATTCACCGCGATTGAGCCACTGGCTGAGCAGGCCGCCGCTGCCGGGTTGATCCGGCTCGTCGGTCCAGGGTTGGTGCATATCGGTGTTGAGGTTGACCGCAATCACCACCTCGGCCCCCATGGCGCGGGCCAGCGAGATGGGCACCGGATTGACCACGGCGCCATCGACCAGCCAGCGGTCGTTGATCCGGGTCGGGGTGAGGATCCCCGGCATGCCGCAGGAGGCGCGCACCGACTGGCGCAGCGGGCCCTGTTGCAGCCAGATCTCGCGGCCGGTATCGAGTTCGGTGGCGATGCAGGCGAAGGGGATGGGCAGGCTCTCGAGATCGGGATCCCCCAGATGGCTGGCGGCAAGGCCAAACACCTTTTCGCCGCGAAACAGACCGCCGGAGAGGGCCGGGTCGAGCAGGCTGACCACCTGCAGGCGTGTAAAGCCGCGCACCCAGGTTTCCAGCCGATCCAGTTCTCCGGCGGCATAGGCGGCACCGACAAAGCTGCCGATGGAGCAGCCAGCGATCAAATCCGGTTTGATGCCGAGACGTTCAAGGGCGCGGATGACGCCGATATGGGCCCATCCTCTGGCGGCGCCGCTCCCGAGAGCGAGCCCTACGCGGGGTTTACGTGGCACGACAGTCCTCCAAAAAGGGGTTGAGGGCTCAGCTTACTCCGAGAGTCAGGAGGCGTCACCCTGCCATCTTTCGCTGCGGTTGCGACCATTGGCCTTGGCCTGATAGAGCGCCACATCGGCGCGGCGCACCGCCTCGTGCAGGGGAAGGTTCTCCTGGTGGGGCAGATAGCCGAGGCTGATGGTGACCTCCAGCCCGGGCTCGATGGCGGCCCAGTCGTGATCCGCCACCGCTTTTCTCAGCCGCTCCGCCAGCTCGCCGAGCTGCGTTGCATCAGCGCGGCCAATCAGCAGCAGAAACTCTTCACCCCCCAGCGGATCAGGCGATCAGTGGGCCTAAGCTGCTGCTGGCAGATCTGCACCAGCCGGATCAGCACGATATCGCCGACGGCATGGCCGAAGTTGTCATTGACCCGTTTGAAGTGATCCGCATCGAACATCAGGATCCCCGCTTGCAACCGGGACAGCTCTCCCGCCTGTTCCAGCAGCACCAGATAGTGGCGGTTGAAGGCGCCGGTGAGGGCATCGTGGCAGGAGAGGTAATTGAGCCGCTGGTTGAGGCGGTGGGATCTCAGGTTGGAGAGGGCGGCCAGCAGCATAAAGAGAATAGCGAGCAGGGTCGGCGTGGACTGGCAGAGCATGGCCCACACCAGCGGCAGCAGGGTGACGTTGTGCACCAGTCGCAACGGGGTATCGGGGATTGCCATGGTCAGCTGCAATGCCCCTTGCCGCCACTGGTATTCGTCGGTCGGCTCGGGGTCTTGCGGCACCACGGGCTGGCGCGCGCTGCTGGCCAGCACCTGATGGTACTGATTGAGCAGCAGATACTCACCCAGCGCCGGCGCCAGCTGGTTGAGCTGCGATTGCAAGCGTGAGAGCAGGATGTCCATGCTGATCATCCCCACCAGCGAGCCGTCCTTGTAGAGAGGCTGGGACATGGTGACCATGGTGCCCAGTCCGGCAAAATCTTCGTAAGGGCGGGAGAGAATGGTGTCCCGGCTGGGGTTGGGTGACATCAGCGCATCCTGCCAGTAGTGCTTGTCATAGATGCTGCGGACAAAACGAAACTGGCTGGAGGGGATCCAGGGATAGAGGTAGATAAAGTTGTCCACGCCGGTGAAGTAGGCCCAGGCGATCTCGCTGCCCAGGCGCTGACTGGCGGTGGCCAGCAAGGGGGAGAGGCTCAGGGCCAAATGAAGTTGCGCCTCCCGCGCACTGCCGGGGGGCGGCAGCGGGCCGTCACCGGTGAGGTTGCCCGCCAGTCCGGCCGGTAAATCCCCGGGGAGCTTGTCGAGGGCCAGCCCCTCTGGCAGCGCTTCGATATGGCGATAGAGCTGGCGGGTGAGCACCGACTGGGGGTCGCTGCGCAGTCGCTCTTCGGCCTGACCGCGCATCGCCTCCAGAAATACTTCGGTCTGTTTGAAACGATCCCGCAGGTAGATGGCGCTGTTGAGGGTATCGCTCTGGTAGAGGCGTTCTATCTGTTTCAGGCTTTGCCGCAAGGTCAGACCAATCAGCAGGATGACCACGGCGAACAGGAGCCAGGTCAGGCGTGTGAGAAAGCGGTGGTCAGACATTTTGGGCATAGGCAGTTAGTCGGGTTGCGAAGGAAATTGTCGTTAGTGTATGCGATGTGGCGTGAAAACAAACGGCGCGACCTGAAACAGAGTGAGCTTATCCCGCTCTTGTTACGTTTTGTCACATTTATACATAGTCACGGCATAGTCTGGGGCTAAAATGGCCCCAATCTGGATTTACCCTCTCACTCTTCATGGACTGTTCGATGAAAATGCGTATCTGGCTCGGCTTGGGCCTTCTTCTAATCGTGGTTGCCGGCGTCTGGGCGCTGCGTCACAGCGAACCCGCCGCCAAAGCACCGACCAGACAGGTCAATATCCGCACTCAAACCGTCAAACAGAGTCTGGCCGAGCCGACCCTCAAGCTGGTGGGCAAGCTGGCGGCCAATCGCTCCGTCATCATCAGCCCCGAAGTGACCGGTCGCATCGTCAAGATTGCGGTGCAGTCGGGTCAGAGCGTGGCGAAGGGGGAGACCCTGATCGCGCTGGATGCGGGCAAGCAGCAGGCGGAGCTGGCCGAGCAGAGCGCCAGCCTGCGCGACGAGAACCGAAAGCTGAGTGATATGCGCAAGCTGGTGGCCCGTGGCGCCGTGACCCAATCCGAGCTGGAGGGGCAGGAGGCCACCGTGGCCCAGGTGCAGGCACGTCTCGATGCTGCCCGCTACGAGCTCTCCCTGCGTACCCTGCAGGCGCCCTTTGCCGGTACCGTGAGCCTGATTGACTTGAGTGAAGGGGCGTTGGTCAACAGCGGCGACACCCTGCTGCATCTCGATGAACTGGACAAACTGCGCCTCGATCTGGCGGTGCCGGAGCGTTACCTCTCCCTGCTGCGCCCGGGCATGGCGGTCACCGCCACCAGTACCGCCTGGCCGGATCAGCAATTCAACGGCACCCTGACCACCCTCGACAGCCGCATTTCCAACGATACCCAGAACATCAAGGCGCGGGTGATGATCCCCAATGGCAACGGCCAGTTGCGCCCGGGCATGCTGCTCAATGTGGAGCTGGCGCTGCCTGCCCAGCAGCTCACCCTGATCCCCGCCCAGTCGGTGGAGTACGCCGGTGAGCAGCGCTTTGTTTATCGTCTCGAGGCCGATGGCCGGGTCAAGCGGGTGCCTGTGGTGCTCGGCGAAACCGAAGGGGAGACCGTCTGGGTCACCGAGGGGCTGAAGGTCGGCGATCGCATCGTGGTCGAGGGGCTGGTCAATCTGCGTGATGGGGTGCAGGTGCGTGATCTGGCCGAGGTGAACGGCTGATGTGGCTCTCCGATATCTCAGTTCGCCGCCCGCTGGTGGCGGTGGTGCTCAGCGCCCTGCTCACCGTGTTTGGTCTGGTCGCCTTCAGCAAGTTGACGGTGCGGGAGATGCCAGACGTGCAGATCCCGTCGGTCTCCATCACCACTACCTATGAGGGGGCGGCCCCCTCGGTGATGGAGAGTCAGGTCACCAAGCCCATCGAGGATCAGCTCTCCGGCATCAGCGGCATCAAGAACATCAACTCCATGACCCGCAAGGGACGCTCGATGATCACCGTCGAGTTCAAGCTCGGCTGGAACATGGTGGAGGGGATCTCCGATGTGCGCGATGCCCTCTCCCGCGCGCGGCCCCGGCTGCCCGATGATGTGGACGAGCCGCTGGTGACCAAGGACAGCGGCAACGGCGATGTGGCGATCTGGCTCAACTTCAGCAGCAGCCAGATGGATCGCACTGCCATGACCGACTACGCCAACCGGGTGCTGGTCGACCCCCTGAGTCTGGTGGACGGGGTGAGCGAAGTGGCGCTCTCCGGCGATCTCACCCAGGTGATGTATGTGCGGCTGCGCCCGGCCGACATGGCGGCCCGCGGCATCACGGTGAGCGATGTGGAAGAGGCCCTCAAGCGGGAGAACATAGAGCTGCCGGGGGGCGAGATCCGCAACAACTCCATGACCATGGCGGTGCAGATCGCCCGTCTCTATCACACAGCGGAAGATTTCCAGCAGCTGCAAGTCACCACTGCCGCCAACGGCCAGAGCGTCTATCTGGCCGATATCGCCGATGTGGAGGTGGGAGCCAAGAACGAAGACAGCGCCTATCAGCGCAACGGCAAAGAGAGTCTGGGTATCGGCATCGTCGCCCAGTCCACCGCCAACCCGCTGGCTGTCGCGCAGGGGATCGAGAAGAAACTCGGCGAGATGCAGCGCTTCCTGCCGGAGGGGGCCAAGCTCGAGGTGGATTACGACTCCACCATCTTTATCAAGCAGGCCATCGACGAGGTGTACGAGACCCTGGCCATCTGCGCCGTGCTGGTGGTGGCGGTGCTCTATCTGTTCCTCGGGCAGGGGCGCACCACGCTTATTCCGGCCATTACGGTGCCGGTGTCGCTCATCTCCGCCTTTATCGGCGCCTGGTATTTCGGTTTTTCCATCAACCTCATCACCTTGCTGGCCCTTATTCTCGCCATCGGCTTGGTGGTGGATGATGCCATCGTGGTGGTGGAGAACATCCACCACCATCTGCAGCGGGGTGAACCGCCGCTGCTGGCCGCCTGGCACGGCACCCGCGAGGTGGGCTTTGCGGTCATCGCCACCACCGCCGTGCTGGTGATGGTGTTCGTCCCCATCGCTTTTATGGATGGCATGGTGGGGCGGCTCTTTACCGAGTTTGCGATATTGCTATCGCTTGCGGTGCTCTGCTCCTCGCTGGTGGCGCTGACCCTGACCCCGGCCATGGGCTCCTGGCTGATGCGCCCGCTGGATAAACCGAACCGACTCACCGCCGGGCTCGATCGCGGGCTCGGCTGGCTGGAGGGGCACTATCGCCACCTGCTGGCGTGGGTGCTGCATCGCTCCCGCTGGACGCCGCTGGTGCTGCTGCTCTGTCTGGGTGGTATCGGTGCCCTCTTTACCCAACTGCCGACCAGCCTTACCCCGACCGAGGATCGCGGCGTCATCTATGTCTTCGTCAAGGGGGCAGAGGGGACCAGTATCGAGCGGATGAAGCGCAACATGCAGCAGGTGGAGTCCGCCATCATGCCGATGCTGGGCAAAGGGGTGGTGCAGGCGCTGAGCTTCAGTACCCCCGCCTTTGGCCGTGGCGGCGATCAGACGGGTATGGTGATCATCCAGCTCACCGACTGGGCCGAGCGTGACATCACTGCCACCGAGTTCTCCCGCTCGCTCGGTGCCAAGCTCTCCGGCATTCCCGATGTGATGATCCGCACCTTCCAGCCCGGTTTCCGCGGTGGCTCTACCGCGCCGGTGCAGTTCGTGCTGCAGGGTAACGACTATGCCGAGCTCTACCAGCAAGGGTTGGCGCTGCAACAGGCGGCGCAGGGCAGCGGTCTGATGCTGAGCCCGGATCTCGACTACGCCGAGAAGACCCCCGAGCTGCAGGTGACCATCAATCGCGACAGCGCCAGCCAGCTCGGCATTCCGGTCTCCACCGTGGCCAACAGCTTGCAGACCCTGCTGGGCGGGGCGAGCAAGACCACCTATGTGGACAGGGGCGAGGAGTATGACGTCTACCTGCGCGGTAATCAGACCGAGTTCAACGGCATCTCGGATCTCGGCCGCATCTATCTAAAGGCCGCTAATGGCGAGATGGTCAGTCTCTCGACTCTGGCGACCGTCAAGCAGGTGGCGACCGCCAACCGCCTCAACCACTACCAGCGGCAAAAGGCGATCACCCTGACCGCTGACGTGCACCCGGATCACACCCTGGGTGAGGCCCTCGATTTCCTCGATGGCTGGGCCAACGCCAACCTGCCCACCGGCATGACGGTGGATTACGCCGGTGATTCCAAGGATTACCGCGACAATCAGGGGGAGATGGTGTTGGTCTTTGGCCTCGCCCTGCTGGTGGTCTATCTGGTGCTGGTGGCCCAGTTCGAGAGCACCCTGACCCCGGCGGTGGTGATGGTGACGGTGCCACTCGGCATCTTCGGTGGCCTGCTTGGCCTCTGGCTGACGGGGCAGGAGATGAGCATCTACAGCCAGATCGGGATGATCATGCTGATTGGCATGGTGACCAAGAACGGCATCCTCATCGTCGAGTTCATCAACCAGCTGCGCCAGCGGGGGGAAGGGTTTGAGGAGGCGATCATCGCAGGCTCGGTGCGCCGCTTGCGCCCTATCCTGATGACTTCGCTCACCGCCATTATCGGCGCGGTGCCGCTGATGCTCTCCATGGGGGCGGGTTACGAGAGCCGGATGGCGGTGGGGACTGTGGTCTTCTTCGGACTGTCGCTGGCAACCCTGGTCACCCTGCTGGTGGTGCCCGCCATCTACCATCTGATCGCCCGCCACGCCGGCATGACAGGGGCGCGGGATCAACAGGTAGACGAAGCACTGGCCGCCAAGGGGGCAGGGGAGTCGCAGCCTCCGGCGCCCTGATCAGCGCCTTGGCCTGAACTCTGATTTGAACCCTAGCGGGGGCCAGTTATCAGCCTCCATCATCACAAGGGCGCCTGCGGGCGCCCTTGCTATTGCGGGCGGCGACCTATTCCGCGGGATTTATAGGGACAAAAAGCCATCGCCCCCCTTGGCCGCAACCGGTATAATGCGCGACCCGAATTTTTCCAGGTGTTCAAAATGCAGCCGGTACCCAACCTTTTCTCCTATCCCCGCTATTGGGCCGAGTGCTACGGCACAGCGCCCTTCCTGCCCATGTCCCGCAAAGAGATGGACAAGCTCGGTTGGGACAGCTGCGACGTCATTCTGGTGACGGGGGATGCCTACGTGGATCACCCGAGCTTCGGCATGGCGGTCATCGGCCGCATGCTGGAGGCGCAGGGCTTTCGGGTCGGCATCATCGCCCAACCGGACTGGTCATCGAAGGATGACTTTATGCGTCTGGGCAAACCGAACCTCTTCTTCGGGGTCACCGCGGGCAACATGGACTCCATGATCAACCGCTACACCTCCGACAAAAAGCTGCGCCACGACGACGCCTACACCCCCGGGGATGTGGGCGGCAAGCGGCCGGATCGCGCCACTCTGGTCTATACCCAGCGCTGCAAGGAGGCCTTCAAGGAGGTGCCGGTGGTCATCGGCGGCATCGAGGCATCCCTGCGCCGCATCGCCCACTACGACTACTGGTCCGAGACCATCCGCCGCTCCATCCTGCTCGATGCCAAGGCCGATATCCTGATTTACGGCAACGCCGAGCGGCCGCTGGTGGAAGTGGCTCACCGCATCGCAGCGGGGGAGAGCATCGAGACCATGCAGGATATTCGCGGCACCGCCGTCATCCGCAAGGAGCCGTTGCCGGGCTGGAAAGGAGTGGATTCGAGCAAGCTCGACCAGATTGGCCGCATCGATCCCATCATGAACCCCTATATGGAAGGGGCGCCCTGCGCGGATGACGCCAGCGAAGCGGCTCCTGCCGCGCAGGAAGCCCAACCCGTGCTGGTGCAGCCGCCCAAGCCCAAGCCGTGGGAAAAAACCTATGTGAAGCTGCCGGCGTTCGAGCGGGTGAAAGAGGACAAGGTGCTCTACGCCCACGCCTCGCGCATTCTGCACCACGAGACCAACCCCGGCTGTGCCCGCGCCCTGTCGCAGGCTCACGGCGATCGCATCGTCTGGGTCAACCCGCCCGCCTTCCCGCTGGAAACCGAGGAGATGGACGGCGTCTTCGGCCTGCCCTACCAGCGGGTGCCGCACCCGGCCTATGGCAACGAGAAGATCCCCGCCTTCGAGATGATCAAGACCTCGGTCAACATCATGCGCG
This sequence comes from Aeromonas sp. Lyrl_2, assembly GCF_051948815.1. Lineage (NCBI taxonomy): Bacteria > Pseudomonadati > Pseudomonadota > Gammaproteobacteria > Aeromonadales > Aeromonadaceae > Aeromonas > Aeromonas sp. Lyrl_2. The sequence continues at coordinate 80,230 of NZ_JAYJLJ010000002.1, forward strand.
GCTGCTTTGGCGGCTGCTCCTTCTGCTCCATCACCGAGCACGAAGGGCGCATCATCCAGAGCCGCTCGGAAGAGTCGATCCTCAAGGAAATCGAAGATATCCGCGACAAGGTGCCGGGCTTTACCGGTGTCATCTCGGATCTCGGCGGCCCCACCGCCAACATGTACAAGCTGCGCTGCAAGAGCCCCAAGGCCGAGCAGACCTGCCGTCGCGCCTCCTGTGTCTGGCCCACCATCTGCCCGCACATGGACACCGACCACAGCCCGACCATCAACCTCTATCGCAAGGCGCGCGACCTCAAGGGGATCAAGAAGATCCTCATCGCCTCCGGCGTGCGTTACGACATCGCGGTGGAAGATCCCCGCTATATCAAGGAGCTGGCCAAGTACCACGTCGGCGGCTACCTCAAGATCGCGCCGGAACACACCGAGGAGGGGCCGCTCTCCAAGATGATGAAGCCGGGCATGGGCAGCTACTACCAGTTCAAGGAGCTGTTCGACAAATACTCCAAAGAGGCGGGCAAGCAGCAGTACCTGATCCCCTACTTTATCTCTGCCCACCCGGGCACCACGGATGAAGACATGATCAATCTGGCGCTCTGGGTCAAAGAGAACCGCTTCAAGCTCGATCAGGTGCAGAACTTCTACCCGTCGCCGCTCGCCAACGCCACCACCATGTATTACACGGAGAAAAACCCGTTAAACAAGGTGAGCCGCACCGGTGGCGATGTGTTTGTCGCCAAGGGCGAGCGCCGTCGCCGTCTGCACAAGGCGCTGCTGCGCTACCACGACCCCGCTGGCTGGCCGATGATCCGCGAAGCCCTGCTTGCCATGGGCAAGGGCCACCTGATTGGCAACGGCCCCGGCTGTCTGGTGCCTGCGGAAGGGCGCAACGAGCGCGCCGCCAGCGGCAAGGGGATGAAACCGGCCCTGACCCGTCATAGCAACATCAGTCACCAGCGTGGCAATGGTGGCAATGGCACAGGCAACAAGCCGACGGGCGGCAAGCCGGTTGGCTCCCAACTGCAGAAAGGGGCGGCTCACGGTAAACCGGCCGCACAGGGCGAAGGCAAGAGTGCTGGTAAAAGCAAACCTGCCGGAAAACCCGCCCATAAGGGCAAGGCGCCGACCCGCGCAGGCTCTGCCAAGCCGGGGGCCAAACCCGCGGCTCAGGGCGGCAAGCCTGCGGCCAAAGGGAGTGGTGCCAAGCGACCGGCGCGGTGATATTTCTTGATTGGAAAACGATATAAATTATAAAGGCGACCAGATGGTCGCCTTTATATTTCTATAGAAGTTAACGTGTAAATTATTAAAACAATGCTGCTTTTATATCTCTAACAATATTATCACCTGTGCGTTTATCGCTTGGCGTTTTTGCACATGTGACCTGATATCGAGCATCATTAATAAATTTAATCTGGTTGTGGTTACCATCTTCGATTATTTCAAGATTCATTTTATTTAATTCTGAGCGAATCTTAGGAGTGACACCATTATAATTGTTGAATATTTGCTTGCATATATTTATATAACTGGCTTTTGTACCATCGACTTCATTGTGTTTTAGAATGTCTTGGATGATATGCTTTTTTCTAGTGTTTTTAGTTTCATTATCTAAAAATGTTTTAAATATCTCAATGGACAGATCTGAAAATTCGCCAGAGTAAAACTCTTTTTCCTCACCACAAACAAGTAAAGGTGTGCCTTTTTTGGATGTTAATTTCTGTATCTCATCAAAGCGAATTTTTAATACTTGTAGTTCCATGATGGTTTTTTCAAGCTCAGTCTGATTTTCAATTTGTTCTAAAATCTGTGATTCTATTTCTTTCTGATGTTGTTCTTTCAATTGTTCAAACAAAGCTTCTTGTTCTTCAAGTTGTATGAATGCTTCTTCTGCAAGTTGCTGGAATTCATTATTCTCTAATTGCAAGTGTAATTTATCTTTAAGTATGCTGCGTTGATCTCTCTGCCTTTTAGCCCTTACATCACTAGGACTAAAGTGACGTTTTTTGTTGAAGCCATTTGTCGTGTGTGTAATGAAAGATAGGATGGATTGCAAAACATGAAAGCCTGAGTCAATTAGCTCAATAATAGTAGTTTGAGATAGAAGCTTGGTGTGGCAAAAGCCTCTTCCATAAGAAGGGTAAATGATATTTACCGCACCATCCCAAGCTGAGTAGCGCCTTGTTAAAATATTTTCAAAATCCCATGTGTTTATATCGTCATGGGAGTGGATAACTTGAGCCAATCCAAGTAATTGCTCTTGCAGTTTTATAGGGTTAATTAGTGGTTTGTTGGTTTTTTTTAGATTGCTAACAATTACAAGTGGATGTTTTCTGGATTCTCTTTCTATTTCGTAACTAAGAGCTTTGAATGATTCAATTGTGTTGGTGTAATTAAAAACTCTTAGTCCAATTGTTTCATCATGGAGTTGAGCGTTTTGTTGTAAAAAGTTTACTAGTCTTGGTCTTGTAGTTGATGGTATTTCTTTCACCAAGGTACTAATATCACTTGTTTCCAGTAGTATTGATACGGTCGTAGCATCTTTTTCCTGCTTTATTCCTATTTCAGTAATCCATTGCCTGCCTTTTACGGTTTTATCTGGATGACTAAATAATATCGCATATAATTTAGGTTCTCTGTCGACAGCGATATAAGTTCTAACTTTTGCACGTTCGATAGTAAATTCTTCTCCACTCTTGAGCTCATCAATAGTGAAGTGACGTTTTGTTACATGTTTTAGCCATCCAGCAATACTTTGGAATGCTATGTCGGAAATATGTTCACCCACTAACTTAAATTGATTTACATAAATTAACATTTGTTTTCCTATATTATTTAAAAAAATCTTCCATTTTTTTAATGAATCATCAAGCTGAAACTTAAACTAAATATGAGATATGTTCTTTCTGGGCACAGCATCAATTCACCTAATTCAGTGCTACTGTCCATTGATTAAGACTCCAGTTCCGTTACCTATCAAAGTTTAATTGGCGCCATATGGACATATTAAACTGGCGGAGGCTGGGCGGGCGAGCATTTAATTGAGCTTTAGGTCAAAAGAGAGCTGTTTTTTGAGCTTGATCAGCAAATAGAACTGTAAGGCGGCTTTATAGCCATATCCCGCTTTGGCAAACAGGGAAGGGGAGTTAATAGGGGCGACCTGCTGGTCGCCCCTGGTGATTGCCATATCCGGCTCGCGAAGGGTTAGCCGTTATAGCCGTAGCAGCGCTTGAGCTCCTCGAAGTCGTAGTAGTGGCTGCCGCTCTGGTAGGGTTGGCAGCCCGTCTTAAAGGCGATCTCCTTTTCGTTGTAGAGCATCTTGACCAGCACCTGCCGCTGCCCGTTCTGGTAGATATCCCACTGAATATTGGCGGTATAGGGGGAGACCCAGCCGCCGCGCCATTCGTTGTTCTGCTGGCTGAACAGTTGATCCGGGCTGGCCCCTTGACGGCTCCCTTCCAGCTTCATCAGGGCGGCGAGGGGGATAATGGCTTCGGCGTGGGCAAAGCGCAGGGTGGCCCGTCGGCTCTGCTCGCCCTCCACTACCTGACGCTGCACCTCGCCAAACAGGCCGTCGAGCAGCGGCTGGGCAATGGCGTAGGGGGCATTCTGGTTGGCAAAGCTCGGCCCCTTCTCGTAGAAATCTTCCGCATCGGAGAGGTAGGAGAACCAGGCAGACTCTTCCGGGGTGAGGAACTGCTCCAGCGCCCAGGGTTCGCTGCCCTGTGCCTGCGCTTCTCGGATCATGCCGGGGCCGATGATAAAGAGGTTGTAGAGCATCAGGGCGGCATCCACTTCGTCGCGCACATAGGTCATGCCGCCATCCTCCGGGTTGATGGCGACAAACTCGACGCCGCCCGCCAGATAGTCGACAAAGCCCTTGCTGTAGATACGCTCCAGCATGCTGCGGGCCATCTCTTTGGTCTTGCTCAGGTTTTTAAGCTGATCCAGCGCTCCGGCCAGCTCGGGGGCCGGGGCGATTCCTGCATCTTCGTCACCGATAAAGCGCTGGTAGCTCTCATAGGCGGGCAGGTAGCGGGCGTAATCCCCCTCGGGCGTGGTCTTGTGGAAGTAGAGCTCGAACTTGTTGACCAGCTTTTTGTCGATCTTCGAGGGGTCATCCTGCGTGAGGTAGCACTGCGCCGAGTCGCTGACATAGTTCACGTCGCGCTTGAGACTCTCCATAAAGTAGAAGGCGCTTTCGTTGGCCCTGTCCTTGCCCGAGGTGACCACCTTGATGCAGTGGGACTCGCTGCTGTTGAGCAGGGTCGGCAGCCGCGCCGCCAGCCGGGTGGCGAGATTGGCGTGCTCCTCCTTGCCCAGCGCCGAGAGCAGGCCATAGCCCAGTTTCTGGTTGGCGGCCGTCACCAGATCGACCTTGCCTCCCAGCCCCTGCCCGAGGGTGGTGAGCGCCCCCTGACGCTGCGCCTCTTCCCATACCAGCTTGGTCAGCACGTCATATTTCGGGCTGGAGAGGGAGCGCGAGCCGTGGCGCGCCACCATCTCGGTAAAGACCGGGCTGAACCCCTGGGGCGCTGGCTCGTAGCTCTCCGCCTGCTGCTGCGGGCTGTAGACCGCTTTGGTGCTGTATTGGTAGGCGGTTTTGCCCTGGCTGTCGGCAGACGATTCGTTCTCTGACTGGCAGCCGCCAAGCAAGACCAGCGAGACGGCCAAAGCCACATAAGAAGAGCGCGGGAAAGTCATGATGTTCCTTATCTATCCATATGAAAAATAAGTGAAAAACTCTATGGTTTGAAAATGACCGCGGGATGTCAGCCAGATGACAGGCTGATGACTTCTGATAAAGCAGTAAGCAAGGGGAGGGGCAGAGGATAGCTATAGGGAGGGCAATAGAGGCTCAACCAACCACTGCGCCGGTCACGGCAGAGTGGTCAGTGAGCGCTGTTGGGATGGGGCCTTATTGTCTTACCTCCTGCCCCTTGGCGTTCTGCAGGGTGTGAAACAGGTAGTGATCGTCCCGATCGTAATAGACGGTAATGGTGTGGCGCTGGGTGTAGTCCGCCGCCACGCCGGCTACTGTCATCGGCACCAGGATCAGCTCCCCCAGCCCCAATGTCACGGCGCTCGCCGTGGCCTGGCCATTGCCGTCAGCGCGCTTGTGGATCTTGCCGAGCACGGTAAAACGATCGCACCCCTTGACCTGCGGCGTATCCAGATATTGGCCTTGTGTACAAGGCTGCGGTTCGCCCAACTCGGCACGGATATGTTCTCGGGGTTGTCCCTGTGTCAGGGTCTCGCGAAAGCGCCCCGAATAGTGATCGATGGCGGCGGCGCAGCCACCTAGCAGCAATGGCAGCGCGAGCAGCAGCGGATGAGAAATTAATACAAGACGATTCATAAGGACAAGACTCCGTTATTGCGCCAGTGACGCGCTATCTTGGCCACGTCGCTCCGGCTCGCTGCGATGCAAAAAGGTGGTCAGGGTATCGCGCGGCGGCGTGATGCCGCACTGCACCAGAATCCGCCCGATGGCCCCCCTGTGATAGCCGCCATGAGTCACCAGATGGAGCAACATTTCATCGCGGCACATCTGCCCCTTGTCACCATCGACAAAGCGAAACGAGAGCGGGGTTGCACCCTCTTGCGGGCTCAGCGACGCGACGTAATCCACCAGCCAGTTATCCAGCTTGGTAACTGCGCTGCGCAGGGCGGTGAGGGTCGGCGTCTCCGGGGTATTGGTGGCGGTAAAGCCGTGGCGTTCCCCCAGCAGATTGGCCTGGAAGATGGCATCGACCACATGGATATGGTTGAAGATCCTGAGACAGGTGTGGTGTGCCTCGCCATATTGCTGCGCATCGAGTGTGGCGATCGCATCCAGCAGTTCGCCATCTGCCCAGCGTTTGTAGTGAAAGAGGGATTGCAGTGTCTTGTTGCTCATCGCGTCCTTGCCCTTGTCGCTTCGTGAAGTGCGGCATGTTAGCCAAAATGGGCTCAATACGAAACCCATTCTGTTGCAGCTTTGGCCCCGTCATACAAAAAGCCCCGAGAGCTGGCGCTGTCGGGGAAGAGGAAAAATATCGACAAGGAATTACAAAGGCATTGGGGCCACACCTGAACCGGAGCAGGCATCGACATAGAGCACCTGGCCGCTAATAAAGCCATCGACGGAGCGCTCAAACGCCTTGCCGACCAGAGCTCCCGGCACCGGCTGGAAGCCAGGCATCATCTCGCCATATACGTCCCACGCCTCTTCCAGTACGGTCGGGTTGACCACATTGATGCGGATGCCGCGGGGCAGCTCGTGGGCTACGCACTGGACAAAGGTATCGATGGCGCCGCTGGTGGTGGCATCGGCAATGGCCAGCGGGATCGGCTTGATATTGAGGATGCCGGAGGTCAGGGTGAAGGAGCCCCCCTGATTGATGTAGTTGAGGCCGACATTGACCAGATTGATCTGGCCCATCAGCTTGCTCTGGATGGTGGTTTGCCACTGCTCGTCGCTCATCTCGCCAAAGGGGGCGTATTCGCAAAATCCTGCGGTATTGACCACCGCATCGAAGGAGCCCACGTTTTGGTAGAGCCGCTCGATGGACTCTCGGCTGGTGATATCCACCTGAAAATCACACCCCTCGCCGGAGCGGCTGGCGGTAATGACCTTGTGCTTGCCCAGACCACTGAGGGCGGCTTGCCCCATTTTCCCCTGAGCACCAATCAGAATGACAGTTTTCATCGTTAACCTCGCTTTGCTGGAAGAGCTGCAAGGTTAGAGAGCCACTGATACAATGTAAATAATTGGTGGTTTGTATGTGATACAACTTTAATTGGTGAGGTAAGGGTGGAGAAGATCGATATCAGGCAGATGCGGGTGCTGGTGCTGCTGGTGAGATACAAGAGTGTGTCGCGGGTGGCCGAGCTGCTGGAGATCTCCCAACAGGGGGTGAGCAGCCATCTGAAAAAGCTGCGCGATATCTTTCCCGCCGAGCTCTTTATCCGCCAGAGCGCCGGGTTGCAGCCGACCGACTACGCTTGCGAGCTGGCTGACAAGTTCGAGCAGATCCTGGCCGATATCGACGGGGTCTTTGTGGCTGCCCCCTTCGATCCCGCCAGCAGCGAGCGCACCTTCAGGGTGATGGCCAACGAATATGCCCAGCTCGCCATTATCCCAAGGCTGGCGAGCGCCCTGCGCACTCAGGCGCCCTCCATCCGGCTCGATGTGGTGGATTTTCAGGCCGAACTCCATCTGGACGCGCTGGCCAGTGGCGAGGTCGATCTGGTGATTGGCTTTGATGCCTATCTCGACCCGGGGTTGCTGCGCGCCACCCTGCGCCGGGATCACTACTGCTGCGTGCTGCGCCGCGATTCCCGATATCTTCCGGACAATGCTCTGCAGGATCTGGCGGCCATCCCCTTTGTGCAGTTCGCCAACAGCGTCGGCAATTTCGAAGGGCAGATGAGCCCGCAGCAGGTTGCCAGCGCGGCGGTGGCGACGCTCCCCTGTTACACCTCGCTGCAAGCCTTTATGTCGGTCAATGACGTAGCGGCCTGCATCCCGTCAGCCATCGCCGCCCTCGGGGATTTTCGCACCGTGGAGCTGGCCGGGGCGCCCCAGCCGTTCGAGGTGGTGGTCGGCAGACACCGCAAAAGTCAGGGCAATTTGGCCATCGAGTGGCTGGCCGAGGTGATCAAGTCGGTCTGCGATCTTGCCATGCCCGGATAACGTCGCCGTTTGCACAGAGCGGCCGCCACCAGCCAGCGCGCTAACGGCAGGCTGGATCTGCGGGACAAATCCTGCGATGGTGCGGGCAGTTATCCGCTTGTCCCGTTATCGAGTGAAAAGGAGTTGAGATGCGCATTGCCATGATTGGTCTGGGGGATATCGCCCAGAAAGCCTATCTGCCGCTGCTGGCGAGCGACGAGCGGGTCACCCCGCTGTTCTGCACCCGCAGTCAGGCGGTGCTGGAGAAACTCGCCCGCCAGTATCGGGTCGCCGAGTGCTTTACCGATGTGGCGGCCATGCTGGCCAGCCGTCCCGATGCCGTGATGATCCACGCCGCCACCGCCGTTCACCGCGAGCTGGCCGAGCAGTGCCTGCGTGCGGGTATCCCCACCTTTGTCGACAAGCCCCTGTGCGACAATCTGGCCGAGGCAGAAGCGCTGGCCAACCTCGCCATCGCACAAGATTGCGCCCTCTTTACCGGCTTTAACCGCCGCTATCTGCCCGCCATGGCCGAGGCGAGGGCCCAGCAGCTCACCGAGCTGAAGTGGCAGAAACACCGCTTCGCCCTGCCGGGCAAGGCGCGGGATTTTATGTTCGATGACTTTATCCATGTGCTCGACAGCCTCTGCTTCTATGGTGGCGTGCCGGGCGGCGACTTTCATACGGTATTGCGCCCCTGTGCGCAGGACCACAGCTTGTTGGCTGGGGTAAGCGTCAGTTGGCAGAGCAGCGATCGCGCCATCAGCGGCAGCATGAACCGCAGCGCCGGGATCACCGAGGAGCGCATCGATGCCTACGGCGACAACCTCTCCCTGCACCTTGAGAATTGCACCCGCGGCATCATCGCCCGCGACAAGCAGGCCGAGATGCTGGCTCCCAACGACTGGCAGCCGGTGCTGGCCCAGCGCGGCTTTGCCGCCATGCTGGAGCACTGGTATCAGCAGATTGAAATCGGCAAGGCGGACAGCGAGCTGATCGCCTCCTACCTGCACGGTCATCGGCTGGCGGAGCAGCTGGTGGCGCTGGCTGACAAGCGGGAATAAGGCTGGCTGGAAGCCTGAGGGATATGAATGCGAGGTGCGCGAAGATAGTGCACCAAACACAACGGGGGCCGCAGTTGCGGCCCCCCGTTGTTATGGGATGAGATGCATGGGGTCAGATGCACTTCACCGGCTTGGGCAGGCCGCCAATCTTGGTCGCCTGCTTGGCGGGGCCTTCCGGGAACAGCTTGTAGAGATAGCGGCTATTGCCCTTCTCGGGGCCGTACTGCTTCTCCATCGCCTTGACCAGTGCGCGGATGGCGGGGGAGGTGTTGAACTCCAGATAGAAGGCGCGCACAAAGCGCACCACTTCCCAGTGCGGCTCCTCAAGCGTGATCCCCTCCTGCGCCGCCAGCACCAGCGCCAGCTCCTCGCTCCAGTCGTTGCTGTTGAGCAGGTAGCCCTTGGCATCGGTCTCGATGAGTTGGCCGTTGAATTCCAGCTGATGTTTTTCGGACGCAGACATGGGGGCTCCTCGCTAATGGGGCTATCAGGATTGGGCGGGCATGGTAGCGCCTTGATCCCCGGTGAGCAACCGGCTCTCGTTGGCCAGATGCAGCAGCTGATCCGCCAGCTCGCTGATCAGGTTGAGCTGCTGGGTCAGCATCAGCTGCTCCTCGCTGCTATCCGGACTTATAACCGGGCACTGACCTCCGATGGAGCTGGAGGGGTTGCCCGCCAGATGACCGGCGGCCTGCTCAAGGGTGTGGCAGATATGGTGGCGTACCTCATCCAGTCCGCTGATGGCCTCCAGTTTGTCGCGATGGGCCCCCAGCGCCGAGATGTAGGAGAGCAGGGCGTGGTTGCGCCAGGTGAGGGTAAAGCAGAGATCGAGGAAGCGGCGGCGTTTTTGCGGCTCCACCAGCATGCTCTGCCAGGCGGTGGCCAGCTCGCTGTCCGCCAGATGGGCGCTCTTGCGCGCCACCCGATAGTCGATGGACTCGTCCCGTTGCTGCTTGAGGCTCGCCAGCACTGCCGAGAGATAGCGGGCGTTGGCCGAGAGCGAATTGGCGATAAGGGTCGGCAGCCGCTTGTACTGCCAGTCCGGCCAGAGCCAGGCCACCAGCCCGTAGGAGATCAGGCAGCCGAGCAGGGTATCGAGCAGCCGCGGCCCGAGGATCGCAAAGCCGATGCCATCGAGCAGGTTGAACGCCATCAGCACGTAGAGGGTGATAAAGCAGACCGCGGCGCTGTAGTTGTTGCGCACCTGGGTAAAGAAGAGGAAGGCTGCCAGCCCCATCACCACCAGCTGAACGTGCAGCTCGGGGAAGAGCCAGAGCACCGGAATGCCCACCAGAATACCGGCGAAGGTGCCGAGCATCCGTTGCACCAGTCGGCGGCGGGTGGCGCTGTAGCTGGGCTGGCAGACAAACAGCACGGTCAGCAAAATCCAGTAGCCTTTTTCCAGATCAAAGGCTTGCAGTATGCCGTAGCCAATCACCAGCCCGAGTGACAAACGCAGCGCATGGCGAAACACCATGGAGTGCAAGGTGAGGTGCTGCTTGAGCTGGGCCAGCAGCGGCAGGCGGGGCGGCCGCGCCAGCGCGGGCAGCTCCTGCTCTGGCTGCTCGGGGTTTTGCAACACTTCGGCGCTGCCCAGCAGCTGGTTGATGCTGGCCAGATTGCGGCGCAGGAACTTCATCGGTGTCAGCAGGGTTTTCGGGTAGTGCTGCTTGAGATTGGTGAACTCCAGCTGATCGCCGAGGGCCTCCAGCGTCCAGTGGATGCGCTTGTTATGGGCGTAGGGCTTGTGCACCAGAATGGCGTAACCGAGCCGCTGGCATGCCTCGGAGAGTTGCAGGAACACCTCCTGAAACCCTTCCAGTACGATGCCCTGCTTGAGCTCTGCTTCCAGCCGGCTGTAGGGGTAGTGGCTGGAGGTGGCACGCTCGTGAATCTCCAGCGCCAGCAGGTAGAGGCGCAGCAGGCTGGCAAGCTCGGGGCTGGCCGGATGGCGGCGGCTCAGGCGGGCATTGAGGGCCGACTTGGTGAGGGTCAGCGCGCTCACCAGATTGATGTTGAGCTGGGCCAGATTGTGGCGAATGGCCTGGGCGCCGTGCTCGTCCGCCGGGAAGAAGCGGGATTTTTCCAGCAGGTAGCGACCAAGGGCGAAGTAGCTCTGGGCCAGTTGCTCGTGCAGGGTCTTGTAGGGCAGCAGCCAGAGCCAGATAAACGAGACCAGCCCGTACCAGAGGGCGCCAGCGCCGAGCGCCAGCGGCTGGTAGAAGAGATCCGGCGCCTTGGCGGCACCCAGCATGGTGTAGATGGCGATCAGCAGCGAGCCGAAGCTGATGGTGGCATAGCGGGCACCGAGCGCCCCCACCATCACGAAGATAAAGGTGGAGCTGGCGAGCCCGATGGCAAACAGCCAGGGGGTGGGGTAGAGAAACTGCACGCACAGGGACGCAAACATGAAGCAGATCAGCGTCATGGCGAGGTTCTTGAGCCGTCCCCACAGGCTGTCGTCGGTTTCGGCGATGGCGCCCGCCACTACCCCGAGGGAGAGCAGCACGGTGAGCTGGATATTGCCGGTGGCCAGGGTGAAGGCGAGCAGACCGAGAATGGCCAGCAGCACCTTGAGAGCGAAGTAGATGTGACTATCGGTCAGCAGTCGGCGCAGCAGGCCAGAGAGATCCATCGGCATGAGACAGGTGAAACCCTTGATCGAAACGAGAGCGAGATAGTAACCCGCCAAGCGCGAAGTGGCCCTGATCCAAATCAGGGCCACTTCGCTTCATATCCTTGATTTACAACTTATCCTGACAGAAAGAGGAGCCAATAAAAACCCCGCCGAAGCGGGGTTTCTGATTAGTTGCGGTTGCCGCCAAGCAGGCTCAGCAAGCTCAGGAAGATGTTGTAGATGGAGACATACAGGGTGACGGTGGCAGAGATGTAGTTGGTCTCGCCGCCGCGCACGATCTGCTGGGTAGTCAGCAGGATGGCACCGGAGGAGAAGAGCATGAACATGGCGGACAGAGCCAGGCTCAGGGCGCTCATCTGCAGGAAGATGTTGGCAATCATGGCCACCAGCAGTACCCAGAAACCGACGAACAGCATGCCGCCGATGAAAGAGAGGTCACGCTTGGTAGTCAGGGCATAGGCCGACAGACCGAAGAAGGTGAGCGCGGTGCCGCCAAGGGCAGTCATCACGATCTCGCCACCACCATTGTTCATGTACATGTTGATGATGGGGCCCAGGCTATAGCCCAGCAGACCGGTCAGGGCGAAGGTGAAGACCAGCCCCATGCTGTTGTTGCGATTCTTCTCGGTCAGGAACATCAGACCGTAGACACCGATCAGGAACACGGCCCAGTGCAGCGGCGGCATGTTCATCACGGTAGCGACCCCCGCCACCACGGCAGAGAAGCCCAGAGTGAGGGAGAGCAGCATATAGGTGTTACGCAGCACCTTGTTGGTATCGCGTACGGCACTTTGGGTGCCAGTGTAGATAGAACGGGTATCCATCTTGGGTGTCCTCTTGATGTCCGGGTGAGACGGCGAGCAGCCGCCTCGTGATCGCTGTTTGTTACTGCATGTTTACGCATTGTATGTAGAACAAATAGGGATGACGAGGAACAATTTCAAGCCACCTGCCATTTTGCTCCCGCACACTATCCCACAGGAAATATGTATTGCATATGAACAAGGGCTTAGCGTAGTATGCACGCCGTTCGGAGGGGTGGCAGAGCGGCTGAATGCACCGGTCTTGAAAACCGGCGATGGGCGACCATCCGTGGGTTCAAATCCCACCTCCTCCGCCATATTCAAAGAGAGAGCCCAAGCGGTCACCCGCTTGGGCTTTTTTGTATCTGCCGTATTTGGCATTTCAACGGACACGTCACATGGAAGATAAAAATGGCTCGGGTTGTCCCTGAGCCATTTTCACCTTGAATGATGGCTTAGAGCCGCCCCTGATAGCGCAGGGGGAAGCGGCCCTGACTGTCGGGCTGGCCGAGGAAGGGGAGCCCTTGCTGCATCTGCGGTGGCAGTGCCGGGCCCGGTTTCAGGGTGCCCTGGAACAGGTATTGGCCATTGGGTTGCAGCTCGAGGCGACCCATGGTCTGCACCGCATCCGAGCCCTGCTTGAGCTCGGCCACCAGTCTGGAGTCGAGGCAGGTGAGTTTCACCTCGGAATCGGCCAGCTCCAGCTTGCCCGCCGGGGTATCGGCGCTGGCGTTGTACCAGTCGAGGTTGCCGTAGAGGTTGTCACACCAGGGGTTGCCCTGGGCAAATTGCTCCACTTTGAGCTGCAGCTGGCCGCTGACGGTGAGCGGGATTGGCAGGCGCATCGGCACCCGGCTCAGCAACCAGGGGGCGGGGGCGTTGAGGGTCAGATCCCGGCCGAAGGCGGCGCCATTCCAGCCGACAATGCCCTGACCGTTCAGCCCGTTGCGATCGCCAAAGCGTATGGCCACTTCGGGGGCGAAGCGCAGCAGCGACCAGCCGTTGAGATCCCAGCGCAGCTGGTTCACCGATTCGCTGGCATATTGCAGTCGGGCAATCTGGCCACTCCAGAGGGTGCCACTCACCCCTTCCAGTTTCAGCAGGTTGGCAACGTTGGCAGGCAGCGGCAGATGGCGAGCCACCAGTGCCGCGGGCAGGGTGGCCAGCAGAAAGAGCAGATAGGCGGCCAGAAACAGGCTGGCAATCAGGATGCGTTTTTTCATTGTGGACGACTCAACTGCAAACGTCTGACCTTGACCAGACCCGGGGCCAGATCCTCGCGGGCGATCTCGATGATTTGAACCTGAATACCGTGCTGCTCCACCAGCGTGGAGAGCCAGAGCAGCAAGTCATCGAACTGGACTGTGTCGATCCACACTTGCAGCTCCTGCGCCTGGGGTTGCAGCCGGGCAATCTTGATCTTGTGGTTGAAGGCGGTGCGGTTGACCACCCCTTCCAGGGTGCCGCTGGTGTCGATCTGGCGACCCGAGCCACCCTGCATGGCCAGCACCTCTTCACCTTTCTCCTTGAGCCAGGCGAGGGTCTGCTGCTGGTTCTGCACCTGCCGCTCCCGCTCCGCGATGCGGTTGGCGATGGGCTGCCAGACGCTCCAGTAGAAGAGACCAACCAGCAGCAGAACGCCGCCTGCGACCACCAGCCGCTGTTCCCGTGCGGTGATGCCGTGCCACCAGCTCTGCAATTTTTCCATCATGATGATTTACCCTTGAGCACCAGTGCGCCCTCTACCTTGCCCTCGGTGCTGCGCACCTCGCCTTGCTGTACCTCGAATTGCTTGCCGGCCAGCTCGCGGAACCGCTCGATCTCGGCAAAGCCGGGAGCGGTCACCTGCAGCCGCAGCTCGCGGCGACTGGCATCAAAGCGCATCACCTGCGGCTTGAGGCCGGGTACTTCGGCAAAGGTGGGGGCCAGCTCGGTGAGCATCAGCAGTACGCCGTTTTGCGGGGCTTGTCCCATCTGTTGCAGATGCTGGTTCATCTGGCTGCGCACGTTCACAATGCGGCTCTCGCCCGGGAAGATGCGGGTATAGACGGCGCGGATCTCCGCTTTCAGCGCCTTGTCCTGCTCGGTGAGCTGATAGAGTTGCACGCCGCGCTGGCCGAGGGCCACCAGCAGCAACAGACCCGCAGTGATGGCTACCTTGCGCCACTGCAACCAGTAGCGGGCATATTCGGTCTGCGGCCGGTAGGGGCCGGTCAGCAGGTTGGCCCGGCAGGTGAGGGCCCCCTTGGCCAGCAGCAGCATGGGGAGTTCGGGCTCCGCCGCCTGCCAGTTGGCGGCGGCAATGGCGGGCACCGGGGTATGGCTGTGGATGGTGACCGGCTCGGCTTCGGTTGCCAGCAAGATAGCCAGCAGCGGCTCGTCGGCGACGATCCCCTGACAGGGGCCCTGGCGTACCAGCCACTCGCTGCCGAGTTGCAGGGCAGACCAGCCATCAGCGGCCTGTGGCAGCGCCAGCACATCGGGCAGCAGTTGCAGGCTTTTGAGGCCAGCGGCATCGAGCCAGCCGAGCCACTCGCCCATCTTCTGCCGATCCACTGCCATCAGATCCACCTGCTGGCCCTCGTGGGCCAGCACCACCAGATGGAGCTCGTCCACGTCGGAGGCGATCTGCTCCTCCAGCAGGTAGGGGAGGGCCGCCGCCGACTGGCGGTTGTAGCGACCCGGCAGGGTGACGCGCCGGAAGATCAGATCGCTGCCCGGCACTAGCGTGACTACGGGGCGGCCACCGGCCCGCTCCTGCAGCTCGCCCAAGGCATCGGCCGAGGGCAGGGTGCCGGAGGCGATGATCTCCTGCTCCTGACCGGACCAGACCAGCCAGGCCACGGGTTGTTGTTTATTGGTCCCCAGTCGGATGACCAGACTTTCGCTCACGCATCTCTCTCCTGCGATACCGGTTTGCAAAGGGCGTTGTGCGCCCAGGCAACCGGTGCGCAGCCCGCAGGCTGCATCCAACATCTCTCGTACCCGCGGGCGATGGCCTGCAGGTGCGCTGTTTATTCGGCGCCGCTACTGAGGCGGCGCAGCATCACCAGTTTATTGTCCTTGCCCCGCTGGAACAGGGTTTCGAGCCAAGCCCGGTTATCGCCGACCTCGGCCACGACTCGGGCTTCGAAGAAGTCGCTCTTGACCACCAGCGCATCTTTCAGTCCTTTCACCGAATCGACCGGAGCGAGCATGTCTGTCATCAGCTTGCTCTCTTTCCACCCCTTCTGTGGCCGCTCGTTCAGCACCCGCTTGGCGTCATCCAGCCCGATAGTGCCCAGATAGAGGGCGACCAGCAGCTCGGG
Organism: Aeromonas sp. Lyrl_2; assembly: GCF_051948815.1. Classification (NCBI taxonomy): domain Bacteria; kingdom Pseudomonadati; phylum Pseudomonadota; class Gammaproteobacteria; order Aeromonadales; family Aeromonadaceae; genus Aeromonas; species Aeromonas sp. Lyrl_2. The sequence goes on from NZ_JAYJLJ010000002.1 coordinate 95,702, forward strand.
GCGCTGGGGGGCAAGGGTATTGATATTGATCTTCAACTTGTCGCTGGGCAGGGTGCAGACATAGGGGGCCAGTTTGGCATAGACCCTGGCCGTCACCCCGCGCACCGCCCTCAGCTCGTCCTTGCCCAGCATCCACTGGTTGGCGGTCAGGTAGGGAGGCTTGAGCCCCTCGTAATAGGCGTCCTCTGCGCCAAGGCTGGAGACCAGCACCGTATCCTTGTCAGTCCAGTCACGGATGGCATCGGTGAGTTGGGCCGCCTCGTAATCATCCATCGCTAGCTGCTTGAGCAGTTCGCGAAACACCTGCACCGGATAGGGCTGCTGCGCCAGCTCCTCGCCGCTTCCCGCCTTGGAGGCCACGCTCAGGCTGTTGAGGTTGAAGCAGGATTGCAGGTCGGTCACCTCGCCCTTGAGCTGGCCATCGTCCACCGGAAATACAGTGTTCTTGCGGGCCCAGTTCTGGCTGAGGTTGACCACCTCGGGGTTGTCCTTGAAATCCTGCGTCAGCACCTTGCTTACCAGCGCCTCTGCCGAGAGGGCATACCACCATGCCTGTTTGCCGGTGGTGATGTTGGCGGTGCGGCGCAGCTCAAGCTGCAGGCGGCTGCTCATATTGCTGGCGATGATCACCATCACCGAGAGGATCAGCAGCACCACCAGCAGCGCCATGCCGCGCTGGCGACCGGGGGCGGCGAGATTAGCCCGCATTGGCGCCCCCTCCGTTCTGGTTGTCACCATTAGCGCTATTGGTATTGCCGTTGCCGTTGCCGCCACTGTTCCCGTTGTTGTTGCCACTTTGGTCGGGATTGCTGCTCTGGCTGTTCTCTTCGGCGCGCTGGCCTCCGGCACCAATCAGGAACTGACGGCGAATGGTGCCGTAATCTTCCAGATCCAGCTCTACCGCCAGCCCGTGGGGCAGTACGCTGCGCTGGCTCCACTCCTCTTTCCAGTTGCCCTTGTCGAAGAAGTAGAGGCGAAACGCCGTGACTCCCGCTAACACCGGCTGGATACGCGGCTCGGTACCGATCACCGGATCCGGATAGAGGTAGCTCAGGCGCTCCAGCTTCTGATCCTTGAGACGCCAGCCGACCCGCTGCAGATGGGAGCGGGGCAGCATGCCGTCCGGGTTGAGCCAGCCGCTGCGCATAAAAGCCATGCCCCAGTCATCGCTCTGCTGGCCGAACCGGGAGGCCGCCAGCAGCACCTTGTTGTTCTCCCCCTCGATGCGGCCGCTGCGCGGCACCATCTGGGTGATATCTCGCTCCAGCAGGGTGAAGGCGAGCTGCAATTCGTTGAGGCGAGCCTCCTTGCGCTTGGCCACCTCGTCGCTGGTGAGCACCCCCTGCAGCACCTGATAGGCACCCATGCTGAGGCTGGCGAAGATGGCGATCGCCACCAGCATTTCGAGCAGGGTAAAACCGGCATGGCGGACGGGGCGAAGCGTGCGGGCGGATAGCTGGGTCATCGGCTGATATAGGTCCGCATCATGGCGACCGGGTTCTCGGCCTTGGCCTCGGTGCGCACTTCCATATCGAGCGCCCGGAAGTTGTTGTCGGCGGTGGCGACGCCGCGATAGCGCCAGTACCAGGTGCTGCCCGCCATCTGCTCATCCCCTTCCACCCAGCTGTCACCGGGCCACTTGTTCTCGAGCTTCTGTTGCACCAGCTGGTTCTCTACCACCCAGGTGGCGAGTGTCTTCTGCTCCAGATAGTTGAGGGCCGAGAGGTGTTCGCTGGCGGTTTTCATTACCGCGAGACCCGCGATGGCAAAGACTGCCAGTGCGACCATGACTTCGAGTAGTGTCATGCCGCGGGCTTTCATTCGCTCACCTCTTCATCTTCATCGCCGGTGAGCAGGGTGAGGCGGCCGAACTCGTCCCCCTTGACGATGCGGGTGTAGCGGGCATCGTCATCCTGCTGGGTGAAGGTGAGCACGAACGGGCTCAGCTCGCCGCCCGGGAAGATGAGCAACTGTGGCGTGCGCTCCTTCTCGTCGCGCTTCTGTTCGGTTTTCTCGTCGGAGTCCGGCTGCCAGCCAAAGCCTTCTAGCTCCAGCGTCAGCGTCATGTTCTCGGCCAGTTGCACCGGCCCCAACTGCTTGTCGCCAGTCAGGGCCAGCCACTTGCGATCTTTGGCCTGACGCTGCATAAACTGCCAGCCGTTATCCTCGATGCGAATGCCTACCAGCCGACCATCCATCACCGCATACTCCTGCGCCAGCTGCAGCGTCGCCATCAGGCGACGCGCCTGCTTGTCCAGCTCCCGATCCCCTCTGGCGCCTCCCATGCTGAGGGTGACGGCGGTGGCCACCAGCCCCATCAGCATGGCGACCAGCAGCACCTCCAGTAGGGTAAAGCCGGATTGACGATGAAAGGAGAGAGATCGCTTCATGCAGTCAGCTCACAAGGAGTGCGGTGGCGACATATCACTTATTGGAAATCCTTCAGGTTCCAGTTGCCGATGTCGTCATCGGTACCGGCTTCACCATCCAGACCCATGGAGAAGATGTCGATTTTGCCGAACTGGCCCGGGCTCAGCAGCTGGTACGGGTTGCCCCAGGGATCTTGCGGCAGGCGCTTGATGTAGCCGCCATCGCGGTAGCTGCGTGGCGCCGGATCGATAGAAGGCTTGGTCACCAGCGCGTCCAGGCCCTGTTCGGTGGTCGGGTAGCGGTTGTTGTCCAGCTTGTACATGTCGAGGGCATTTTCCAGCGCCACGATATCGGAGACCGCTTTCTGCTGGTCAGCTTTCTCCTTGTTGCCCATCAGGTTGGGCACCACCAGACTGGCCAGAATGCCGAGGATCACGATGACCACCATGACTTCCAGCAGGGTAAAACCGGATTGACGACGTTTGTTCATGAGTTGCTCCGTAACGAATGAGATGGGATAGCCCATCAAAGAGTGATCACTGGGTGGGTTCGACGGGCCGCAGCGGGGCTATCGAACGCCGGAAACTTACATATTCACCATATTGTTGAGCTCGAGGATCGGCTGCAGGATCGACATCACGATAAACAGCACCACCCCGGCCATGGAGACCACCAGCATGGGTTCGAACACCCCGAGGGCGATATTGACCTGGGATTCAAACTCCCGATCCTGGTTGTCTGCCGCCCGCTCCAGCATGCTGTCGAGCTCGCCGCTCTGCTCGCCGGAGGCGATCATGTGCAGCATCATGGGCGGGAAAATCTTGGTCTCGGTCAGTGACTTGCGCAGACTGGTCCCCTCGCGCACCCGTTCGGCAGCCTCGAGAATGCGCATTCTGGCAAAGTCGTTGGAGAGCACTTCGCCGGAGATCTTCATCCCCTCCAGCAGCGGTACCGCACTGGCGTTGAGGATGCTTAAAGTGCGAGCAAAGCGGGCGGTGTTGAGACCGCGGCTGACCCGGCCAATCACCGGCAGACCGAGCAGTACCTGATGCCAGCGTCGGCGACGCTTTTCATCGGTGAGCCACCAGCGCCAGACAAAGCTGCCAAGGAAGATCAGCAGCAGGAACCAGAGGCCGTAGGCCTGCATCAGTTCGCTGGTGCCGATGAGAAAGCGGGTGGTGCCCGGCAACTGTTGACCCATGTGTTCAAACTGGGCCACCACCTTGGGTACCACGGCGGTGAGCAGGATCGAGATAACCCCGATGGCGACACAGGTGAGCACGATGGGGTAGATCATCGCCTGCAGCAGCTTGGTGCGCATATGCTGGCGCTGTTCGGTGTAGTCGGCGAGGCGGTTGAGCACCTTCTCCAGATGGCCCGATTTTTCACCGGCCGCCACCATGGAGCGAAACAGTTGATCGAACACATGGGGAAAGGCCCCCAGCGAGTCGGCCAGCGAATAACCTTCCACCACCTTGCTGCGCACGGTCGCCACCAGAGAGCGCAAGTGCGCTTTTTCGCACTGCTCGGCCACCGCTTTGAGCGCCTCTTCGATGGTGAGACCGGCCCCCACCAGAGTGGCCAGCTGGCGAGTGATCAGAGCCAGCTCGGCGGTGGAGGCGCCGCGCCGGAACAGGGCGAAGCGGGTCGCTTCCCGTTTCGCCTTCTCGGAGGTCTCGTTCACCTCGAGGGGAGTGAGCCCCTGTTCGCGCAGCAGCTGGCGTACCTGACGGGCGGAATCCCCCTCCATCACGCCGCTCTTGCTGCGCCCCTTGTTATCGAGGGCCTTGTATTCGAATGCCGCCATCTCAATCTTCCCGGGTCACGCGCAGTACCTCTTCGAGGCTGGTTTGCCCCTTGAGGACCTTGTCGATGCCGTCACGGCGGATGCTGGGGGTGTGGCCGCGGATCAGCCGCTCGATGGCGAGCTCACCGCTGGCACTGTGAATGGCTTCACGCACCGCTTCGTCGATCACCACCAGCTCGTGGATGCCGGTCCGGCCACGGTAGCCGGTGTGGTTGCACAGCTCGCATCCGACCGGACGCCACACCTGCTGATCGGGGGCCAGCTCGATGCCCATGGCAAGCCGCTCCTGCTCGGTGATGGGGCGCGGGGCGCGGCAATCGGGGCAGAGGGTGCGCACCAGCCGCTGGGCCAGCACCGCCAAGAGCGACGAGGAGAGCAGGAAGGGCTCGATCCCCATGTCCCGCATCCGGGTGATGGCGCCGATGGCGGTGTTGGTGTGCAGGGTCGACATCACCAGGTGACCGGTCAGCGACGCCTGCACCGCGATCTGAGCGGTTTCCAGATCTCGGATTTCCCCCACCATCACCACATCCGGATCCTGGCGCAGAATGGCGCGCAGGCCGCGGGCGAAGGTCATGTCCACCTTGGTGTTGACCTGGGTCTGGCCCACCCCTTCGAGGTCATATTCGATAGGGTCTTCCACTGTCAGAATGTTGCGATCCCGCGAGTTGATTTCTGACAGCGCCGCATAGAGGGTGGTGGATTTACCGGAACCGGTCGGCCCGGTGACCAGAATAATGCCGTGAGGCTTGCGAATGAGTTCGCTGATGATGGTGCGGTTGGCCGCGGTCATCCCCAGCTGCTTGAGCTCGAGGCGCACGTTGTTCTTATCGAGCAGACGCAGTACCACCCGCTCGCCGTAGCTGGACGGCATGGTGGAGACCCGCACATCGACGGCGCGACCGCCGATACGCAACGAGATACGGCCATCCTGCGGTACCCGCTTCTCGGCAATATCCATCCGCGACATCACCTTGATCCGCGAGACCAGCAGTGATGCCAGCTTGCGATGGGGGCGCAGGATCTCCCGCAGCACCCCGTCGATACGAAAACGGATCACCAGTGCCCGCTCGAAGGTCTCGATATGGATATCGGAGGCCTCTTCCTTGATCGCCTCGCTCAACATGGCGTTGATGAGGCGAATGATGGGGGCGTCGTCATCGGCGTCCAGCAGATCTTCGCTTTGCGGCAGCTCTTCGGCCAGGGCGAAGAAGTCCATCTCGTTGCCGAGATCTTCCATCAGCTGGCGTGCTTCGGAGGAGTCTCGCTGGTAGTGAGCCATCAGCAGCTCTTCGAAGGCCTCGTTGTCGAGTTGCTCCACCGCGAAGCTGCAACCCGCGACCCGCCGCACTTCCAGCAGGGCCTGCGGGGTGACGCCGGGGCGGCACTGCAGCACGGGGGCGCCGTCCCGCTCAATCAGGATCACCCCGAAGTTGCGGGCAAAGACAAAGGGGAGCTCGGGCAGTGGCGCAGGCCCGACGCTTCCATCCAGATGGTAGGCACTCATCAGGGCTTACTCTGCACAAACGGGGTGGTGGTCTCGACAGTGTTCTGCTGTCTGCTCCGCATCTCGTTGATCTGCTTCTGGATCTCTTTTTGCAGCTCGGGCGACACCATCACATCCTGGCCATAGGCAGGCAATACCTGACGTTTGGGCGAGGTGAGATAGCCCTCCTGGGCAGCCGCATCAAGCTGTTCGGCGCGGAACAGGGAGTATTTGTTGCTGGAGACACCGGTATAGACGTCCGCATCACGCAAGATGGTGGGCCGGATAAAGACCATCAGGTTGCGCTTGGAGGTGGTGTTGGAGGTGGAGCGGAACAGATAGCCCAGCACCGGAATATCGCCAAGCAGCGGCACCTTGGAGACCTGCTCCTTGGTCTGTTCGTCCATCAAACCGCCCAGCACCACGGTTTCGCCGCTTTTGACCAGCACCGCGTTCTTGACGGTACGGGTGTCGAAGGTGGGGCCAAGGTTGGCAGTACCGGTCGCCTGGGTCTGGGCGACGCTGGAGACCTCCTGCTCGATATTGAGCAGCACCGAATCCCCTTCGTTGATCTGCGGGGTCACCACCAGCTTGGTGCCCACCGTCTTGCGTTCGATGGTGTTGAACACCTGATCGCTGGTGGTGGAGCTTTGCGAACCGCTCTGGACCGGGACCTCCTGACCGACGTTGAAGGAGGCCTCCTTGTTGTCCATGGTGACGATACTCGGGGTGGAGAGAATATCGTTCTTGGTATTGGAGGCCAGCGCCGTGGCCAGCATGGCCCAGTCGCCGTGATAGAAACCGGCGGCCATGCCGTTGAACTCTTTCAGCAGACCGGCAGCGGTGTCGGTCTTGCCATTCTGGTAATCCTTGCCCGCCGCAATGGCGCTGCCGAGAGGCAGACCGGAGTTGGTGAACTGGGTGCCACCGCCGTTGGCATTGCCCCACTGGACGCCAAGGGTGAGGCCGTCGCCATCCTGCATCTCAACGATGATCGCCTCCACCAGCACCTGGGCGCGGCGGATATCGAGTTTGGCCACCACCTGCTCCAGTTCGGACATCACGTCCGGCTGGGCGGTGATGACCAGCGCATTGGTGGTCTCGTCAGCGGAGATGGCCAGCTTGCCACCGCCGATGCTGGCGCCACCTGTGGTTGCGCCGCCGCCCTTCTTGTCAGCCTCGATGCTGGAGCTGACCCCCTTGAGCACCTCGACCATGTCTTTGGCCTTGCCATATTTGAGGTAGAAGACCCGGGTGTTGCCCTGGCTCTGCAGGTCGCGGTCGAGCTGGCGCACCATCTGGATGATGCGGGCGCGCGCTTTCGGTTCACCACTCACCACCACAGAGTTGGTGCGCTCGTCGGCCACCACCTTGGGGGAGAGCAGCAGGGAGGCGGTGCCGCCCTGCGGGTTGCCATCCTTGTTGAGGTTGGTTACCAGCCGTACCATTTCCCCCGCCGAGGCAAACTTGAGCTTGATGATGTCCACATCCTGATCGCCGGCGCGGTCGACCCGGTTCACCACTTCCACCAGGCGGTTGACCACGGCAGCGCGGCCGGTGATCAGCAGCACGTTGGAGGGCTCGTAGTGCACCACGTTGCCACCACCGGCGTTGTCGTTGAGCTGGCGCAGCAACGGCGCCAGTTCACGAACCGAGACATTGCGTACCGGTACTACCCTGGTCACCATCTCGTCGCCCATGCCCGGGTTGCTGCCATCCACCACCGGAATGGCGGAGGTCTTGGCATCCCGCGAGCGCAGCACCTTGAGTACCCCATTGTCCATCGGCACCACGGCAAAGCCGTAGACGTCGAGCACGCTCAGGAAGAACTGGTAGTACTGCTCCTCATTGAGCAGGTCGTAGCTGCGCACGTTGATCTTGCCGCGCACCGATGGCTCTATGATGATGGTTTTATTGAGGTTCTTGCCCACCGTATTGATGAACTCTTCAATGTCGGCGTTCTTGAAACTGGCAGAGTATTCGGTGGCCCAGGCTGAGCCCGCCATCATCAGTGCCGCTGCGATAGTGGCCAGACGCCAGCCTTTCCCTTTAGTGGTCATTATTGGTACGACTCCAAATCATTATTCTGACAAGCGCACATAGATGTCGAACTGTTCGCCCTGTCGCTCGACGGTCACTGTCATTTCCGTTGCGCCAGCCATCTGCTGCATCGCCTGCATGGCTTGCATGTTGTCCCGTAAATCCAGCCCGTTGATGCTGATAGCCAGGTCATTGGCCTGCAGCCCGCTCTGGTTGAAAAACTCAGGATTGCTGCCCGGATTGAGGCGATAGCCGGTCATGCGGCCATCCACCTGAACCGGTGAAATATTGAGGTAATCGGTGATCTTGCCCGGATCGGCCATCAGCTCGCTGCGCAGGGAGCCAAGGGGGGCGGTGTTGGTCTGCGGCAGCGGCTTGCCATACTCCTCGCCATCCAGCATCAGGGTCTCGTCGCGGCCATCCCGCTCGATGATCACCCGATCCGGATAGACCTGCCGGATCCGCGCCTGGGTGCCGTCAATCATGTCACCGACCCCGTAGGAGTTCTGGATGCCGGACATGGCGATGATGGCGATGGATTTGGCGGGATCTGAGCTTGCCAACACCCCGTTGAGCTGGGCATTGAGCTGGGTACGCGGCGCATTGGCGGCCACGGCGGCTTTGGCCTGCGCCTTGGGGATCGCCTTGCCAAACAGCGCCAGTCGGCTCACCTCACCCAGTTCAAGGCGCGGGTTGCTCTGGCCGCTGACCGCCACGGCGGAGGGTTGCCACGGTTGGCTGGTTTGCGGACTTGCCAGGGTGAGCAGACGCCAGGTGAGGGCGGCGCTCTGCTGGGCCAGCATGATCAACAGCGCCAGAAAGGCCACCTGGGTGACTCTGGTCATGGGAAGCCGCCGGCACTGGGCCAGCAGCATGGTCAAGATGTCATCCCTGAATCGTAGCGTCATATTAATCAACAAATTCCAGGCTCTGGGGCGGCTGCGTATTGTGTACGGCCGGTGGCTGTGACACAACGGGTCGGGGCGCGCCAAACCCTAAAAATGGATATTTCATCACACCGTAAACCTTTGAATGCTCACAAAAGTGGCACTCAGGTGAGGTGCATCCTGCTTGCCAGCGAACATCAGGGTACGGTGCGTACTCATCCTCGCCAATCCTGCAGCGCCTTGAGGGTCACGCTCTGTCCGGCGACCTGCAGCACTATGTATTGCTGGTCGATGGTGGCGAGCACGACTCCCGGGGCGATTTCGCTCCCCTCCCGGTATTCCCGGCCATTGAGCACCACGGCGCGCTTGGCGGGGTTGGAGGAGAACACATGAGAGCCATAGCTCAATTGCGGTACCTGCTGGCGCACCGATTGGGGTGCCGAGCCCAGCGCCATCAACTGGGCTGGTTGCACGTTGTTCTGGCCGGTGGCGTGTGGCGTCTCCTGCAATGGGGTTTCATTGAGGGCTTTCATCAGCTGCTCGGCCAGACTCAGCGTGGGGGTATTCCCCTGACTGGTTCCTTCGTTTTTGGCCACTGCTCTGGGTTGTACCACCGGCTCCGGCAGGGGCGGGGGCAGCGGACGGGTCACCATCGCCTTGGGTTCGACCCGCACGAAGGGTGGAGTGATCACCTCTTTCACCTCCACCTTCTCCTCTATGGGGCGCAGGTGGATCAGATGCCAGCCATAGTTGGCGCCCGCCCCCAGCAGCAAGGCCAGGGGAGCCAGCAGCCAGCCGATGCGGCGTGGGCTGCGCTCCTCTTCCCGGGGCATGGGCAAGCCCATGGCCGGAATATGGGCGGAGAGTTGCGGTTGCTGCGCACGGCGCAGCGCCTTGAGCAGGGTAGACATCAGGAGGCCTCCTCCAGTCTGGGCATGGGTTCACCGGAGAGGGCGTTGAGACGCAGCAGGGTGTTGCTGCCCGCGATGCCATCAGGGGTCAGCCCCTGATCCCGCTGGAACTGCTGCAGCTTGCTTTTGAGCTCGCCATCGAAACGGCGCACCTTGCGCTCGGGTTGTTGCAACGCACGGCTGAGGGCATTGTCGAGCCACTGGATCTGGGTCTGACCGGCATTGCTGGCGATCAGGCTGACGCCCCCTTTCGGCATGCGCCAGAGCAGGGTGTAGCTGCCGCCCCAGTTGTCGCTGAGCCACTGGCGATCCACCTGCCAGCTCTGGTCACCGATCATCAGGCTGGCCTTGTTCGGCCCCAGATTGACCAAGGTCGCATAGTAGAGGCCGCCAGTCTGGTCAGTGAGCGTGATCATGGCGGGATACTGCAGGGCGCGCAGCTCGTCGAGGCTTGCCTCTCCCTCCTGACAGCGCAGACCGGCACGGGGCGCGTTGTCGCAGGTTGCCTCGAACGGTTCCGGTTCATAACCCCAGACCCGATAGAGATTCTGCATGGCGCTGTCGGGGTCGAGGGCCTGATTGATCGCCTCGGTCAGCTGCTCCTGCTGCTCGGCGGTCTCGTCGATGGTGACCGGCACCTCGACCTTGACTACCGGCCGGGTGGGGAACACGCCGAAAAGTTGCCAACCCCACCAGCCTGCGGTCACCAGCAGGGCGCCTGCCAGCATCACCATCAGACCGGAGGCCCAGCTTCCTTCGTCCCGCACACCATTGACCTCGAAGGCGGCCTGGCTGATATCGCGGTTGACAATCTTGTAGCTGCCACGGGCGAAGGCGGCGATCAGGGCGCGGTCGCAGATGAGATTGATGAAACGGGGGATCCCGCCACTCAGGCGATGGAGCGCCTTGATGGCGCGCGGGGTAAAAATGGGTTGCACACACCCCGCCACTTGCAGCCGGAACCGGACGTAGGCATCCACATCGCTGTGGGAGAGCGGCAGCAGGTGATAGCGGGCGGTAATGCGCTGGGCCAGCTGGCGCAGCAGGGGTTGACGCAGTATCTCTTGCAGCTCGGGCTGACCGATCAGCACCACCTGCAGCAGTTTCCGTTCGTCGGTTTCGAGGTTGGTGAGCAGACGCAGCTGCTCCAGTACGCCGGGCAGCAGGTGCTGCGCCTCATCCACCAGTACCACGCTGCGCTTGCCTGCCGCCAGGTTGGCCAGCAGGTGATCGCGAATAAGGTCGAACAGCCGCTTGATCCCGGCATCTTCGGGATAGGTGAGTTGAAACTCGTCACAGATGGCGGCCAGCAGATCCCGTTCGGTCAGAGAGGGGTTGAGGATATAGGCGATCTCGGTCTCGGCGGGCAGCTGTTGCAGCAGGCAGCGGGAGACGGTGGTTTTGCCGGTGCCCACTTCGCCGGTCAGCAGCACAAAGCCGCCGCCATCCTGCAATCCATAGTTGAGATGAGCAAGAGCTTCGCCGTGGCGCTCGCTCATATAGAGGTACTTGGGATTGGGCGAGATGGAAAATGGGTGTTCCGAAAGGCCGAAGAACTGTGTGTACATGAGGGTATTCTTTTGTAGCCGACGACAGATGAAAAAATGTCTCCGGATGATAGCAAACCTCGCTTTCATTGGAAGCCATCATTGGCGCCGGAGGGCAAATTGCGGTCTTTTCCTGCCATCTTGTGATCCCGGTTGCGTCATCGGCACGAACCCGGATCACAAAATGACAAAAAACAGCTGTAAATAAAGGGAAATATCAATATGGGCGCGGCGTGGCAAAGGCCGTCAGCATGGTGCTGAGTCGGCCATGGTCAGACCTGTTTGTGTACAATTTATGACGCCAGTTGCCCTGTCAGCCATCAGGGCAAGCTGGTCGGGATGTACTTGCTCAGTGGTGATCCTGAAACTGTGCGGCAATCTCCCTGAACTGCGTCTCGCAGGCGAGAAACGCCGCGACAATGCCGGGATCAAAATGGCTGCCGCTCCCCTTCACGATGATCTCCTTCGCTTCCTCATGGCTGAAAGCAGGTTTGTAGACCCGTTTCGAGATGAGGGCATCGTAGACATCTGCCACCGCCATCAGCCGCCCCGAGAGAGGAATATTCTCACCCGCCAGCCCAGCCGGATAGCCGCTGCCATCCCACTTTTCGTGATGGGTGAGGGAGATCTCCCGGGCCAGCCGCAGGAAGGAGTTGGAGCCCAGCTGCGCCTCGGCACTCGCCAGCGCATCGGCGCCGATCTGCGGGTGGCGCTTCATGATGGCGAACTCCTCGTCGGTCAGCTTGCCCGGTTTGAGCAGGATGGCATCGGGAATGCCCACCTTGCCCACATCGTGCAGGGGAGCCGACTTGAACAGCAGGTCGATGGTGGCGTCATCGAGCGGATAGCGATTCCAATCGCTGCGACTGAGGTATTGCGCCAGCACCTTGACGTAGTGCTGGGTGCGGATGATATGGGCGCCGGTCTCGTTGTCACGGGTCTCTGCCAGCGAGGCGAGGCCGAGGATGGCCACGTCGCGGGTCAGGTTGAGCTCGTCACTGCGGGATTTCAGTTCGCCGATCATCAGATTGGTGCTGGCGGCGATAAGGCCAAACTCGTCATCCCGGGTGACCGGCACCCGGGCGTCAAAGTCACCGCACTGCACTCTGGCCATGGTGCTGGTCTGCTGGCGCAGGGAGAGGCCGAGATTGCGACCATAACCGTGAATAATGAGGGCGAGATAACAGAAGGTCACCGTCATTACGAAGGCGATCTCCCACAGGATGTAGTGCTGGGCATCGACCCTCGGCAGGCTGCGCTCCACCGTCACCAGCCACTCCAGATCCTTGTTGAACAACAAGAAGAAGACGCCTCCCAGCAGGGTGAGGGTCGCCAGGGTAAAGAGGGTGAACTTGCGTGGCAGCGGCATGGCCAGCGGGTGGCTCAGTGCCAGGCTCTGCTCGGCTTGCCGTGTTCTGGCTCGATTCCAATCCCGCTCCAGGGTCAGGTCGGCCGCCACCAGAAAGCCGAGGGTGGTCATCCCCAGCAGCACCTTGAGGTGACTCTCCAGCGGAAAGTCGTGGGCCAGGGCGTTGTAGCCCGAGAGCAGCAGCGCTCCCAGCAGGTAGAAACCCACCTCCAGTCCAAACCCGTCCAGCCCGTTGCGCGGCAGGGGCCGCCTTGAGAGCAGCCAATTGCGAACGGCGAACATGATGGCGAACGTCACCAGGGTCGGCCCCAGCAACTGGGGCAGGGTGAGACTCTCGAGAAACGGGCAAACCTGCCAGCCATAGAGACAAAATAGTGACAGGGTTACCCCGTAGTGCAGGGCGCAGCGCCCCGTGATCCTCTGCATATTCCCACCCATGTTGCTGGTTATTGTTATGTCGGCGGGAGGCCCGCCATTACAGGCGCCGCAGCAGCAGGCTACCGATGGAGTAGCCAGCGCCAAAGGAGCACAGTACGCCGCGAGCCCCCGCAGGAAGGTCGCGATTGTACAGATGAAACGCGATGATGGAACCCGCCGAGCTGGTATTACCATAGCTATCAAGAATGACCGGCGCCTCCTGCTGGCTGGCATCGTGACCGAGCAGCTTGCGACCGATGAACTGGTTCATGGTGAGGTTGGCCTGATGGAGCCAGAGCCGGTTCAGGCTCTCGGCAGGCCAGCCCTGCTCATCGAGCTGGTTGGCTATCTGGTCGCACACCAGCGGCAACACCTCCTTGAACACCTTGCGCCCCTGCTGGCGAAACAGCTTGTCGTCGCCGTAGCGGGTGCGCGGGCTCAGCCGGTTCAGAAAGCCGAAGTTGTTGCGGATGTTGTTGGAGTACTGGGTCACCAGCTTGCTGGCCACCAGTTGCCACGGATTGGCCACCTTGCAATCGGTCTCCCGCTCCAGCAGCACCGCGGTGCAGGCATCACCGAAGATAAAGTGGCTATCACGATCGCGAAAATTGAGGTGCCCCGAGCAGATCTCCGGATTGACCACCAGCGCCACGTTGGCGGTGCCTGCCGCCAGCATGTCGGCGGCTGTCTTGATGCCGAAGGTGGCGGACGAGCAGGCCACGTTCATGTCAAAGGCCATGCCGCTCGCCCCCAGATAGTGCTGCAGCTCGATGGCCAGTGCCGGATAGGGGCGTGGCATGTTGGAGGCGGCGACGATCACCAGATCGATCTCGCCGGGCTCGCGTCCGGCGGCGATCAGCGCCTGCTCGGCGGCGGCTACTGCCATCTCCACCATGATGGAGGGCATCTCGTCGGGTCGCTCCGTCAGCAGCGGTTGCATGATATCGGGATTGAGTACTCCCTCGCGGCTCACCAGATAACGGCTCTTGATGCCGGATGCCTTCTCGATGAACTCGCAGCTGGAGTGCTGCTTGGCGGGAAGCTGGCCGGCATCGATGGCGGAGGCGTTCTCCTCGTTGTAGAGATCCACATACTGGTTGAAGGCGGCCACCAGCTCTTCATTGCTGACGGCAAAGGGTGGGGTATAGAGGCCTGAACCACTGATCACGATAGAGGTCATCTTTGCTCCTCGCCGGGTGCGTTCCCGGCTTGTCGGTTTATAGGGTAGAGAGGGTTACAGCTGGTCGATCGCCGCAGCGAGACCCGCCAGGGTCAGCGGATGCATCCGTCCGCCAACCACGTCATTCATCAGTTTGATGGAGGGATGCCAGAGCCACTCCCGCCGTGGGGTGGGATTGATCCACACCAGTTTGGGAAAGTGCTGCTGCAAGCGGGTAAGCCACACCTGACCCGACTCCTCGTTCCACTGCTCGACGCTGCCGCCTGGCCAGGTGATCTCGTAGGGGCCCATGGTGGCATCCCCCACCAGGATCACCCGGTAGTCGCTGCCGTAGGTGCGCAGCAGCCGCAGGGTATCGAACCGCTCCTCAAAGCGGCGGGCGTTATCCTTCCAGACGAAGTCGTAGAGGCAGTTGTGAAAATAGAAGTACTCCAGATGCTTGAACTCGTGGCGCAACGCAGAGAAGAGACGCTGCACCTCGGCCACGTGGGCATCCATGGAGCCTCCCACATCGAAGAAAACCAACAGCTTCACCCCGTTGTGGCGCTCGGGCCGCAGCTTCACATCGAGCCAGCCCTGGCGGGCTGAACTTTTTATGGTGTCGTCGAGATCCAGCTCGTCGGGATTGCCTTTGCGCACCCAGCGTCTGAGCTTGCGCAGCGCCAGCTGAATGGCGCGCTGGCCGAGCGGCGAGTCATCGCTGAAGTTGCGATAGTGACGGGCCTCCCACACCTTGGCCGCCTTGCCATGCTGCCCCTCTCCACCCATGCGAACGCCCTCGGGGTGAAAACCGCCATGGCCAAACGGGCTGCTGCCACCGGTTCCCACCCACTTGTTGCCACCGGCGTGGCGCTCTTTCTGCTCGCGTAATCGCTGGTTAAGGGTCTCCAGCAGCTTGTCAAGTCCGCCGAGGGATTTGAGTAACGCCTTCTCCTCTGGGCTCAACAGCCGTTCGAACTCCTTGCGCAGCCACTCCTCGGGAAGGTTTTCCGGCAGCAGGGGGATGGCTTCCAGCCCCTCGTAGTATTCGGCGAAGGCGCGATCGAAGCGATCGTAGTGGGCCTCGTCTTTTACCAGCAGGCAGCGGGAGAGCTGGTAGAACTCGTCCATATCGACAGCGACCAGTCGGGCCGCCAGTGCGGCGTGCAAGTCCAGCAGCTCGCGCAGGCTGCAGGGGAGCTTGTGGCGGCGCAGGTGGGTAAAAAAGTCGATCAGCATGGGTCAGCTGCCGCGCCGGGCCAGAAAGGCGAGTTTCTCAAAGAGATGCAAATCCTGCTCGGTCTTGAGCAGGGCGCCATATAGCGCGGGCACCAGCTTGCCGGGCTCGCGGGCGCGCATCGCCTCGGGGGCGATATCGTCGGCCAGCAGCAGGCGGATCCAGTCCAGCAGCTCCGAGGTGGAGGGTTTCTTGCGCAGCCCCTCTACCTCGCGCAGCTCGAAGAAGAGATCCATTGCCTCGCCAAGCAGGCTCTCCTTGAGGTCGGGGTAGTGGAGTTTGACGATGGCCTGCATCTCGGCCTTGTCGGGGAAGCGGATGTAGTGGAAAAAGCAGCGGCGCAGGAAGGCATCCGGCAGCTCTTTTTCATTGTTGGAGGTGATGATGACCACCGGCCGCTGGCGTGCCTTGACTCGCTCGCCGGTCTCGTAAACATCGAACTCCATTCGATCCAGCTCCAGCAGCAGATCGTTGGGGAATTCGATGTCGGCCTTGTCGATCTCGTCGATCAGCAGCACCGGTCGCTGCTCGGTGCTAAAAGCCTGCCACAGCTTGCCCTGGCGAATGTAGTGGCTGATATCGGCCACTCTGGGGTCGCCGAGCTGGGAATCGCGCAGCCGTGCTACCGCATCATATTCGTAGAGTCCCTGTTGAGCCTTGGTGGTGGACTTGATATGCCAGGCAATGAGATCGGTGCCGAGATGGTCGGCGACCGCTTCTGCCAGCACCGTCTTGCCGGTGCCCGGCTCCCCTTTGATTAGCAGCGGTTTTTCGAGGGTGATGGCGGCATTGACCGCCATCTTCAATGCATCGGAGGCGAGATACTGGCTGCTTCCTGAAAATCCCATAACGTCGGTTCCTTTGACGATTGGCGCCCGGAGTCAGGGGCCAGAGAGAATAAGCTCTATATGTTGTAATACCATATGGTTATAACGAATAGTCACTTCTCATTCAGAAACCACAGGGTAATCTTGTTTCATCGTCGTAACAAACACAGGGATAGCGCCATGAGCAAAATTTTTGAGGACAACAGCCAGACTATCGGTCACACCCCGCTGGTTCGTCTCAACCGTGTTACCAAAGGCCGCGTGCTGGCCAAGATCGAGAGCCGCAACCCCAGCTTCAGCGTCAAGTGCCGTATCGGTGCCAACCTGATCTGGGATGCCGAGAAGCGCGGCATCCTGACCAAGGGTAAGGAGATTATCGAGCCCACCAGCGGCAACACGGGTATTGCTCTGGCCTTTGTCGCGGCAGCTCGCGGCTATCCCATCACCCTGACCATGCCGGCCACCATGAGCCTGGAGCGCCGCAAGCTGCTCAAGGCGCTCGGTGCCAATCTGGTGCTGACCGAAGGGCCGCTCGGCATGAAGGGGGCCATTGCCAAGGCCAACGAAATCCTCGAGTCCGAGCCGGGTAAGTATGTGTTGCTGCAACAGTTTGAAAACCCGGCCAACCCGGAGATCCACGAAAAGACCACCGGCCCCGAGATTTGGGATGCCACTGACGGCGAAGTGGATGTGTTCGTGGCCGGGGTCGGTACCGGCGGCACCATTACCGGGGTCTCCCGCTATCTGAAGCATACTAAAGGCAAGGCGGTGGTCTCTGTTGCGGTCGAACCGGCCGAGTCGCCGGTCATCAGCCAGAAGCTGGCCGGGGAAGAGATCAAACCGGGCCCCCACAAGATCCAGGGGATCGGCGCCGGCTTTATCCCGGGCAACCTGGACCTCTCCCTCATCGACCGGGTGGAGAAGGTGACCAGCGATGAAGCCATCGAGATGGCCCGTCGCCTGATGGAGGAGGAGGGGATCCTGGCCGGTATCAGCTCAGGTGCTGCGGTGGTGGCTGCCAGCCGTCTTGCCGAGCTGCCGGAATTTGCAGGCAAAACCATAGTGGTCATCCTGCCGAGTGCGGCGGAGCGTTACCTCTCTAGCGCCCTGTTTGCTGGGGTGTTCAGCGAGCAGGAGCTGCAGCAGTAACTGATCGAAATATTTCAAAACAGCGGCGCTCCCAGGAGCGCCGCTTCTTTATGGGCTAGACTCAACCCCTGTTAGTGTCACTTGATCCTTATTTTTTGGGGTAAAATAACAAGTTCCGGAGTGAGAAAAAAAGCAGACATTCCGCTCTAAATCTCATATCCTGTGCGGCGTCACGCGGTGTTTGCTGGCTGGGTATCACAAAGTAACAAAGTGTTATTTTTCGTTATAAAATAATTTCAGGCCAGTCCTGATGCGGCTTGTAGCCCAATAACTGAAAATTGCCAACCAGCGCGCCGATTACTGCACAGAAACTTGACCTGGATTAAACCATTGCGGGTCTGCTTTCGTTACTTTACAACATATCCATACTGACACGGTGGGTCAGGTTGCTTCAAAAACGACCAATCCACCAAAAAATATCAATAATATGGGGTGAAACCATGTACGAGAAGTCTGTTGTTATTACTGCTGAAAACGGCCTGCACACCCGTCCGGCAGCTCAGTTCGTGAAAGAAGCCAAAGAATTCCAAAGCGAGATCACTGTGGTCTCCGGTGGCAAGTCCGCCAGCGCCAAGAGCCTGTTCAAGCTGCAGACCCTGGGCCTGACCAAGGGTACCAACGTAACTATCCAGGCTGACGGCCCGGATGCTCAGCAAGCTGTTGAGAAGCTGGTTGCCCTGATGGACGAGCTGGAGTAATCCAGCTTTAGATTCCTCCCCCACAGTCGTTTTAATAGGAAGGATTATGATATCTGGCATTCTTGCGTCCCCCGGTATCGCATTCGGTAAGGCGCTTCTTCTGAAAGAAGATGAAATCGTTATCAATCAGGGCAAAATCTCTGCTGACCAGATTGATGCCGAGATCAACCGTTTCCTCGAAGCTCGTACCAAGTCAGCTACCCAGCTGGAAGCCATCAAAGAGATGGCCGGTCGCACCTTCGGTGAGGAAAAAGAGGCCATCTTCGAAGGCCACATCATGCTGCTCGAAGATGAGGAGCTGGAAGGGGATATCAAATCCTTCATCAAAGAGAACAAGGCTTCCGCTGACAAAGCCATCTATGAGGTGATCGAACAGTACGCCAAGATGATGGCCGAGCTGGATGACCCTTATCTGCGCGAACGCGCTACCGACTTCCGTGACATCGGTACCCGTCTGGTCAAGAACGTACTGGGCATCCCCGTTGTCAACCTGAGCACCATCGACGAAGAGGTGATCCTGGTCGCCAAAGACCTGACCCCGTCTGAAACCGCTCAGATCAACCTGAAATATGTGCTGGGTTTCGTTACCGACATCGGTGGCCGTACCTCTCACACCTCTATCATGGCCCGCTCCCTGGAGCTGCCGGCCGTGGTAGGCACCAACGACATCACCGAGCGAGTCAAGAACGGTGACATGCTGGTGCTGGATGCGATCAACAACCAGATCATCATCAATCCGACCGCTGAACAGCTGACCGAAGCCAAGAAGTTCCAGGCTCAGTTCCAGGCCGAGAAAGATGAGCTGGCCAAGCTGAAAGATCTGCCTGCCATCACGCTGGATGGTCACCAGGTCGAAGTGTGCGCCAACATCGGTACCGTCAAGGATACCGAAGGTGCCATCCGCAATGGCGCCGAAGGCGTGGGTCTGTACCGTACCGAGTTCCTGTTCATGGACCGTGACGCGCTGCCGACCGAAGAAGAGCAGTTCAAAGCCTACAAAGAAGTGGCCGAAGCGATGCCGGATCAGCCGATCATCGTGCGTACCATGGACATTGGCGGCGACAAAGAGCTGCCGTACATGAATTTCCCGAAAGAGATGAACCCCTTCCTGGGCTGGCGTGCCGTGCGTATTTTCTTCGACCGCGAAGACATCATGCATGCTCAGCTGCGGGCCATTCTGCGCGCCTCTGCCTTCGGCAAACTGCGCATCATGTTCCCGATGATCATCTCTGTCGAAGAGTTCCGTAGCCTGAAAGCCACCGTAGAGACGCTGAAAGCCGAACTGCGTGCCGAAGGCAAAGCCTTTGATGAATCCATCGAAGTGGGTATCATGATCGAGACCCCGGCCGCTGCCGTGATGGCTCATCATCTGGCCAAGGAAGTGGATTTCTTCAGTATCGGTACCAACGACCTGACCCAGTACACCCTGGCTGTCGATCGTGGTAACGAGATGATCTCCGCCATGTACAACCCGCTGTCACCCTCCGTCCTGACCCTGATCAAGATGGTTATCGATGCGTCCCACGCCGAAGGCAAGTGGACCGGTATGTGTGGTGAACTGGCTGGTGACGAGCGCGCTACCCTGCTGCTGCTGGGTATGGGTCTGGATGAGTTCTCCATGAGCGCCATCTCTGTACCGCGTATCAAGAAGCTTATCCGCAACACCAACTTCGAAGATGTGAAGGCAATGGCTGATCAAGCACTGAGCTTTGCCACCGCCGCTGAAATCGAAGCATGCGTAGATAACTTTATTAAGCAGAAAGCAGTCTGCTAAGATCGGCTGCAAACAGCGACAAATCATCTCTAGGAGCTTTATATGGGTCTGTTTGATAAACTGAAGAAACTGGTTTCCGACGATAGCTCTGACACCGGCGGCATCGAAATCTTTGCTCCGCTGTCTGGCGAAATCGTGCCGATCGAAGATGTGCCTGACGTTGTCTTCGCCGAGAAGATCGTTGGTGACGGTATCGCCATCAAGCCGGCTGGCAACAAGATGGTTGCTCCGTGCGATGGTACCATCGGCAAGATTTTCGAGACCAACCATGCGTTCTCTCTGGAATCCGACTCCGGTATCGAGCTGTTCGTTCACTTCGGTATCGACACCGTTGAACTGAAAGGCGAAGGCTTCAAGCGTATCGCTCAGGAAGGCCAGCAGGTCAAGCGTGGCGACACCATCATCGAGTTCGATCTGGCCGTTCTGGAAGCGAAAGCCAAGTCTACCCTGACTCCGGTGGTCATCTCCAACATGGACGAGATCAAAGAGCTGATCAAAATGACTGGTGCCGTGACTGTGGGCGAGACCCCGGTTATCCGTATCAAGAAGTAATGCCCGGCTGGCTCACGCCAGTTGCGCAGTAAAAAACCGAAGCCTTGTGCTTCGGTTTTTTTATGGCTGCGAGTCGGCTTTTCTTTCTGGTTATTACTCTATTCCGTCGAGCTGACAACCCGGTTACGGCCCTGATCCTTGGCCTGATAAAGGGCCCGGTCTGCCATCATCAGCAGATAGTCGATGCTCTCCTGCCCCTTCATGCTGGCACACCCCAGACTGATGGT
Source organism: Aeromonas sp. Lyrl_2 (assembly GCF_051948815.1). NCBI lineage: Bacteria > Pseudomonadati > Pseudomonadota > Gammaproteobacteria > Aeromonadales > Aeromonadaceae > Aeromonas > Aeromonas sp. Lyrl_2. The sequence goes on from NZ_JAYJLJ010000002.1 coordinate 116,159, forward strand.
GAGGGAGAGCTGTTTCCCCTGCCATGGCAATCGGGTGGTACTGACATGCTGGCGCAGCTGTTCGGCGCGCCGTGCTGCCTGTTCAATATCGCAACCAGGCAGGATCAGCAGAAACTCCTCTCCGCCCCAACGGGCCAGACTCTCCCCCGGCAACAGCTGGCTCGCCATGGCGTGGGCGACGGCGCAGAGCGCGGCATCACCCGCAGGGTGGCCGTAGCGGTCATTGACCTGTTTGAAATGGTCGATATCTCCCAACACCACCGAGAGGGGCTCACCTTGCAACCAAAGGGCCTGCAACTGTTGCTGGGCGCCGCGCCGGTTGGTCAGTTCGGTGAGCGGATCGGTGCAGGAGAGGCGGCTCACCTCTTCCACCATGCACTGCAGGTCGTGGATATCGCGAAAGGTGACGATATGGCCATCCGGGATGGCATCGGCACCCAGCTGGGCAGTGACGATAAACCAGCGCGACTGACCGCTCTTGCAGCGGATCAGCGCAGGCATTTCGGCGACCTCCAGCCCTTGCGACAAGCTCTGTTCCACCTGGGAGTGCCAGGAGTCGATGATGGTGCGGCGATACCCTTCATCCGGGTAGGCGACCTGAAACCAGGAGGCCATGTCCGGCAGATCGTCAAGGTTGTAGCCCAGCTGCTCAATAAAGGCTTTATTCAGGAAGCGGTGGCGCCGCTGCGGGATCATGTCGGGTGAGCAGCCATCGTGACGGGCAATGGATTCTGACACCAGAATAGGCAGCGGGATCACATCGAAGGAGCGAAACAGGATCTGTTGCAGTTCTCGGTCATTCATAGGAAAAGCGGCTCCACGATGCATCTTTTACATGCTTTACCATAGGTCAGACCTGTTTGGTGGTAAACCGATTTATAGCGGTTCCGCCGCCGGTTTTTCAGCCAAAGGAAAAGGCGAGAAAATGGCAGAGTTGTGTGCCGTGACCGTATCGGGTGAAAGCAGGGCTGGCTGAGGAGAAGGGGAGGGACAAAAGGTTCAAAAAAACCCACATGGTCAGGCACATGTGGGTCGGGAAAAACCAGACAGGGTAAAACAGACACTCCCTGTGTCGGTCATCTTCAGCTCAGGTGGAGGTGGTCCATCTGCTGGAGCTTTTCGGGCCAGGGCCCCTGCTGGTGGTCACCAAATCTTCACACGCTCGGAAGGTGGCAGATAGAGCTTGTCTCCCGGCTTGATGGCAAAGGCGCGATAGAAGGCCGGCATATTCGCGACGACGCCGTTGACCCGGTACTCCAGCGGTGAGTGGGGATCTGTCTTGAGCAGAACGGCAGCGAGCTCGGGCCGGTACTTTCCTTTCCACACCTGCGCCCAGCCGATAAAGAAACGCTGCTCGGCAGTGAAGCCATCGAGCACCGCTGGCAGGCGGTTGCCCAAGGCGAGCTGGTACGCCTTGTGGGCGATGGTCAAGCCGCCGAGATCGCCGATGTTTTCGCCAAGGGTCAGCTGGCCGTTGACATGCTCCCCCTTGATGGGCTCGAAACGGTCGTACTGTTTCGCCAGTTTTTGTGCTCGGGCGGTGAACTCCTTGAGATCGGCCGGAGCCCACCAGTTGTGCAAGGCACCGTTGCCATCGAATTTGGCCCCCTGATCATCGAAACCATGGCTCAGCTCGTGACCAATGACCGCGCCGATGGCGCCATAGTTGACCGCATCATCCGCCTTCAGATCGAAGTAGGGCGGTTGCAGTATGGCTGCCGGGAAGACGATCTCGTTGTTGTTCGGGCTGTAGTAGGCGTTCACCGTCTGCGGATTGTCGAACCACTCCTCCCGATCCACCGGTTGATGGAGGCGGGCAAGGTGCTCGTTGTAACGCACCGTGGCCGCGCGCTGGGCATTGCCGACCAGATCATCGGGACGGATCTCGATTGCGCTGTAATCCTGCCACTGGTCCGGATAGCCGATCTTGACCCGTACCTGCTCCAGTTTCGCCAGCGCCTGCTGTTTGGTCGGGGCAGACATCCAGTCGAGCCCACCGATCTCCTGGCGATAGGCGGCGATCAGATTGCGTACCATGGTCGCCATCTGTGCCTTGGCTTCGGCCGGGAAGTAGCGCTCCACGTAGAGTTTGCCCACCGCCTGACCCAGATAGTCGTCCAGCACCTCCATGGCCTGCTTCCAGGGCTCCCGCTGCCGGGGGATGCCGCTCAGGGTTGTACCGTAGAACGCGAAGTGCAGTGCATTGCTCTGGCTGTCGAGATAGGGCGCATATGTGCGTAGCAGATGGAACAGGCAGTAGGATTGCCACTGCGCGATGCTGGTCTCCTGCATCACTGCGGCCAGCTTCTCCAGATAGTCCGGCTCACTGACGATGGTCTCCGTTTCCCCGGCGATACCGGCCTCTGTCAGGTAGCGTTGCCAATCCAGGGTGGGCAGCAACTGACTGAGGCGAGCGATGGGCAGTTTGTTGTAGGTGAGGTTGTCATCCCGCAGCTTGACTCTGTCCCACTGCAGGCTGGCGAGGCGGGTCTCCAGCGCCAGAATGCGATGGGCCTGTTCGCTTGCCCCCTCGACGCCGGCATGGTTGAGCAGGGCGGTAATGAACTGCTCGTAACTGGCCCGCAGAGCCTTGCTGGCGGTATCTGCTTTCAGGTAGTAGTCCCGATCCGGCAGACCGAGACCGGATTGCTGCAGGTAGATCCCGTAGCTGTCAGGCTGCTTCTTGTCGGCCATGAACCCGATACCAAAGGGAGCGCCGCCGCCCAGCTTGTTAACCCGGGCAAAGTAGGTGGCCAGCGAGGCGCCATCATGGATGGCCATGATCTCGTCGCGCAGCGGCTGAATGGGGGTCAGCCCTTTGGCATCCCGTCCGCCCTGATCCAGATAGCTGGCGTAGAGGTCGGCTATCTGCTGGCGAGGGGTTCCGGCTTGTTGCGGGCGCTTGAGCAGCTCCTCCAGCAACACCTTGCGATCCTCCAGCGACTTGTCCGCCAGCAGATTGCCGATGGTCTGCCCCGGCAGGTCATCCGGTATTTGGGTCTGGGCCAGCCAGTTGCCGTTGACGTGGCTAAACAGATCGTCCGCCGCGCGCACGCTGTTATCCATGCTGGCCAGATCCACCCCGGAGTGGCCGCTGGTGGCACCGGCGCATGGCGCGAGGCCAAGCAGGGCCAGCGCAATGAGGCTGGCGATCATGCTGCGTTGCTGTTTCATCTTGTGTGTCCTGTATGGGGTGCCAGTAGTGAATCGGCTATACCCGCTGGCCAATCAGCTGCGAACGACCGAGAGGAAGCGACCGTCGTGATTGAAGGTGCAGGTAAAGTCGACCGCATCATCGTCGGTCTCGTACTGGCCATAGACCTTGTATCTGTGGCCACTCTCTTCTGCCGACTCGGTGGTGATATCGCGCGGGGAGACATGGAATTTGCTGGCTGCTTCCCCCGAGCAGTAACGGGGCATCTTGCTGGTGGCCATATGCTGGTCATCGCTATCGTCATGCTGGCCATTATGCTCGTGTTTGTTATCGCTGTGCTTTTTCCCGGCGTAATAGCCCGCGGCGCCGATGGCCCCCAGCGCCGCTGCACCTATCAGGACTTTCTTGGTATCCATATTCTGGCAGCCGCTTAATGCCAGACAGGCGGCCAACCCCATTACCATCAAGGAGTGTTTCATCTCTCGGATCCTTTCAATTATCAAATGAGCAAGTCGGTGTCAGCCGGACGGTGGTCACAGGGCCCGGCGCGGGAATGGCGCCACTTTGCAATGGTCAGGATGAAGAGGACACTCAAATAAAATTAAAAAAAGTTATAAAAGTCCGGGAGCCGGAGCGAGCGCGGTATGGGGTAAGCAGTTAGGGGAGAAGGGCGCAGGTTTCATCCATGCGGTAAGTAGTGGTGTGGGGCAAGTATCTGTTTTTAGACTTTTATTTCTCTTTATATTTTATCAAGGGTGATGGCTGCTTGTTGTGCGGCGGCCAGCCATGCTGGCGGTGGATAGCCGTCTCTATCTTCAACTGGGCATAAAAAAGCCGCTCACCTGGGTGAGCGGCTGTTGCCATCAGATCCGTGCAGTTCGCTATCAGGCTGGCTGCTTGCCATCTTCCGCGGGCGGCGGCAGGGCGGCGGAGTTGGACTCCACCTTCTGCTCTTCGCCCTGCATGTTCTTGATGTAGACATCCATCTGGTTGAAGGCGATCTCGATGCCGTTCTCGCGGAACAGCTGGTCGATCTTGCGGTTCAACTCGTCCACCGCCGGGTTGCGATCACCCAGTTCGCTCACGAAGAAGCGCAGCTCGTGATCCAGAGTGCTGGCGCCAAAGGTGAGGAAGTAGACGATGGGAGCCGGGTCTTTCAGCACCCGGCTGTTTTCGTCGGCCGCTTGCTTGAGCAGGGTGCGGGTCAGTTCAAGATCTGAGCCGTACGCCACGCCCACCCGTACGATCACCCGGGTGACGGTGTCACTCAGCGACCAGTTGATGAGCCGTTCTGTCATCAGTTGCTGGTTGGGGATGATCACCTCTTTGCGGTCGAAGTCGGTCAGGGTGGTGGCGCGAATGCGGATCCGCGAGACGGTGCCGGAGAAGGAGCCGATGGTGACGGTGTCACCGATCCGCACCGGACGCTCGAACAGGATGATGATGCCGGAGACGAAGTTGGAGAGGATCTCCTTCATGCCGAAACCGATACCGACTGACAGACCACCCGCGACCCACTGCAGCTTGTCCCACTGCACGCCCATCATGGATAGAGCGGTGAGGGAACCGAAACCGATCAGCACGTAGTTAAGCATGGTGGTGATGGCGTAGGCGGTCCCCTGAGCCAGGTTGAGCTTGGAGAGCACCAGCACCTCCAGCAAGCCCGGCAGGTTGCGCGCCAGTGACCATGCACCGCCGAGCAGCAGGAAGCCAATCAGCACGTCACTGAGGCTGATGGGGAACAGCACGGCGTTGGCGCCGGTGCCTTCACTGCGGTGCCACAGCACCATGCTGTCGAGGTAGGAGAAGACCGCGACCAGATCGGACCAGAGCCAGTAGAAGGCGACACCGAAGATCAGCATCAGCACGGTACGGGTCAGACGCAGGGACTGCTGGCTGACATCCTCCAGATCCATGGGCTGCTCTTCGATGGACTCGCCACCTTCCGCATCTTCCGAAGATTTGTGCTCACGCTTGGCCACCGCACGACGGTAGGCCAGACGACGGGCAGCCAGCTCCAGACCACGCAGGGCGGTGCGGTAGACCAGGCTCCAGATGATGATGAGGTAGAAGGATTCGATCAGGCGACCGGTCAGCTTCAGCGCGGTGTAGTAGTAACCGAGCACGGCCAGCACGATCAGCGCCACCGGTGCCAGCGCCAGGGCGATGGCGATCAGCGACTTCTGCATGCTCGCCTCGCCCTTGATGCGGGCGCGGGAGATGGGGAATACCAGATAGGCGGCCAGCCCCAGCAGGGTCAGGGTCATGGCCTGGCCGATCACGTCGTTGCCCAGGGTGGAGGGTTCAACCACCGCCTTGGTTGCGAGCATGATGAGCGGCAGCAGTGGCAACCAGATGTAGCGCATGCTGTTGCGCTTGGCTTGCAGCTCCGCTTTCGGGATCCGGAAGTGGGTCTCAGCGATGCCGCCCGGGCGCATCACGGCCAGATAGACGCTGAACACCAGATAACCGAGGGCGAGGTTCAGGGTGATCTGGAACATCAGCTTGGGACTGAGCAGACCGCAGTAGGTGAGCAGCAGACCGCCAGCCAGAATGAACATGCTGCCCGGCAGGCGTTGCAGCACGGTATAGAGCAGGGCGCGCGGGGTGTGCCACTGGCTGTCCTGACGGAAACGGCCAAGGTCCTTGGTGATCTTCTTCTCGCGCTCAACCAGCGCCGGACGTTTCCAGACCAGCAGGCCGCCGATCAGCAGCAGCGGGAAGGCAAGCAGGGAGATCCCGAGCAGCTCTTCGCGCCAGCGTTTCCAGTCCGGTTTCAATACCCAGTCGGAGGCCTGTTTGTAGGCCTGGGCGGGCCAGCTGATAAACCACTTGCTGTCGATGGGCTTGTTGCTGCTTACCCAGAAGATGTGTTGCTGCAGGGTAAATTCGATAGAGGCATAGACCCGCGCCAGCTGCTGCTGGGTCAGCTGCAGGCTGATGGCGTTGGTGAGCTGGCTGTCGAGTTGGCGGTTGAGCTGATCGAGCAGATTGATACGGGTATCGAGTAGCTTGGCAAGGCTCTCCTTGTCCTCTTCGCTGACCGGATCCTTGCTGCCGGCGATCAGATTGTCCAGATAGAGGTTCTTCTGGAATAGTTGGTCACGCTGCTGGCTCAGTTCAAACTGGGCCAGATGCAGATCGGCGATCTGCTCTTCCAGGTTTTTGACGGCGATGGTGGGCGCTGCCTCCAGCTGCTGGTAGAGCTGATAGAGGATGCGTGATAGCAGCAGATTGCCCTTGAGCATCTGCACCTGTTCATTGAGGTTGCGCTCGGTCTGGATGCCGCGCTCCAGCCAGCTCTTGGCTTGCAGGTTTTTCTGTACCAGCGAGTTGAGGCTGGTGGTGGCACCGATCAGCTGCTGGCTGAGCTGGTGATTGAGCTCCTGCTCTTTTTGCACCAGCGGGCTGTCTTCGGTCGCCACCAGTTCACCGGTCTGCTCGGCGGTTTTTTCGGTGTCGCCGAGGCGCTTGGCGCTGCTCTGATCCTGCAACAGCTGCAGTTTCTGCTCTTCGCTGGCGAGACGGGCACTCTGGTAGTCGCGCTGCTTGATCGCCAGATCCTGCATGCTGGTTCGGTTATCCAGCTCCTTTTGCAGGTGGGCCAGTTGCAGGTCGAGCAGGGCCAGCTCGGCACCGAGCTTCATCTTCTCGGCGCTGGAGACGCTTTCACCGGCGTTGAGGCGGGTACGGATCTCCTGACTGCGCTGGTAGGCACGGCTCATGCTGGCCTGGGCCCGCTCCGGCAGGGTCTGCAAGCTGGTGAGCTGGCTGCCGATGGCGCCGAGGGCCTCCTGGGCCGCCTGCATGTTGGCCAGCACTTCCGGCTGACGGCTGTCGAGCTCTGCCAGACTCATGCTGGCGTATTCGCTCTTGATCTGCTCGGCACTCTTGCCCTTGGTCAGGGCATCGAGCTTGGCACTGATCTCTCTGAGTTCGGTGGGCAGGTTGCGGATACGCTGGGCCTGGGTCTTGGCCTTCGCCTCTTCCTTGTCGATGCTGTCAAGCAGGGCGAGGGTTTCGGTCAGCAACTTCTGGTCCGCTTGCTGACTGACGGTCAGGGTCTCTGATTTACCCAGACCATCCAGCGCTCGCTGAACTGCGTTGCGAGAGGGGACATCTTGCGCCATGGCTTGCGGCACGCAGAGGCTGGCGAGGAGACAGAGCAGCGGCAACAGGGTGGCCGAGACTCTTTTAAAACGTATTGAGGGCATATAACTTCCGGGTTATTACGCGATATTCGGGAGATTTCCCGCATAGATTAAATTCGCGTGGATTCTAACACCGGGCTTGTCAGGTAAGCAGGGGGGAGGGACAAAAAAAACGGCGCCCGCAGGCGCCGTTTTCAACTCGTTCAGCTCTGATTAAAGAACGTGAACAGAAGCGGTGTTGGTGGTGCCGCTCGGTACCAGAGCACCGGAGACCATCACAACCACGTCACCTTTCAGACCCATGCCGATTTCCAGCGCAGCTTCTTTACCGATGCGATAGAAATCGTCGGTAGAGGCGATGCTGTCAACCACGTGAGCAACCACACCCTTGGTCAGAACCAGCTGGGCAGCAGTTTTCTTGTTGGTGGTGATAGCCAGGATCCAGGCTTTCGGGAAGTACTTGCGAATGGCCTTGGCAGACTTGCCGCCTTCGGTAGCAACCACGATCAGCGGGGCGTCCAGCTTCTCGGAGGTCTCTACGGCGCCTTTACATACGGCTTCGGTGATGCGCAGCTTGTTGCTGTCGTTGGCAGCAGACAGGTTGGACGGCATCACGGCATCAGTACGCTCGCAGATGGTGGCCATGATGGTCACGGCTTCCAGCGGGTACTTACCCTTGGCGGATTCACCGGACAGCATGACTGCGTCGGTACCGTCCAGGATGGCGTTGGCCACGTCACCAGCTTCGGCGCGGGTCGGACGCGGGTTCTTGATCATGGAGTCCAGCATCTGGGTGGCAGTGATAACCACTTTGCGGGCTTTGTTGCACTTGGCGATGATCATCTTCTGGGCGAAGATAACTTCTTCAACCGGGATCTCTACACCCATGTCGCCACGAGCAACCATGATGCCGTCGGAAACAGCCAGGATCTCGTCGAAGTTGTCCAGACCTTCCTGGTTTTCGATCTTGGAGATGATCTGGATGTTCTCGCCACCGTGGGCTTTCAGGTGCTCACGGATTTCCAGAACGTCTTCTTTCTTACGGATGAAAGAAGCAGCAACGAAATCAACGCCTTGCTCGCAACCGAAGATCAGGTCGCGCTTGTCTTTCTCGGCCAGGGCCGGCAGCTTGATGGAGACGCCCGGCAGGTTAACGCCCTTGTTCTCGCCCAGATCACCGTTGTTCAGCACTTTACAGATAACTTCGCGCTCGGTGATTTCGATAACGTCCAGACCGATCAGGCCGTCATCAACCAGGATGCGGTTGCCGACGCGCAGATCGTTGGCGAAACCTGCATAGGTCACGGCCACTTTGTCTTTGTTGCCAACCACAGTCTGGTCGGTGGTGAAGGTGAAAGTCTGGCCAGCGACCAGCGCGACGTCGTTGCCGCCTTCCAGCTTCATGGTACGGATTTCCGGACCCTTGGTGTCCAGCAGGATAGCTGCGTGCTTGCCGGTCTCGGCCATCACAGCGCGCAGGTTGCTGATGCGGCTGCCGTGCTCGGCGTAGTCACCGTGGGAGAAGTTCAGGCGCATGACGTTCATGCCGGCGTCCAGCATTTTGGCCAGCATTTCTTTGGATTCGGTCTTCGGACCGATGGTGCAGACAATTTTGGTCTTTTTCATGTCAATCTTCATGGTTAAGGAATTTCCGCCGAGCAATATACACCAGTTTTTGGAATCTTTTTATGATCCAGAAACAACGTTTTGACCAGATAACGTTTTCTTTTCAGGGATAACGTTTTCCTGTGAGTCACATTTTAGAGCATACGGCCACAGGTTCGGGCTGAAGGGATACAAATGTTGCCATCTGTGGTTGTTTGGCCGGGTTGAGGTTCAGATGTTGTAAAATGACCACCCATCCGCTGTCACCGTCTTGTCACCGGCTTGCGCAAAAATGTTAGTCCATTGGCGCAAGGGTGAATGAGGTCGGGATGAAAAACAGCCATGAAACCGGATGGGCTCTGCTCTTGCTGGGCGCCGCCCTGCTGCTGGTTCAGACACTGCCAGCCCGCTACTGGCCCGATAATGCCGGTCTGCTGGCGATCTTCTCCCATCCGGTGAAAGGGGAGGCGGCCGCCGAGGGATTGGCGTGGCGAGAGTGGCAGGATCACAGTGCAGCGACCCGGATGGCGCTTCGTGCAGCCCGACTGCAGCCGGATGCACCGCAGCCTTGATATCTATTGCTGCTTACCGGTCGTGAAAGCGTGAAATTATCAACCGTTGGTTGATAGTTCTTATCTATCTTGCTGGATTGTTCACCTTTAATGGCAGGGGGATAATCGATTCCAACAGCGATATCCCCTCCGGTATCGCCCCCTGATACTTTGTTGGAGTCTGCTTTATGTCCCTCGCCCCCGTCTGGTTTATCTCTCACGGCGCACCGGATCTGGTGCTGCGTGAGCAATCCGCCACCCGCTTTCTGCGAACCCTGCGTCTGGGTGAGCTCAAGGGGCTGGTGGTCATCTCCGCCCACTGGTTCAGCCGCGAGTTGCAGATCAACGTCGAGCCCAAACCGGCCTTGATGTACGACTTTTACGGCTTCCCCGAGCCACTCTACCGGATGCGCTGGCCTGCCAGCAGCCCCGAGTGGCTGCAACAAGGGGTGAGCGACCAGCTGGCGCTGGCCGGACTGACCGCCACCCCGGTGCGGCGCGAGCTGGATCACGGGGTCTGGTCGCCCCTCTCCCTGATAGACCCTGAGAGCGAGATCCCGCTGGTGCAGATCTCCATCCCCGCAAGCTTCACCCCGGCCCAATTGTGGCAACTGGGGGAGGTGCTGGGGGCGCTGCGCAGTCAGGGGATTGGCATCCTCGCCTCCGGCGCCATCACCCACAACCTGCGGGCGCTGGCACCGGAAGGCTCGCCAGTACCGGAGTGGGCTAGCCAGTTTGTCGGTTGGCTGGAGCAGAAGATGGCCGACGAGGATCGTCTGGCGCTGCTCGACTATCGCCAGCAGGCCCCCGGAGCGGTGGAGTCTCATCCCCACGATGACCACCTGCGCCCGCTCTTTGTGGCGCTGGGGGCGGCCGATGGTGTGGCGCCCACCCGGCTGCACGAGAGCTGGGATGGCGGCAGCCTCTATATGGGCGCCTACCGCTTCGGCTGATAACTTCTCAACAAGACCCCGCCAATTGGCGGGGTCTTGTTGTTTACGGCGTGGGGGGGAGCCGATGGTATTGGTGATGGAACTGATGCTACTCAGGGGACCACCACCCGGCTCTCGCCGCCGCCGAGGGCTTCGACCCTGATCTGCACGCCGATCCGCTCCACCAGCGTCTGGACGTGGGAGATGACCCCGATCTGGCGACCGGCGGCCTGCAGGGAGTCTAGGCTGGCGAGCGCCAGATCCAGACTGTCCGGATCCAGGGTGCCAAACCCTTCGTCGATAAAGAGCGACTCGACCTGGGTCTGGCGTGACGAGAGGCTGGAGAGGGCCAGCGCCAGCGCCAGCGACACCAGAAAACTCTCGCCGCCGGAGAGAGAGTCCACCGAGCGCACCTCATCCCCCATGTCGAGATCCACCACTTGCAGCGCCAGATCGGTGCCGGGTACTCGCTCCAGCCGGTAGCGCGGTGATAGTTCGGCGAGCTGGGCGTTGGCCTCCAGCAGCAGACGCTCGAGGGTAAGGCTCTGGGCGAAGGTGCGGAACTTGGCGCCGTTGGCTTGCCCGATCAGATCGCACAGCTGCTGCCAGTGGTCGGCCACTGCCTGCTGGGCGGCCAGCTCCTGTTGCAGGCTACCGGCCTTGAGAGCGGCGGCTTCGGCCTGTGCCAGCTTGCTCTTGCACTCGAACAGCTGCTCTTCAAGGGCGCGACAACGGGCATCGAGTGCCGCCAGTTGATCGCTCAGCTTTGCATCCGGCAGGGCAGCCAGCTCGGGGTGATGCTCGCGATAGCGATCCCGCTTGCTCTCCTCCAGTGCCAGTGCCCGTTGCCGCTCGGCAAGGCGGGTGCGCGCCTCGCCAACCGCATCCTCCAGCCCTTGCAGGGCAGTGCGGCGAGCCTTGAGTTCATCGGGGCTGATGGCGAGCAGACGGCGCAGGTCGTATTCGGCGATGCCGAGGGTACTGGCGTGGGCAGCCCAGCGCCCCAGCACCTCCCGCTTGCGGCGGCTGCTGGTCTGCTTTTCCTGCTCCACATGGGTGAGACGGGTCTTGAGTTCGGTCTGCCGCTCCCGCAGAACGCGGGCGCTGCTTTGCATCAGCTCCAGTTCGCTGGCGAGCTGTTGCAGCCGCTGTTGCCAGCGGCTCTCGACCAGCGGGATCTCCTCGCCATTCAGACAGGCGGCGCGGCTGGTGAGCAGCCCCTGCCGCTGCTGCTCGTGCTCCTTGTAGTCCCGCTCGAGTTTGTGCAGCAGCTCGCGCTGGATCTGCAGGCGCGCCTCCTGCGCACTCAGGGCGGGGGTGAGGCTGGCGATCTCGCTGGCCAGCCGCTCCCACTCGCTCTGGCCGTGCAGCCAGGCTTCGCAGGCTCGCTGCCACTCGTGCCACTGCTGGCTGCCGAGCCATTGGCGCCACGGTTGGCCGCCCATCTGCTCGTCGAGGCGGTGGGCGCCTTGCTCAAGGCGCTGGCGCAGGGGCGCTTCCTGCTCGCCCATCCCCTTCACTTCCCCTTCCAGCGCGATGCGCTGGCGATCGGCCTCTTGCCACTGCTGGTCAAACTGCTGGTGCTGGGCAGCCAGTTGGCTCAGTTGTTGACGCACCCCTTGCAGCTGTTGTTGGCCAAGCTGGGCCTGACGCAGCTGCTGCTGGCTCTGGGCCAACCCCTGCTCCAGCGCCTGGCCACGGCCAAGCAGTGTGCTCATCAGCTCGTTCCACTCAATGGGGCTTTGGCGCAGCGGCAGCGGATGGCCGAGCAGGGTATCGCCCCCCAGCTGTTGCCAGCGCTGGGTCAGCTGCTCGGCGCGGGTTTCCAGCTCCGGCAGGTGCTGCTGACGCACCGCCAGCTGGCGGGCCAACTCCTGACGCTCGCTATCGCACTGGATGTATTGATGGTTGAGCCGTTCCCACTCCAGCTCCAGACTGCGGGCCCGCTCAGCCAGTTGACCGAGAATGCCGGCCACCTGTGGCTGGCTCTGGCTGTAGGGGTGCTCCCCGGAACCGCACAGCGGGCAAGGTTCGCCATCGCTCAGGATATGGCGATACTGCTCGAAGCTGGCGATGGCGCGGGACTGCTCCAGCGCGTGGCGCGCTTCATCCCGCTGCAGGGCGAGCCGCTCGCGGGCGGGGGCCAGCTCTTCGCCAAGGGTGGCGAGCTTGCCCAGCGCTAGCTCCAGCTGGGCAATCTCCTGCTGCAAGCGGCCATGCTGTTCGCCGTGGTTGCGGCCATAATCGGCCAGCTCCAGCAGCTGGCGCAGCTGACCCAGCTGTTCGGTTTGCTGCTGCCACTGCTCCTGCGCCTTGGCGAGGCGGCTCTCCCACTGCTGCTCCTGCAGCTCGTTCTGTTGCTGTTGCAGCCGAGCTTGTTCATGTTGCCAGTAGTCGCGCTCTTGCTGGCCTTGCTCCAGCTGGCGCTGCAATTGTTGCAGGGCGCGCAGCTTGTGATCCCGCAGGGTGAGCAGCTGTTGCAGCTTGTCGGCATCCTCGGCCCAATCTTGCATGGCGGTGAGCAGGGGTTGCCACTGACGGGCCACCGGTGCCAGCTCCTTGTGCTCTTCGAGCCAAAGGCCCCACTGCTGGTGCTGCTGCTTGAGCAGTTCTACCTGTCGGCTCTGCTCGCGCCAGCCCTGCTCCAGCGTGAGTTGCACTTCCCGTTCCTGCGCCCCCTCCTGCTGGATCTTCTGCAACTGCTGCACTTTCTCCCTGATGCGGGTATCGAGCTCCTGCGCCCGCTTGAGTTCGGGTTGCAGGGCACCCCATTCCCGCTCGGCGGCGATCTTCTCCGCCAGCAACTGCTGTTCGGTCAGCGCGCTCTGCTGGGTCTGCTCCTCGAGTTTGGCAAGCTCCGGCCCCAGCTCGGCGATCACCTTCTCCTGCTGCTGTACCTCAAGGGTGAGGCGGGCCAGCTCGTCGTGATCGGCTCGGGCCACCTGGGCCTGTTCGGCACGAGCGAACTCCTCGCGCTCGGGGGCCGCGGCGCCGTGGGCCTGCAGGGCGGCATCGAGCGCCGCCTGCCCCTCGGCGCAGCCCTGCAGCTGGGCGGCAATGCGGCTATTGAGGTCGCGCAAGTCCTGCATCAGCTGCTGCTGTTGCTGCTCGTGCTTGAGGGTGGTGGAGAGGTTCACCTGCTGGCTTACCAAATGCTCGCGGGTCACTTCGTCCATCAGCGCCACGTCGCCGAGGCGCTGGGCGATGGTGGCCAGCTTCTGCTGCTCTTCCCGCGCCCGTTCATAGGTCTGGATGGAGATGGCGGAGTAGAGCTCGGTGCCTGTCATCCGTTCGAGCAGGGCGGAGCGCTCGTTGGCGTCCGATTTGAGGAAGGCGGCAAACTCCCCCTGCGGCAGGATCACCGCGCGGCGGAACTGCTCCCAGGAGAGACCCACCAGCTCGTCGATGCGATCCTGCAGCTCCCGCTTGCTGCCGGAGAAAACTTGCCCTGACTCCACATCGGTCAGGGTTCGCTCCTGCGCCTGAAAACGCCCCTCCGAGCGGTTGCGCGCCCGGCGCACTGCCCAGCGGGCCAGCCAGATGCGACCATCGCAGCCACGAAACTGCACCTCGGCAAAGCCGCTGGCGTGGCCGCGACTGAGGATACCGCGCACGTCGTTGGCCTTGAGCTTCTCTTCATCATCCATGCGGCCCACTTCGGCCACGTTCTTGCGATTGGCGATAAAGCGCGGCATCTCGTCGTATAAGGCCAGACAAATGGCGTCGAGCAGGGTGCTTTTGCCTGCGCCGGTGTTGCCGGTGATGGCAAACAGACCGGCGGCGCCGAGGGCCCCCTTGGTAAAGTCGATGGTGAAGGGGCCGGTCAGACTGGCCAGATTCTCACCTGACAGAGACAAGATTTTCATTGGTTTGACTCCTTCACCTGCTCCAGGATCTCTTCAAACGAGGCGACCAGCCCGGCCTCGGGCTCCCCTTCAAACTGGCGCTGATAGCAGAGGCGAAACACCTCGGTGGGGGAGAGCTCATCGAGCCTGCGCCGCTCGCGACCATCGGCCAGCCCTTCCCCCGTGCCCTGATATTGGGTGCTGATGCGGGCCAGACGCACCGGTTTATCTGCGATGGCGGCGAGAATGCGCTCGCGGATGCGGGCCTCGGGCTTGGGCAGCAGCAGCCGCACTTCGAGGAAAGGTTGTGCCTCTTGTGGACAATCAGGCAGCTCGAGCGATGCGATGGCGTTCAGCGCGTCGTCGAGGGTGTTCTGGGGCAGGCGGATCATCTCCACCGCGCGGGGCACCGGGATCCGCTCCAGCCCGGCCAGTTTCCCCTCCGCAAAGGTCACTTCCAGCACCTGATGGTTGTAGTTGGCTTCGGCGAGCGAAAGCGGCAGCGGCGAGCCGCTGTAGTGCACCCCCTCGGCCGGGCTCTGGGCCAGATGAAGGTGGCCGAGCGCCGTGTAGTCTGCACCGGCAAAGAGTTCGGCGGGCAGGGCGTGCTGGTTGCCGCCAAGCACCCGCCGCTCTGACAGCTCCGAGAGCTGGCCCGCCGCCAGATAGGCGTGGCCCATGGCGATGAGCGGCAGATCCTCCCCGCAGCGAGCGCGCCCTTCGGCCAGTACCTCGGCGTAGACCTGACGCACCCCTTCGATCAGCCTGTCTTGTCCTTCTGCCAACTGCTCCACCCGCAGATCGCTGCTGCGCAGGAACGGCACGGCGGCGCACCAGGCGGCAATGCTGCCCTCCCGGTCTTGCAGCGGTACCAGCAGACGGTCGGTCTCGAGCTTGCCCTCACTGTCGCGGCTGATGCTGCCCACCAGATGCAGATCAAAGGCGCGCAGCAGCTCGTGGGGGGCATCGAGCTTGGAGGGGGAGTCGTGGTTGCCGCCGATCAGCACCATGTTGAGTTGGGGCATCTCGGCGCGCAGCCGCGCCAGAAAACGGTAGAGCTGTTGCCAGGCGCTGGCGGGGGGATTGGCGGTATCAAACAGATCGCCCGCTACCAACAGGGCGTCGATCTCGCGCGCCTTGAGGGTGTCGCTCAGCCAGTCGAGAAAGGCATCGTGTTCAAAACGGCGGTCGTGACCATGGAGTTGATGGCCAAGGTGCCAGTCGGCGGTATGGAGGATTTTCATTGGAAAGCAGCCCGGTTGCAGGGACGGTGCCTGTGGCACCCGATGAAGACAAGATGAGGATGCCCCGTGCTTTTTTCAAGTAAAACAGGGGGCTGGCATCGATTCAGGCAGGTTCGCAGCACATCCGGTATTGGGGGTGGCCGGTAAGGGGATCGGACTCCTCGGCCTCGATAACGAAGCCGTGGCGGCGATAGAAACGCACCGCCTGATCGTTCTCGACGAAGACCCGGGCGTGGAGCGACGCCCCCTGACGCTTGGCCTCCTGCAGCAGGGCGTGGCCGACGCCGCGGCCCTGACGATCGGGGCGCACGAACAGGGCGGCGAGATAGTTGTCCACCAGCGCCATGAAACCGAGCAGATCGCCGCGCTCCTCGAACACCCAGATGGCGGCGCGATCGAGATAGCGGGTACGCAGATCCTCCTGGGCCTGCCACCAGCAGGAGGCATCGACGAAATCGTGGGCCTGCAGGGAGGCCAGCAACCAGATTTCGACGATCTCTTCCATGTCTTCCGGGCGACTGGGCCGCAACATACCTTCATCCTTATTAACAATTTACTTTCGCAGTCTAGGAGAACTTGATGAACAAACTGGTGACATAAATGAGACCCTGTGAGGTCGATCGCCCTTTATTTAGCGAGAATGATTGGCTGATCACAAAGCGCCTCTCTAGTACAATGCCCGCCGGACAATCTAGAGACCGAGGACGCCATGTGGTTTAAAAACCTGCAGATTTATCGCTTTACCCGCCCCTTTGACCTGACCGTGGATCAGCTGGAAACCCAGCTGGAAGCCTGTGCCTTCACCCCTTGCGGCAGTCAGGACATCTCCCGTTTCGGGTGGGTCAAGCCCCTTGGCAAATTCGGCTCAACCCTGACCCACTCTGCTTCCGGCCACATCCTCATCTGCGCCCGCAAAGAGGAGAAGATGCTGCCCGGTACCGTGGTCAAGGAGATGCTGGCCGAGAAGGTAGAGGCGATCGAGTTCGAACAGGGACGCGCCCTCAAGAAGAAAGAGAAGGAGGCGTTGAAAGAGGAGATCCTCCATACCCTGCTGCCCCGTGCCTTTAGTCGTACCAGCCAGACCTTCGCCTGGATCAATCCGGCCGACAATTTGATGGTGGTGGATGCAGGTTCTGCCAAGAAGGCGGACGATCTGCTGGCGCTGCTGCGCAAATCTATCGGTTCCCTGCCGGTGGTGCCGGTGGCCCTCAAGAACCCACCCGAGATCACCATGACCGAGTGGTTGAACGAGGGCAACCTGCCCGCCTCCTTCACGCTGGAAGATGAAGCCGAGCTGCGCAGTGCCATGGAGCACGGCGGCATCATCCGCTGCAAGCAGCAGGATCTGATGACGGATGAAATCAAGAACCATCTGGCCAACGACAAGCTGGTGACCAAGCTGGCCCTTAACTGGGGCGAGACCGTCAGCTTCGTGCTGGGGGATGATCTCTCCATCAAGCGTCTGAAATTCAGCGAAGAGCTGCGCGAGCAGAACGACGACGTCACCAGCGAAGATCCGGCTGCCCGTCTGGATGCGGACTTCGCGCTGGTCACCGCCGAGCTGTCCCAGTTTATCCCGGCGCTGTTTGCCGCCCTGGGTGGTGAAGAGCAGTCCATCTAACCGGACTTGCGCCTGTTTGGCCTCTGCCATCCCATCGTAAAAGCCGCCTTCGGGCGGTTTTTTTATGTCTGTTACGGATAGCCATTATTGATAGATGAGTAAGATATTGATCTTGTTCAATAACTTGAGCTACCAGCGCCAATCGTGACATAGTCCCTCTTTATGGTCATAAAACAGACAAGGAGAGTGTCATGTTGCGCAAACCTCTGGGGCTCGCTATCGCCCTTGCCCTGCTGGCCGGTTGTGCCAGTGACAACGGCTTTCACTACACCCCGCCAGCCCAGACCCTGAGCGCGCCGGAAGCCGCCAGTGGCTGGACCGACAAGCAGGGCTGGCAGGGCCATGACTTCATGGTGGCGGCCGCCAACCCGCTGGCGGTGGATGCGGGCTACCAGATCATCAAGGCCGGTGGCAGTGCCGTCGATGCTGCCATTGCGGTACAGCTGGTGTTGACGCTGGTTGAGCCGCAATCCTCCGGGATCGGTGGCGGGACGCTGCTGCTGGTGTGGGATGGCCGCAAGGTGAGTGCGGTGGATGGCCGCGAGACGGCGCCGGCTGCCGCCACCGACCAGCTGTTTATGCAAGATGGCAAGCCGCTGGCGTTTTATGACGGGGTGGTGGGAGGCCGCTCGGTCGGCGTTCCCGGCACCCTGCGCGCTCTGGCACTGGCCCATCAACGTTATGGCAAGCTGCCCTGGGCTGTGCTGTTCGAGCCCGTCATCACGCTGGCAGAGCAAGGATTTGTGATAAGTCCACGGCTGGCCACATTGCTGGCCAAGGATCCCTATCTGGCACGGGATCCGCAGGCGCGAGCCTACTTCTATCAGGTGGATGGCAGCCCCAAAACGGCAGGCACCCGGCTGACCAACCCGGCGCTGGCCAAGGTGCTGCGCACTCTGGCCACAGAGGGGGCGGATGCCTTCTATCGGGGGGCGCTGGCGGATGCTATGGTGGCCAAGGTTCGCCAGCATCCCACCAATCCCGGGGTACTGGCGGCCACCGATCTGGCCAGCTATCAGGCCAAAGTGCGGGATGGCCTCTGCTTTGACTATCGCCAGAGCAAGATCTGCGGTTTTCCCACTCCCTCGTCCGGCACCCTGGCGCTCGGCCAGATCTTCGGCATGCTGGAGAGCCGCGATATGGCGGCCCTCAAGCCGATCACCACGAAGGAGGGGGGACTGGCTGCCTCCAGCGAGGCTATCCATCTCTACAGTGAAGCGGCGCGTCTGGCCTTCGCCGATCGCAACCAGTACGTCGCCGACAGCGATTTTGTCAGCGTGCCGGTGCAGGGGCTGCTGGACAAGGGCTATCTGGCCGAGCGCGGCAAGCTTGTCGGTCAGCACTCCATGGGGATTGCCAAGCCCGGTACGCCGCCACTGGCGTTGGCGCGGGGCCAGGATGCGACTCCGGAACTCCCCTCCACCAGCCATGTCTCGATCGTCGACAAGGCGGGGATGGCCATCTCCATGACGAGCTCCATCGAGGATGGTTTCGGATCGCGTCAGATGGTCAACGGCTACCTGCTCAACAACCAGCTCACCGATTTTTCCTTCACCTCGGTGGATGCCGCCGGTCTGCCGGTGGCAAACCGGGTGGAGCCGGGCAAGCGGCCCCGCTCCTCCATGTCACCCCTGCTGGTGTTTGACAAGCCAAGCGGCGAGCTGACCATGACGCTGGGCTCGCCGGGGGGCTCCGCCATCATCAACTACGTGGGTAAGACCCTGCTCGGCACCCAGGATTGGGGTCTGAACCTGCAACAGGCCATCAACCTGCCCAACTTTGGCAGCCGCAACGGCCCCACCGAGCTGGAAGCGGGACGCACCCCCATGTCGGTGGTCGAGGGATTGAAGGCGAGGGGACATGAGGTGGTACTGAACGAGCAAACCTCCGGCCTGCAAGGGGTTGAGCGCAATGGCGGTGGCTGGTTTGGCGCAGCGGATCCGCGCCGGGAAGGGATCGCCAAGGGGGAGTGAGGTTCCCATAGCAACAAGGCCAGCATGATGCTGGCCTTGTTGCTGATGGTGCATGGCAGAGCGAGTTACTGGATACCCAGCAGCTCCACGTCAAAGATCAGGACTGATCCCGGCGGGATTTTGCCTGCGGCACGGTCGCCGTAGGCGAGGTTGGCAGGGATGTAGAAACGGGTCTTCTCACCTTCCACCATCAGCTGCACCCCTTCGGTCCAGCCAGCGATCACCTGATTGAGGCCAAACTCGATGGGCTCGCCACGGGCGACCGAGCTGTCAAAGACGGTGCCGTCCAGCAGCTTGCCCTCGTAGTGCACCTTCACCTTGCTGGTGGCGGTGGGGTGAACGGTGCCGGTGCCCGGGGTCAGCACTTCGTACTGCAGGCCGGAGGCGGTGGTGGTCACCAGCGGTTTGTCCTTGTTGCTGGCGAGGAACTCGGCGCCAATCCGCACGTTGTCAGCCGCCAGCTTCTTGTTGTTGCTGCTGGAGTAGAAGTAGTAGGCCACACCGGCGATGAGCAGCGCGATCAGTATGAATTTCATCGGTTTTTCCTGTTCCATGAAATGTAAAAAGTGCAATGAGGGCGCCATCTTATCGCGCACCGCTCCTGATGGCGAGCCACAGGGCGGGAGGATGTGAGTGGGCAGGCAAATCTCGGAGACGCAGACGCAAAAAGGGGCGAGTCGGTGACTCGCCCCTTGTCATGGCGGCGGCGCTTACTTGGCGGCCACCATCATCAGGGCGGGCAGGGCGAAGAAGAGACCCGTCACATAACCCAGAGCCAGCAGCTTGTTCTCGCTGCCTACCCGGGCCAGCCCCTCGGCGGCGCGCACCGGCAGGTCGCGCAGGAAGGGGATGCCATAGATGATGACCACGGCAAAGAGGTTGAACAGCACGTGGACCAGCGCGATGGTCAGGGCCAGCTGGGCACCGGCTCCACTGATGGCTGTTGCAGCCAGCAGGGCGGTAATGGTGGTACCGATATTGGCCCCCAGGGTGAAGGGGTAGAGCTGACGGGTGCTGAACACGCCGCCGCCGGCCAGCGGGATCATCAGGCTGGTGGTGGTGGAGGAGGACTGCACCATGATAGTCACCAGCGCACCGGAGGTAATGCCGGTCAGCGGGCCACGGCCCAGCGCCTTGTGCAGCACCTCTTTGGCACGGCCAACCAGTACCTGTTGCAGCACTTTGCCGAGATACGTGACGCAGGCGAGGATCAGCAGGATACCGATGATGATGGTCGCGATGGCGGCGCCCTTGCCCGGCAGGAAGGCCACGGCGCTGTCAATCAGCTGCTGGGCCGGTGCGGTCAGCGGCTTCATGAAATCCATGCCCTTCATCGACATATTGGCGGAGCCTACCAGCAGGTTGGCCAGCCACTCGGCGCTATGTTGCAGCAGACCGAACATCAGCTCCAGCGGCAGGAAGATGAACACCGCCAGCAGGTTGAAAAAGTCGTGCACGGTAGCGGCGGCGAAAGCGCGGCGGAACTCGGCGCGATCCCGCACATGGCCCATGGAGACAATGGTGTTGGTGATGGTGGTGCCGAGGTTGGCACCCATCACCATGGGGATGGCCATGCTGATGGGCAGGCCGCCAGCCACCAGACCGACGATCACCGAGGTGACGGTGCTGGAGGATTGCACCAGCGCGGTAGCGAGAATACCCAGCAGCAGGGCGACAAAGGGGTTGTTGGCAAAGGCGAAGATCTGGGCTGCGCCCTCGGCGCCGCCGGAGAAATCTTTGAAGCCGTGGGAGATGGCGCCCACGGCAACCAGGATCAGGTAGACCAGTACGATGACACTCATCCAGTTGAACAGGGCGCGGGTCGCGGGCGGCTGTGACAAGGAGTGATGGTGTTGCATAAAGCCTCTTGAGACGGTCGTTCCGTCTTGGGTTGTTGATGACCCGCGCATTTAATCAGTGGTTAATGACAGAAATATGACAACGTGACATTTCGATGATGTTTTTATGACGACGAACTGCGGCGACAGGCGCTGACCGAGCCGGTTGGCTCAGGGGTGGCAAAAGGGGGGACGAAGGCACTGC
Source organism: Aeromonas sp. Lyrl_2 (assembly GCF_051948815.1). Lineage (NCBI taxonomy): Bacteria > Pseudomonadati > Pseudomonadota > Gammaproteobacteria > Aeromonadales > Aeromonadaceae > Aeromonas > Aeromonas sp. Lyrl_2. The sequence goes on from NZ_JAYJLJ010000002.1 coordinate 137,278, forward strand.
CGCCTTGCCAGCCGGGACGTGATCGCTACACTGCGCCCCTTTATTGGCAAGCAGGAGTAAACAAGATGATGCGTGCATGGATCCTCTCTCTGTCGCTGGGGCTGCTCTCGGCAGGGGCACAGGCCAGCCTGTTTAAAACCGACTGCAACCTCGACAAGGCCCTAAAAAACGAAGCGGTGAATGCCACTCTGGGGGTCAAGGGCAACTGTGATACCAGCAAGCTGGTGAAGCAGGAGAAAGAGAAGGTGAAAGCTGAGGTGCAAAAAGGCCGCACCGACCTGCTGGGCGAGAAGCGTGCCGACCTCAAGGAGAGCGGCAACGGTATGCAGCAGAAGATGGACAAGGCAAACCAGCAGCTGCACAAGGCGGAGCAGGATGCCAAGACCATCGCTCGCGATCCGCTCAAGGCTGCGGCGACCGCCGTACTGGATAAGCAGTAAGCAGACCGGGCCCAAGCCCGTGTGACCGGCAAGAGACCGGCAGCAAAAAGGGGAGCCATGGTTCCCCTTCTGTCTATCCGTTATCCGCAAAGGATCAGGCGTCAGCCGCCTCTTCGTACTGACGGAACGGGATGCGGAACACCGCCAGACGCAGGAACAGATAGGTTGCGCCGAGGCCCGCCCAGATCAGGCCCAGCTCCAGCGAGCTCTGCTCCAGGTTGATCCACAGAGCACCGATGGTGGCGGCGCCGAGCAGCGGCATCAACAGGTAGATGACGTGATCCTTGAGGGTCTTGTTGCGCTTCTCGCGCACCCAGAACTGACCGATCACCGACAGGTTGACGAAGCTGAACGCCACCAGTGCGCCGAAGTTGACCAGCGCCAGTGCTGTATCCAGATCAAACGACACGGCGGAGAGGGCCAGACCACCCACCATCAGCACGTTGATGGCCGGGGTGCGGTATTTCGGGTGGATGTAGCCAAACACTCGCTCCGGGATCATGCGATCACGCCCCATCACGTAGAGGATGCGCGACACACCGGCGTGAGCCGCCATGCCGGAGGCCAGTACCGCGACCGTGGTGCAGACCAGCACCACGGACTGGAAGAAGGTGCCGCCAACGTAGAGGGCGATCTCCGGCAGTACCGCATCCGGATGCTGGAAGCGGGCGAGGCTCGGGAAGTAGAGCTGCAGGCAGTAGGAGACCACCACGAAGATGATGCCGCCGATAAGGGCAGTCAGCACGATCGCCTTGGGGATCACCTTGCCAGCGTTCGGAGTCTCTTCGGAGAGGGAACTCAGACCGTCAAAGCCCAGGAACGAGAAGCAGAGGATGGTGGCACCGGTAAAGAGCGGTACCAGCTGTGCTGACTCGAAGTGGAACGGACGGCTGCTCATCAGGGTGCCAGCCCCTTCGCCGTGGTAGATGCCCCACGCCATCAGGCCGATAAAGAGGGTGATGATGGCCAGCTGGATCACCACGATCAGACCGTTGAAGTTGGCCACCAGATTGATGCCACGCAGGTTCAGGAAGGTCATCACGGTCACCAGACCGAAGATGAACACCCAGGGCTCGACGCCCGGGAACATGGCGGTCAGGTAGATCTTGGCCAGCAGGATGTTGATCATCGGCATGAACATGTAATCGAGCAGGGATGACCAGCCGACCATGAAACCGACGTAGGGGTTGAACACCTTCTGGGCATAGGTATAGGCAGAGCCCGCAGAGGGGAACTTGCGTACCAGATGTCCGTAGCTGAAAGCGGTGAGCAGGATGCCACCCAGAGCCAGCAGATAGGCGGTGGCGACCCGGCCATCGGTGATGTCACCGACGATGGCGAAGGTGTCGAAGACAGCCATGGGGGTCAGATAGGCCAGACCCATCACAATCACTTGTGTCAGGGTAAGGGTCTTGAGCAGCTTGGCGTTTTGCGATGCCATTACGCTTTCTCCTCAATCAGTGCCGCAGCACGTGCTTGCAACGAGCGCAGGGATACGATGGATTCGCAAGCCTGTACATCAAGGGCGCCGGGGAGGCGCATACCGGGCTGTACCGGCAGGAAAGCATTAAAACGCCCCATTGTTATCCTCTCAACGTCGGGAGATTGTTTGGCAATCTCGAATATCACTTCCGGAAACGTTCCGGCCTCTTGTGGTGGGTTTGTACTGCACTTCAAAAATACAAAAACCGATGTCGCAGTGAACATCGGTCCTTTATTGGCGGCGTATTGTGCATTCGGTCAGCCCCCTTGACAAGCAAAAAAGGGCGGATTAACGCATTTTTTTGCATACACACGGGGCAGGTAAGTGGTCACTCTCCCCCTGCAGCCGTCCCCGAGCCGCTCCCCCTTTTTCGGGGGGGAAGAGAACCCTGTCATGGCGTATGAAAAATCGGCAAATCGGGGCTGCAGGGTGCATAGCGCCTCAACATTGATCCTGATCATATTTGGCGGTGTTCCCCCGGGCTCGAGTCCTGCGAGCTTATCGGCTGGCGGGGGATGGGAGGGGGTGAAGTGGAAAAAGAGTGGTTGCATATCCATTCATATTAATGACTGAGGATAAGAGGCGACGCGGCTCGGGCCATGGCCCGGCGAGCAGTCCGGCTGGGTAGTTATTTGAAATCAGTCACACTTCCTGCTGAAACCGCGTTTCTGGCAACCCGTGCAGCTGGCCACCAGCGCGCCGCAAAAACAACAAGGAGCCCGCAGGCTCCTTGTTCTCTATCGGGGGGAGGGGCGCCAGTAGTTACTGGGCGATCTCCACCTTGTCGGCGGTATGCAGCGGGATGCGGAACACGGTGAGGCGCAGGAACAGGTAGATGGCCCCCAGCGCCGCCCAGATCAGCCCCAGCTCGAAGGAAGAGGGCTCGAGGTTGAGCCACAGCACCCCGATGCAGGCGGCGCCACAGAGTGGCAACAGCAGGTACATCAGGTGATCCTTGAGACACTTGTTGCGGCCCAGCTTCACATAGAAGTGGGCAATCACCGCCAGGTTGACGAAGGTGAAGGCCACCAGGGCGCCGAAGTTGATCAGCGCCAGCGCCATCTCCAGATCCAGCGACACCGCAGAGAGGGCCAGCAGGCCGACCAGCAGCACGTTGAACGCCGGGGTCTGCCACTTCGGATGGATGTAGCCGAAGAAGCGGGCGGGCAGGGCGCGATCACGACCCATCACGTAGAGCAGGCGCGATACACCGGCGTGGGAGGCGAGCCCCGAGGCCAGCACCGCTACTGTGGTGCAGACCAGCACCACCGCCTGGAACAGCTTGCCGCCGACATAGAGGGCGATCTCCGGCAATACCGCATCCGGATGCTGGAAGCGGGAGATGTCCGGGAAGTAGAGTTGCAGGAAGTAGGAGGTGGTGACAAACAGCACGCCGCCAATCAGCGCCGTCAGCACGATGGCGAGGGGGATCACCCGATCCGCGTCCGGGGTCTCTTCCGACAGGGTACTGATGGCGTCAAAGCCGAGGAACGACAGACAGAGGATGGAGGCCCCCATCAGCAGCGGCGACACCTGGATCTGCTCCGAGAAGAAGGGACGGCTGCTCGCCACGGTGCCCAGCCCTTCACCGTTGTGCACGCCCCAGGCGATCAGGCCGATGAAGATGGCGATGATGCTGAACTGCATCACCACGATCAGGCTGTTGAAGTTGGCTACCAGCTTGATGCCGCGCAGGTTGAGGGCGGTCATCACCGCCGCCAGACCGAAGATATAGGTCCAGGGCTCTACGTTCGGGAAGAGGGCTTCCAGATAGATCTTGGCCAGCAGCATGTTGATCATCGGCATAAACATGTAGTCGAGCAGGGAGGTCCAGCCCACCATAAAGCCGACATAGGGGTGAAACACCTTCTGGGCATAGGTATAGGCGGAGCCGGCTGACGGGAACTTGCGCACCAGATGGCCGTAGCTCAGGGCAGTGAACAGCATGCCGATGAGGGCAAACAGGTAGGCGGTCGGCACATGACCTTCGGTGATCTCGGTAACGATGCCGAAGGTGTCGAACACCGCCATGGGGGTGAGGTACGCCAGTCCCATAACCACGACCTGCCACAGTTTGAGGGTCTTTTTCAGACCAACCTGCTGGGCCGCCATTATGCATGTTCCTCATGCAGTGCCAGAGTGGCACGGTCCATCAACGAAACCGGGAGAGAGGCCCGGGAATCAAGGGCGCCAGGGCGGCGCACACCGGCCGTGGCCGGTTGGAAAGCATTGAGATGCCCCATGTTGTTCCTCACTAGACTTGGTGTCGGGAGACTGCTGCCAATCTCGCTATCTTTTCCGGGGGTGATCCGGCCTCGTTTATGGGTTTGTTCACTGTCTAAAAAAGAACCGATGCCATTGTTTTACATCGGTTCTTTCAGTGGCGGCGCATTGTGCATTTGCAGGGCCCCCTTGACAAGAAAAAAAGGGGGCAAAATTGCATTTATTTGCACAGGTAAGTGGTCACTTTCCTGCTGGTCAGGCCAGCACGGCCTCCAGTGATTTTTCAAGGAGTTGCAGCCCCTCGTCAATCACTGCCGCAGGGGCTGTCAGGGGGGCGAGAAAACGGATGACATTTGCGCGCACCCCGCATGAGAGCAGGACCAGACCGCGTTTTCCCGCCTCGGCCACCAGTCGTTTGGTGAGGTCGGGATCGGGCTGGCTGGCATCACGGCGTTTCACCAGCTCCATGGCCACCATGGCACCGGGGCCGCGAATTTGACCTATGCAGTCAAAACGCTCGGCTATGCGTTCCAGCCCCGCCTTGATCTGCTCCCCCTGATCCAGCGCTTTCTGGTTGAGTTTCTCCTCGTCGATCACCTGCAAGACCGCCAGCGCGGCGGCGCAGGCGATGGGGGAACCGGCATAGGTGCCACCCAGGCCCCCCGGCTTGGCCGCGTTCATGATCTCCGCCTTGCCCACCACCGCCGAGAGAGGGAAGCCCCCCGCCAGACTCTTGGCCAGGGTCATGATGTCCGGCTCGATGCCTGCATATTCGGTGGCGAAGGTTTTGCCGGTGCGGCAAAAACCGCTCTGGATCTCGTCGCAGATGAGCAAAATACCGTGCTGGTCGCAGACGCTGCGCAGCTTCTGCATAAAGCTCGGGGAGGCGGGATAGAAGCCCCCTTCGCCCTGCACCGGCTCGATGATGATGGCTGCCACCCGGCTCGGCTCGATATCGGCGCTGAAGCAGAGCTCGAGGGCGTGCAGGGCATCCTCTTCACTCACCCCCAGATAATCGGCGGGGAAGGGGATGTGGTAGACCTCGCCCGGGAAGGGGCCAAAGCCGGTCTTGTAGGGCACCACCTTGCCGGTGAGCGCCATCCCCATCATGGTGCGGCCATGAAAGCCCCCCTTGAAGGCGATGGTGCCGCTGCGGCCGGTGTGGGCACGGGCAATCTTGATGGCGTTCTCGACCGCTTCGGCGCCGGTGGAGAGAAACAGGGTGCGTTTCGGGGTCGGGCCGGGCACCAGGGCGTTGAGCTTCTCGGCAAGCTCGATATAGCCCGGGTAAGGGGTGACCTGGAAGCAGGTGTGGCTGAACTTTTCCAGTTGATCGCGCACCGCTGCCACCACTTTCGGGTGGTTGTGGCCGGTATTGAGCACGGCGATGCCGGAGGCAAAGTCGATGTAGCGGTTGCCCTCCACATCCCACAGCTCGGCATTTTGCGCACGGTCGATAAAGACCGGCAGCAGGGTGCCAACGCCGTTGACCACTGATGCTTCGCGGCGCGCTTGCCACGCCTTGTTTGATTCTGACTGACTCATCTTTCCTCCCTGAGGGGCCGTAGCCCCCGATATTCCCTGAAAATGTGGCAGGCGTTTTGACGCCCATCACCGCCGATCAGCCCATCGGGCCAGATCGGCGGCGCCTTGTCTCTCTGTTGCTGCCCTAGCGAATGGCGCCAAAGCAGAGGTATTTGGTTTCCAGATACTCCTCCAGCCCCTCGGCCGCCCCCTCCCGACCCAACCCCGACTCCTTGATGCCGCCGAAGGGGGCCAGCTCGGTGGAGATGATCCCCTCGTTGATGCCGACCATGCCGTATTCAAGCTGCTCGGCCACCCGCCAGACCCGGGCGATGTCGCGGCCATAGAAGTAGGCGGCGAGCCCGTAGGGGGTGTCGTTGGCAATGGCGATGGCCTCGGCTTCGCTCTCGAAGCGCACCAGCGGTGCCACCGGGCCGAAGATCTCCTCCTGCAGGATGGGGTTGGTTTTATCCACCTTGCCCAGAATGGTGGGTTGGTAGAAGAGGGGGCCAGCGGGGTGAGCTTCGCCCCCCAGCAGCACTTCGGCACCGGCGGCGACCGATTGTTGTACCAGCTCGGCCACCTTGCTGGCGGCGGCGGGGTTGATGAGCGGGCCGATCTGGGTGCCTTCCGCCATGCCATCCCCCACCTTGAAGGCGGCAACGGCGACAGTCAGCTTCTCGGCGAAGGCGTCATAGACGCTGGCCTGCACCAGAATCCGGTTGGCGCAGACGCAGGTCTGCCCGGCGTTGCGGTATTTGGAGGCGAGCGCCCCGGCCACCGCGGCATCGAGGTCGGCGTCGTCAAAGACGATAAAGGGGGCGTTGCCACCCAGCTCCAGCGACAGCTTTTTCATGGTGTCGGCGCACTGGCGCATCAGCAGCTTGCCGATGCGGGTGGAGCCGGTGAAGGAGAGCTTGCGCACCACCGGATTGCTGCACAGCTCGTTGCCCACCGCGCTCGCCTGATGGCTGGTGACGATATTGATGACACCGGCGGGGATGCCTGCCTGCTCGGCAAGCAGCGCCAGCGCCAGCGCGCAGAGCGGGGTCTCGGCGGCAGGTTTGATGACGATAGTGCAACCGGCGGCCAGCGCCGGGCCCGCCTTGCGGGTGATCATGGCAATGGGGAAGTTCCACGGGGTGATGGCGGCGACGACCCCGACCGGCTGCTTGATGGTGGCCAATCGGCGATCGCCGCTAAAGCCCGGGATGGTGCGGCCATAAGCGCGCTTGCCCTCCTCGGCGAACCACTGGATAAAGCTGGCGCCATAGGTCACCTCGCCCTTTGCTTCCGCCAGCGGCTTGCCCTGCTCGCAGGTCATGATACGTGCCAGCTCATCGCTGTGGGCTGTGATGGCGGCAAACCAGGCGTAGAGCTTGTTGCTGCGCTCCTTGGCGGTCAGCGCTGCCCAGGCGGGTTGCGCCGCGTGGGCGGCCGCGATGGCGCGGCGGGTATCCTCGGCATCCATGTCGGGCACCTGGGTAATGACGGCACCGCTGGCGGGGTTGGTGACCTCGAAGGTGCGGCCGCTGGCGGCCTCGCACCACTGTCCATCTATATAGGCGCGGGATGTGATCAAGCTGGAGTGGGATGTTGTTCCTGACATGAGAAGCCTCGAGTGTGGGTCAGAGCAGCTGGTTGCCGGAGTGAGCCGACCCTTCCTGCGCCGCTGCCGTATAAAATAATAAGCACAGGAAGACCATAATTTGAGCTGAAATGTTTTTCAAGTGTTAAATATATTTGAATTGCTGGGGGGCGCCATGCTAGAAAATGGGCTGTGTAGCGCGCTTTCTCCGGTTCGCTTGCAGGCTGCAAGTGGGCAGACGACCGGGAGATGGTAAATCAGGTGTGCAAAATAATGAACGGCTGTGCTGTGTAACATAGTGAACGGCAAGGGAAAGCTGGTTGGCTATTTTAACCAGCAGGGTAAACAGGCAGCGCCTGATCCGATGCGATCACGCGCAAGCAGGAGAGGCTGATGATGCAAGGATGCAGACATGGCGCAGCAGGGGGCTTGTCATGAGCGGGCCACAGAGCCGGGAAGGCGTGGCTCGACCGTTGAGTGGGGCTGACACCGGGGCGCGCACCATGGGGGAACGGCTGGCGGCGGTGCGCCATCAGCTGGGGCTCTCCCAGCGGCGAGCGGCCGAGCTGAGCGGCCTGACTCATGGCGCCATCTGCATGATCGAGCAGGACAAGGTGAGCCCCTCGGTCGCCTCCCTGCAAAAGCTGCTCACCATCTATGGCCTGCCGCTGTCGCGCTTTTTCGCCGAGGAGGAGAGCCGCACTCCGGAAGTGGTGATCAAGGCTGATCAGCTTATCGAGCTGGGCAGTCAGGGGGTCTCCCTCAAGCTGGTGCACAACGGCAACAACCGCCGCCAGCTCGGCTTTATGCTGGAGACCTATCCCCCCGGCACCGATACCGGAGGTCAGGTGACCCATCAGGGGGAGGAGGTCGGCACCGTGCTGGAGGGGTCGGTGATCCTGACGGTGGCGGGCCAGAGTTATCCGCTGGAGGCGGGCGACAGCTATGTGATCGACACCGGCGAGCCCCACAGCTTTAGCAATCCGTCGGGGGAGACCTGTCGCATCGTCAGCGCCCACACCCCGGCGAGCTTTTAATCCTGACAGTAGTTTGGCAACCGAACCGGTAAGGAAACAGGGATCATGACCGAACATGTAAACAGTTACTATGCAGCCAGCGCTAATAAACACGCGCCCTACCCGACACTGACCGAGCAGCTGGAGTGCGATGTCTGCGTCATCGGGGCGGGCTATACCGGCCTCTCCAGCGCGCTGCATCTGGTAGAAAAGGGCTACAGGGTGGTGGTGCTGGAGGCCGCCCGGGTCGGCTTTGGCGCCAGCGGCCGCAACGGTGGCCAGATCGTCAACTCCTACAGCCGCGACATCGACACCATAGAAGCGAACTGCCCGCCGGATCAGGCCAGGCTGCTCGGTTCCATGCTGTTTGAGGGGGGACAGATCATCCGCGAGCGGATCAAGCGCTACAACATCCAGTGCGATCTGCAGGAGGGGGGCGTCTTTGCCGCCGAGACCGAGAAGCAGCTGCACGAGCTCAAATCCCAATACGCCCGTTGGCAGAAGTGGGGCAACGACCAGCTGGAGCTGCTCGATGCCAAGGGGGTGCGCGAGGTGGTCGCGAGCGATCGCTACGTCGGCGCCTTGCTCGACAAGAGCGGCGGCCATATCCACCCCCTCAATCTGGCGTTGGGGGAGGCGGAAGCGATCCGCATCCAGGGTGGGCAGATCTTCGAACAATCCGCCGTCACCAGTATCACCCCGGGTCAACCAGCACTGGTCAAGACCGCCAAGGGGGCGGTGAAGGCGCGCTTTGTGGTAGTGGCTGGCAACGCTTACCTCGGCAATCTGGTGCCGGAACTGGCCAGCAAGAGCATGCCCTGTGGCACCCAGGTGATCGCCACCGAAGTGCTGGGAGAGGAGCGGGCCCGTTCACTCTTGCCGCAAAACTACTGTCTGGAGGATTGCAACTATCTGCTCGACTACTACCGTACCTCCGGCGATCACCGGCTGCTCTATGGCGGTGGCGTGGTCTATGGGGCGCGAGATCCGGCGGATATCGAGCGGCTGATCATCCCCAAGATGCTCAAGACTTTCCCGCAGCTGGCTGACGTCAAGGTGGAGTACACCTGGACCGGCAATTTCCTGCTCACCCTGTCGCGGCTGCCGCAGTTTGGTCGCATCGGCCCCAACATCTACTACATGCAGGGCTACAGCGGCCACGGTGTCACCTGTACCCATCTGGCGGGCAAGCTGCTCTCCGAGGTGCTGAGCGGTCAGGCGGAGCGCTTCGATGCCTTTGCCAAACTGCCGCACTACCCCTTCCCGGGTGGCCGTCTGTTCCGTATCCCCTTTACCGCCGCGGGCGCCGCCTGGTACACCCTGCGCGATCGGCTGGGGCTATAAAGGGCTGCCCAGAGAGAAATGTGGGCTGGTGGTTGCCGCTTAGATAACGCTGACGCCAGCACCAATACCGGAAACAACAAGGCCACCGCGAGGGTGGCCTTGTTGTTTATCATGCAGTAGCGCGCTGATTAGCTGTAGAAGGCTTCAACGGTGCCCTTGAGCTTGATCAGGATGGGCTGACCACGGCGATCCAGCGCCTTGGGGGAGGGGATCTTCACCCAACCTTCGCTGATGCAGTACTCCTCGACATCGGTGCGCTCTTTGCCGTTCAGGCGAATACCGATCGGGTGCTCGAAGCAGGCGGCCACATAGTGAGGGCTGCGGGGATTGCAGGAGAGGTGATCCGGCAGAGCCGGTTTGGTGCTGGTATCGCTCATCGATATAACCCGAAATGAATAAAAAGTGGGTCATTGTAGAGAATGCCGCCATGGCATTCAAGGCGGCCACAAAACAGGCAAAGCGTGCTCTCCATCGCTATGGGCGACCCGCTTATCCTCGTTGCCAATGCATCACCAACTCGGGGTGTCCGCTATGCTCGCACAACAGCTGCTTACCCTCTTTGAAACCGTTGCGGGAATAGAAGCGCCGCGCCTGCTCATTTTCGGCGTAGACCGTCAACTCGAGCCGGTCATATTGGGCTTTGAGGTATTCGAGCAGTTGGCGACCCAGCCCGTGTGATTGGTGATCTGGGGAGATAAACAGTGCGGCGACAGACCCCTGATACCAGGAGATAAAGCCCAGTAACTGTCCATCCTCCTCATAACCCCAGCTCTTGCTGGCGGGCAGATAGATGTCCCGCATCGCTGCCCGTTGCTCATGCCAAAAGGCGGCGGAAATAAAGTCGTGGGCTTGCACCGATGCCTGATACCAGAGCTCGACGGCGGCATCCAGATCGGTGGCAGATAATGGGCGGATCATATTGGCCTCGACTGTGAAGAGTGGTCGCACGATATGCCCGATCCATGTCGTGTTATCGGGCATATCGTCTATCGCAGGCTGGCTACTATTTGCGGGTCAGCTTGTCGAGGTAGCCCATGGCGAAGGCCGAGAGGACAAAGGTGATGTGGATCAGCAGGTACCACTTGATCTTGTCGTTGGGGAGATTTTCGGCATTCATAAACACCTTGAGCAGGTGAATAGATGAGATGGCGACAATAGAGGCGGCGACCTTGTTTTTCAGGGAGCCGGCATCGAGCTTGCCGAGCCACACCAGTTTGTCGCTCTCATCCCCGACATCGAGGCGCGAGACGAAGTTCTCATAGCCGGAAAACATCACCATCACGATAAGTCCCCCCACCAGGGTGATATCGATCAGCGACAGTGTGACCAGCACCAGATCCACCTCTTTCATCTCCAGTATGTTGGGCAGGATATGGAGGATCTCCTGAAAGAATTTCACTCCCAGTGCCAGCAGTATGAGGCTGAGCCCAAGATAAATGGGGGCCATGATCCAGCGGGATGCGTACATCAATCTTTCAAACATGTTTTCCATAGTGCGATTACAGGTCCATCAAATGGTTAACAAACGAGTCGGCCATAGCTTAACCGAGATGCCTCACATCTCAAGCATCTCGATAGCATATTGCTGAATTGGGTGGTGTCAGGCAGGAGTTGTTAACCCTGGGTAGGGCAGTGCAGCGGGTGGCAGAGGGCCCGTGGTCGGGCCTATCCGGTGTCAGGGAAGATCCAGGGTAAAGCGGGCGCCGCCGAGGGGGGATTCATCGACCCGGATCTGGCCGCCGTAGCTGTGGACGATTTCGGTCACCACCGCCAGACCTATGCCCTGACCGGGTGAACTGTCTGCCCGCACGCCGCGCTGGAAGATCTGCTCCGATTTGGCCGGGTCGATACCCGGACCATCATCTTCCACTTCGATGCGCAGCCGCTCGAGATGGCGGCGCACCGTCACCTTCACTTCGCTGATGGCAAACTTGCAGGCGTTGTCGAGCAGGTTGCCCATCAGCTCCATCAGGTCGCCCTGTTCGCCGTGAAAGAGGGCGTCATCATCGAACTTGAAGTGGGTTTGCAGCTTCTTGTGGCGATAGACCTTGGTCAGGCTGGCCAGCAGTTTTTCAATCAGCGGCACCGGCTCGGTGCCCTTGCTGGCAAGGCGCTGGCGGCCGGTCACGGCCCGTCTGAGCTGATACTGGATCATCTGATCCATGGTGAGGATCTGCTCGTTGATGTTGTCGTGGATCTCCCGCCCCAGCTTCACTTCGCGGGTGGTGATCTGGATCAGCGCCAGCCGGGTTTTAAGGCTGTGGGCGAGATCGTTGAGGGCGTGCTGGTAGCGCTGGGTCTGCTGGCGTTCGTTCTCCAGCAACTGGTTGATGGAGTCGGTCAGCGGGGCCAGCTCCCGCTCAAAATCGCTCGAGAGGTCATCGCGCTTGCCGGCCCGGATATCGTCGATCTGACGGGCGATGGTGCGCAGTGAGCTGAGGCTCCAGAAGGTGGTGAGCAGCAGCAGCCCGGCCAGCAGCATATAGGCGAGCAGCGCCTGTTTGGCTGTCTGGTAGAGGTAGGTGCGGGACTCTTCGTGATAGCGTTTGGCCGAGTCGATCATCACCACGTAGTAGGCGGTGGTGCCGCTGCCGGGATTGCGGATAAACCGCAGGCTGTAGACGAAGTAGCTCTCGCCGTTCTTGATGGTGTGCTTCTTGAAGAAGTAGTCGAGATCCATCCCCCCCAGATACTTCATCAGATCGCCGCAGATGGTCTGTTTGGCCTTGATCACCTCCGGCATATGGAGGCTCGACCAGACCAGATCGCCATCGGCGCGGCAGATCAGGGTATCGAGGTTGCGATCCCCCGCCCCACGGGATATCCGCCCCAGCTCGACGTTCGACCCCTTGTCATCCGGCTCGGTGGAGGAAAACAGCTTGGCCAGGTTCTCCTGCATCCGGGCGCTGGCCTTCTGGGTCTGCTCCTCGACGTGGCCAAGATAGAGGGCGTAGACGGCAAACCCCATGATAAGCGCGATGACCAGCAGCGAGCTGAGCAGCAGTTTGATGTGCAGTGAGCTGCGGATCATCTTGATGGGGCGCGGCAGATGAAACTGCATCAGTTACAGGAGAGGTTGAAGATGTAACCCTGACGCCGGATGGTGGAGATGGGTTGAATCGTCCCTTCCGGATCCAGCTTCTTGCGCAGGCGGCTCACCATCACCTCGATGGTGTTGGGATCCCCTTCGCCGTCGCCGTAGAGCTGGTCGAGCAGTTGCTGCTTGGAGACCACCTGACGGGCGTTGCGCATCAGGTACTCCAGAATGAGGTATTCAAAGCTGGTGAGCACCGCTACTTCACCGGCGATAGTCAGCTCCTTGCGGGAGAGATCCAGCTCGTAATCACCGGCCTTCACCTTGGGCGAGATAAAACCGGCGCTGCGGCGCACCAGCGCATTGAGTCGGGCCAGCAGCTCATCTTTCTGGAACGGTTTGACCAGATAGTCATCAGCACCCGCTTCCAGTCCTTCGACCTTGTCCTGCCAGTTGCCACGGGCGGTCAGCACAATGATGGGGAAGGGGATCTGCCGTTCGCGCAGTTGCCGGATCAGTTGCAGGCCGTCCATATCGGGCAGACCGAGGTCGATGATGGCCACATCAATGGGATAGTCGGCGGCGTAGTGCAGTGCAATCCCGGCCTGGTCGGTGCTGTAGACCTGATTGTCGGCTTCGGTCAGCAGAGAGGAGAGGTGGTGATTGAGCAGCTTGTCGTCTTCGACCAACAGAATTTTCATGATGTGAGCGGTCATAGGGATCCAGGCTGTCAATTAGAAAGTGTATGTCGCTTCGAGTCAATTCGAATCCTAATGCATCCCGGCTGTATCGGGACTGAATCAGCGTGACTTCAGAGTTCGCGCCAACTGGTCGTTTAACCATGGTCCGGGTTGTCGATGGCCTGCTGGTCGGCAGCCATGCTGCGAAAGGTTTGGTGTGATGAGAGAGATGGCCGGGAGGCTGCTGGCGCGACTGCAACAGCGTGAGCGCAGCGACCTCCTCTATATTGTCTGGCTCTGCTGGGGGGCAGCCTTGCTGCTCTACGTGCTGGGGTCGCCCTGTTTTCTGTGGCCAGTGGCGCCGATGCCGCTGGTTCTGCTTGTGTGGTTGGTGGAGAGAGTACGGATGTTTGGAAGAAACAAAGGTGGTGCGGCTACTGGGTCGGCCGGGGCCACTGTGATTGCAGCCGGTGCCCGCTTCAAGGGCGAGTTGCAGGTGGAGGGGGATCTGGAGGTGCGCGGTCAGGTCAATGGCACCATCCAGCTCAGCGGTGGTGTGCTGCGCATCATGCAGGGCGGCAGTGTTGAGGGGGAGGTGAGTGCGCCCCACGTGATCATCAATGGCCTGCTGGAAGGCACCTGTACCTCCGCCGAGGTGGAGATCCTGGAGAGCGGCAAGATGCAGGGGATCTTCAAGGGGGGCAGTCTCTCCATCTGCAAGGGCGGCAACTTTGTTGGCCAGTCCCAGCCCACCGTGGCCGGCAAGGCCGATCCCGTGTTGCAAGCCTTGTCTGAAAACAGTTCGTCCGGGAGCAAGCAGCCGGAGAACAAGAGCAATGTGAAAAAGCTGCCGCACGAGCCGAAAGGCAAGCCGACCGAGGAGCTGGCCAAGCAGGCGTGATGCCGTTTGCCAGCGGTGCAGATGACGATGGTTCAGGAAAACAGAGAGGGGGCCACAATGGCCCCCTCTGCGTTTCCACGTTCCCCGTTAGCTGCGGCGCGGTGGCAGCATATTGGTGAGGGTGTTGTCTTTGAGAATATGGTGGTGATAGAGGGCCGCCACCGTGTGCAGGCCGATCAGGGCGTAACCGATATTGCCCAAGGTCTCGTGTACCTCCTTGATCAGCCCCTTGAGGTCCGGACTGGGGGAGAGCAGGGCAGGCAGCTCAAGCCCGAAGAAGGGGATGGGCTTGCCCGCGGCGCTTAGCAGCAGCCAGCCAAACAGCGGGGTCAGAATAAGAAAACCGTAGAGGGCGAGATGGGCCAGTTTTGCCAGCTTGTGCATGATCGGGGAGAGCTCGGGCACGATACGCGGCGTCGGGCTCATCCAGCGCAGGGCCAGTCTGACAAACACCAGGGCGAAGATAAGCAGCCCCAGCATAAAGTGCCACTCCTTCATCAGATCCCGACCCGGGTCGCCCTTGGGGAAGATATCGCGAAATTCGATCAGGGCGTAGACGGCGATCATGGCCCACAGGGTCAGCCAGTGCAGCCCGATATTCAGGGTGCCATAACGTTGTTCACTGTTCATCAGCATAGGTTTGTTCCTTCGAAGTGCTGTCACATCCGTGTGGCATCCCCGCACTCAAACGTGTCGGGGCGAGGCCAGATCCTTTGGCGGCAATAGCAGAGCTACCATGCTTGCCATACATCGATAGCCTGCTGCTGGCCTCAGTCAGAGAGGAGATGCCCTCTGCTGTCTGCATGGTATCACTGGCAACCGGGTGGATAGTCTGATCAATGCCACACAATTTACAGGCTCATTAAGCCCCTTGTGACGTGAAGAAGGCGTGAAATAGCATCAGTGATGTCGGCCCGCCCAGGTTCAGGCGGGCTCGATGGCCAGCACCACGCAATCCGGCTCGCTGATGCGAAAACGGACGTTGCAGTCAAACAGTCGCACCCCGTACTCCTTCTCATCGGGCTTGCCCTTCTTGTAGGCGGGGCGCGGATCTTGTGCCAGCACTTCGCTCACCAGCTGGCGCAGCTCGGGATGGGCCTTGAGCCAGGGTTGCAACTGCTGCTCGGCCTCGGCACTGAAGCTCACCGCCAGCGGCGGGGTGGGGGCGTCGGGGGCAAAACCACCACAGGCATCCGGCAGGCTGTCGGCATAGGGAATGTAGGGTTTGATATCGACGATGGGGGTGCCATCGAGCAGATCCACCGCTCCCAGCTCCAGCCACAGCTTGCCCCGCTCGCGACCGACCCCGTGCAGTTCGGCCACAGAGAGGCCAAGCGGATTGGGGCGGAAGGTGGAGCGAGTTGCAAAGACGCCGACCCGTTCGTTGCCGCCAAGGCGCGGCGGGCGCACCGTCGGGTGCCAGCCCTGCGCCATGGTCTGGTGAAACACGAAGCTGAGCCACAGATGGGAGAACTGCTCGATGCCGCGCAGCACATCCGGCTGATCGTAAGGGGGGAGCAGCTCGAGGCGGGCGCGGGCTGATTTGACCAGACCGGGCTGGCGGGGGATGGCGAACTTCTCCTTGTAGGGAGAGCGGATGATCCCGAGGGTGTCGATTTCGAACTTCATGGCGGATCCTGACTGAAAACCCCGGCAATTTAGCACAGGTGGCCCCAAAACGCAGGCTTGGCCTCGTTACGCCAATTTCTACGGCGCTGCCGTGATCCCTGTCCCATCCCGGCCAGTCGGGGGCTGTGCCCGCGCGCCAAGTTGCGTAGGGTGGAGGCAACTGGCGTGTCAGGATGAAATGTGCGCACTCGCGCCGAAGGGGGAGGGAGAGGGATGAAACTGCTGATTATCGGTGGCACCGGCTTTTTGGGGCGCCACCTCACCGCGCTGGCGCTGGATTGGGGCCATGAAGTGACTCTGTTCAACCGTGGCCTGCACCAGCATCCGGACTGGCGCGATCTGGTGCAGCTCATCGGCGACAGGGACAAGAGCCTGAGCGCCCTGCAAGGGGCCGGGTTGCAGTGGGATCTCGTCATCGACACCTGCTGCTATCGCCCCGAGCAGGCGGCGAGCCTCTCGGCGGCCTTGCTAGGGTGCTGCGCACGGCTCATCTTTATCTCCACCATCAGCGTCTATCGCGATTTCTCAATGCCCGGGATGGATGAGTCTGCGCCGTTGCACCCTATCCCCGAAGGGGAAATGCCCACTGACTATGGCCCCCTCAAGGTGTTGTGCGAGCAGGAGTATCGCGCCCGCTGGGGCGAGCGGCTTTGCATCCTGCGCCCGGGCGTGCTGTGCGGCCCCCATGATCCCACCGGTCGCATGGCCTGGTGGATTAAGCGGGTGCAGCAGGGCGGGCCCTGGTTGCTGCCGGGCAGTGGCGAGGATCGCTTGCAGTATCTCGATGTGCGCGACTGTGCCGAGTTTGTGCTGCGTGCGGCCGAGCAGCAGTTGGGGGGCATATTCAACCTGCTCAAACCCGGTATTACCCTGAGTGACTGGCTGGAGCGGCTGAGCGCTAGGTTGCAGCCCGCTCGTCCCATCCAGCCCGAGTGGCTGCCCTGGTCGGCCCTGATGGCAGCCGGAATCGAGCCCTGGCAGAGCTATCCCACCCTGCTGCCCTGCGCGCAGGCGGAGTTTGCCGGTTACGGCTCTATAAGCGCCGAGGCGGCCATCGTTAAGGGGTTGAATTTCCGGCCGCTGGAGGAGACCGTCGCCGATCTTGCCCACTGGCTGGCCATCGAGCCTGCCGCCGGGGTGGCGGAACATGCCATGACTCAGGCCGAGGAGACTTCGCTGCGGCAGCAGTTGCTGGAGCCCAGTCTGCAATGAGAGAGGGGGCATCGAGCCGCTGCTGCCGAACGTGGCGCGGCAGGTGTGAATACAACGAGAGAGGGCATCCCGCGGGATGCCCTCTCTGTCTATTCGTACCTGATGGCTACCGAAGATCGGCTGACTCCATTTCCTATCGTATCGCTGTTGCTCGCCGAGTTAGCGGATGGCGGCCCCCGCGGCTACCAGCAGCTCTTTCAAAATGGTGCGATGGCAGCGGGACTCCTGCTCGCAGTAGCAACCGACCGAGAGGTTGGTGGTGTGGGAGAGGGCGGCCAGTAGCGCCAGATCATGCCTGGCGGCAGGTTGCGCCATCTCGGCCTTGTACTGTTTGCCAAACGCCGCCCACTGGGCGGGTGTCTCGGCTGCCTGCCCCAGCTTCATGGTTTCGCTGCTGGGAGCAAGGTTGGGAAACCAGACATCGTACCAATGCTGGCTGGCAAATTCGCTCTTGGGTACGCCGCGGGGCGGGCGGCGCACCGTGCCGATCCGCAGCCCCTCATCGGGCAGGCGCGGGCTGCCAAGGCGAACGATAGCGAGGGCCATGACAGCGGGTTACTTCTCTTCGGCCACTTTCAGCGCCTGCCCGTAGCAGATCACCTGTTTCAGGCAGCCCGGGGTGTCGCTGAACTCGGCGCACTTGTCGATGGTGACGCCGTTGCCACCCATGTCGGCCGCGCGGCGGCGAGCCAGGGTGCGCGCTTCACCGGCGTTGGGCACCGGCTGGTTGGCATCGGCCTGGCAGGATTCACCCTCGATGGTGCCGAGGTAGAGGTAGTTGAGGTCAGCCAGCTCATCCTGTTCATAGATGCGCACGCTACCGGGTTTGAAGTATTCGTCGAAGTTCTCTTTATCCAGATTGCTGTTGAAGGCGTAGTTGGCACAGCCGGAGGCAATCAGGGGCATCATCAGGATCAGGCGTTTCATCGTCTCGTATCTTGTGTCGGTGATGAGGACAGTAGAAATGCGCAGGCGCTCCATGTCGGCATCTTGTTGAATAATGAGGGGGACATTATAGGGGCCAGCCGCCTGCGGCGACCAGCCCCGTTTTGCGCCCGGTTGTCAGGGTGTGACCCCCATCAGGCTGATATCAAACCGGAGCCAGTCGCTGATAGAGGCTGCGGTAGTAATCATCCGCCAGCAGCTCGTTGTGAGGGGCGCAGAGGCGGATCTGTCCTTCTTCCATCAGGGCAATCCGGTCCATCTGCTCCATCCCCAGCAGGCGGTGGGAGATGAGCAGCAAGGTGCGATCTGCCCCGAGCTTGAACAGCAGATCCATGATCTCCCGTTCGGTCTGACTGTCGAGCCCTTCGGTCGGTTCGTCCAGCAGCCAGAGCGGCGCATCGTGCAGCAGGGCGCGGGCGATACCGATACGGCGACGCTCGCCACCGGAGAGGGGGCGGCCACCGTCACCGAGCCAGGCGTCGAGGCCCGCCTCATCTTCCAGCAGATTGGCCAGTCCGACCTGGGTCAGTACCGCAATCAGCTGCTCGTCAGTGGCGGTCGGGGCGGCCAGTTTTAGGTTGCCCCTCAGGGTATCGGCAAACAGGTGCACCCGCTGGCTCACCACCGAGATGGAGGCGCGCAGCGCCCCTTCGCTGTAGTCGGTGAGCGGCTTGCCACCCAGCAGGATCTTGCCAGCCTGCGGGCTCCATTCCCGGGTCAGCAGCCCCATCAGGGTCGATTTGCCGCAGCCGGTCTGGCCCAGCAGCGCCAGCTTCTCACCGGCGTGCAGTTGCAGGGTGCAGCCACGCAGCACCGGCTGGGGGTTGCCGGGGTAGCCAAAATAGAGGTCATTGATCTGCAGGGCGCCAGCGGTGACGTGGGTCTGTTCGTCGCCCCACACGGGGGCTTTTGCTTCTTGCAGGATCTCGTTCAAACGACGTGCCGAGGTGAGGCTGGTGGAGAGGTGCTGGAAAGCACCCGCCAGCGGCATCAGTGCCTCGAAGCTCGCCAGGGTGGCAAAGACCATCAATGCGGTGATGGGGTCGGGCGCCGCACCCGCCACCCCATGACCGGCCAGCCAGAGCATCAGAGTCAGGGTCCAGCCGCTCAGCAGTTGCACCGAGAAGTTGGCCAGCCCGCTCACCTTGGCCATCCGGGCCTGCGCGGCAAGCAGAGCCTGTTCGGCTTGTTGCAGCTCAACCAGCGCCTTGGGGGCGGCGGCAAACATCTGCAGCTCGGCCTGACCATCCAGATAGTCCACCATCCGGGTACGCAAGGTTGATTTTTCCGCAATCAGCGCCTGACCGGGGCGACGGCCGAGGAAGTAGAACACCAGCGGCAGTGCAATCATGCCAAACAGCAGAATGGCACCCAGGGTGAGGGCGAGGCGGCTGTCGAAAAACGACAGGAAGAAGACCAGTCCGGCTGTGCTGAGCAGGGCCGCGCCTATGGGGGTGATCAGCCGCAGATAGACGTGGTCCATCGCATCGATGTCTGCCACCAGTCGGTTGAGCAGATCCGCCTGACGGAAACCGGCCAGGGTACCGGTGGAGAGCGGCGAGAGTTTCTGCCAGAACCAGACCCGCAACCGGGTCAGCACCCGGAAGGTGGCATCGTGGCTCACCACCCGCTCACCCCAGCGACCGGCGGTACGGACGATGGAGAAGAAGCGCACCCCGCCTGCAGGGGTCATGTAGTTAAAGGCATGGGTCGTCGCAACTGTCATCCCCGCCACGGCGGCGGCGGAGAGGAACCAGCCGGAGAGGGAGAGCAGCCCCATGCCAGCGGCCAGGGTCACCAGCGCCAGCAGCAAACCAATGGTGAGGCTGAGCCAGTGTTGGCGATAGAGGCGCAGAAACGGCAACAGATCACTCATCGAGAGAACCTCCGGAACGTTGGGAGAGCAGGCGGGCAAAAGGCCCCTGCCCAGAACTAAGTTGCTGGAAGCTGCCTTGCTCCACCAGCTGGCCGCGGGCCAGCACCATTATCTTGTCCATCTTGGTAAGCTGGTCGAGGCGGTGGGTGATCATCAGCAGGGTCTGGCCAGCCATCGCCTGCTCGAGGGTGGTCATGATGGCGCGTTCGGAGTGGCGATCCAGACTGGCGGTCGGTTCATCGAGCACCATCAGCTGGGTTGATTTGAGCAGAGTTCGCGCCAGGGCGAGGCGTTGGGCCTGACCGACCGAGAGGCCGCCTGCCTGATCGCCGACCGGATAGTCGAGCCCCTTCTCCATCGCAAATTCCCACGCCTGCGCCCGTTTCAGGGCATCTTCCAGCTCGGCATCGCTGGCCGTTGGTTTGGCCAGCAGCAGGTTGTCACGCAAGGAAGTGTGGAACAGCTGCGGGTTTTGCGAGAGCCAGCCCAGTTGCAGGCGCCACTGGCTCATGTCGAGGGTGGCAAGCTCCTGCCCGTTGACCTTGAGCTCACCGCGATAGGGGGCAAAGCCGAGCAGGGCGTTGACCAGCGAGCTCTTGCCTGCGCCGCTGACGCCGATGAGGGCGGTGCGCGAACCGGCCTCCAGAGTGAAGTCGATGGGGCCGACCAGCACCTTGCCTTCGGCGCTGAGCACTTCAAGCCTTTTGGCTTCTACCTTGACCGGGCTGTCGGCATGGAACGGCGCTGTGCCTGCGGCCGGTTCGCTCACCTCGGCTTCGAGGAATTCCAGCAGCTGTTCGGCGGCGCCAATGGCCTGCGCCTTGGCGTGGTAGTGGGCACCCAGTTCCCGTAGAGGGGCATAGAACTCGGGGGCGAGAAACAGCACGAACAGGCCGGTAAAGAGGGTGACCTTTACCCCATAGCTACCAAAGTTCAGATGGTCGATATAAGAGAAGCCGAAGTAGACGGCGACCAGCGCCACTGAAATGGCGGCGAAGAACTCCAGCACGGCGGTGCTCAAAAATGCCAGGCGCAGCACCTCCATGGTGCGCTCGCGAAAGTCTTCCGAGGCGTCGCGAATGGCGTCACCTTCCGCTTGGGTCCGCATAAAGAGTTGCAGGGTACGCAGCCCCTTCAGGCGATCGAGGAAGTGGCCGGAGAGACGGGCCAGCGCCTGAAAGTTGCGGCGGTTGGCATCGGCGGCGCCCACACCCACCAGGATCATAAAGATGGGGATGAGGGGCGCAGTGCCCAGCAGGATCAGACCCGCCGCCCAGTTGACCGGGAACACGGCCACCAGAATGACCACCGGAATAAAGACGGCGATGGCCATCTGCGGCAGATAGCGGGAGAAGAAATCCTGCATGTTTTCAATCTGTTCCAGCAACAGGCTGGCCCAGCTACCGGCCGGGCGGCGCTGGATATAGGCAGGGCCGAGACGACTCAAGCGTGTGAGCACCAGTTGGCGGATGGTCTGGCGCACCGCGCTGCCCGCCTTGAAACTGGCCACTTCGCGGCCATAGGCCAGCGCCGCTTTGCCAAGCGTCACCAGCAGCAGGGTAATAAAGAGCGTGATGGATTGCTCAGGCGCGGAGCCTTCGATGATAAAGCCGTGCAACAGGGTCGCCAGCAGCCAGGCTTGCGCCACCATCAGAATGCCTTGGCCAAGGCCAAAAGCGATGGATATCGTGATCCAGCGGCGACCGTGACTCGATTGCTTGCGCAACCAGCCATAGAGACGTTTTTGCGTTTTTTTATCCATTACCACCATCCTCGCGTCGAGTGGCGCAAGACTATCCTTGCCGTTTGGCCTTGGCAACCTTGTAAATTATCTGTGTTGAAAATGTTTGATTGAAAAAGCAACCGTCTGTTCAATCCTTGTCCGAACAGATTGATTTATTGAAAAAAGTGGCAAAGGCGCCATTGCGCTCGGCGGCAAAATGCATATAGTAGGAGCCCTGACGCGGGTGTAGTTCAATGGTAGAACGGTAGCTTCCCAAGCTGCATACGTGGGTTCGATTCCCATCACCCGCTCCAAATTTCAGATGCCAGGCGGGCATCGTATAATGGCTATTACCTCAGCCTTCCAAGCTGATGATGCGGGTTCGATTCCCGCTGCCCGCTCCAGCTTCAAAACAAAAAGCCCACTCCTGCGAGTGGGCTTTTTGTTTTTCATCTGCCTTGTGCGGCGTTCAACGTCACGCTCACCATTTCTCAGCTTTTAAGGCAAGCCGCAGAGACAGAAAAGGCGCCCAAGGCGCCTTTTCAGATCAACAGCGTCGCGGGAGCTTATTCCTGCTCCAGCTCACCACAGAAACGGTAGCCTTCGCCGTGGATGGTGGCGATGATCTCCGGAGTATCGTTAACGCTTTCGAAGTGCTTGCGAATGCGACGGATGGTCACGTCAACGGTACGGTCGTGTGGCTTGAGCTCACGGCCGGTCATCTTCTTCAGCAGCTCGGCACGGGTCTGGATCTGGCCCGGGTTTTCGCAGAAGTGCAGCATGGCGCGGAACTCGGAGCGCGGCAGCTTGAACATGTCGCCAGTCGGGCTGACCAGTGCGCGGCTGTTGATATCCAGCGCCCAGCCGTTGAACAGATAACGTTCAACCAGCTTTTTCTCTTCGCCACCGGCAGCCACGTTCATGGTGCGGCTCAGCAGGTTGCGGGCACGGATGGTCAGCTCGCGCGGGTTGAACGGCTTGGTGATGTAATCATCGGCGCCGATCTCCAGACCCAGGATCTTGTCCACTTCGTTGTCACGACCGGTCAGGAACATCAGGGCGATGTTGTCGTTCTCACGCAGCTCACGGGCCAGCAGCAGGCCGTTCTTGCCCGGCAGGTTGATGTCCATGATCACCAGATTGATGGTGTGGGAAGTGAGGGCTTGATGCATTTCGTCGCCGTTGTTGGCTTCGAGCACGATGTAGCCTTCGGCTTCAAAAATGCTTTTCAGGGTATTGCGTGTGACCAGCTCGTCTTCGACGATCAGAATGTGTGGTGTTTGCATGAGTATTCCCAGATTCTTATCAGTTAATTATCTTAAATTTAACACTCTTTGGCGTTTCAAACCGATTTCCTGACTGATCCTGAAAATTTATTACGTCATCCTGGGTATGAGAGTCAGGTCGGAATATCGCGAATTAGGCATCAGTACCGGCAAGTATCCCTGTGCCACTTATAGGTTCCCGACAAGTCTGGTCGAGCAGAGCCTGGAAAGGTCGTCCATTACGAAAGTGGCCGCATTTTATCAGTTAACAGGAGCATAACAACACTCTTTGCCGTCAGATAGCAACTTTTTAACTCTGATTTGATATAGGTCAAACCCTGGTACAGCAGCATCATACTTGGCCTGAACCGGGTTTTCGCCCCTACAAAATGTAATGGAATGTAACATGTGATTGACATGAATTTGTGGGAAAACTACAAGAAAATCTGCTTTATCGCGCCATTTGAACCACCAGAGTGGTCTGCTTTTGCCATCATCACAGCCTGGAATCCGGCCAGCCAGTGGGCCACACAACGACGCAATATGCGGCGGGAACGGGCGCTGTGGTGCCATCTGACCGTGGATTTGCAGGTGCCCGTGGTGGGGCCGTTTTGGGGATCTGACCCGGACGAACGCTGGCAGGAGTCATCGCTGGCGGTGGCGCTATCCCTGCCACAAGCCCGTCAGCTGGCTGCCCGTTTTGGCCAGAACGCCATCTACTGGGTGGAGGATGGCCAGCTCTGGCTGACACCTGTATTGACGGATAAATCAGCAGTTTGTCTGGGCAATATTGAATCCTTCTGGATTGCCAGAAACCTTGCCTGATGAAAGAATGAACACCTTCATGCATCTGAAAGGAATCAAATCATGCTGGATCTCCTGCCCGACCTCTGCGATCAACACGGCGACTTGCTGCAAGTGGCCGACCCGGTGTTTCAGGATTTTGGCGGCAAGGCCATCTTCTATGGTCGCGCCGTAACGCTCTCCTGTTATGAAGACAACAGTCTGGTGCGGGATCTGGTGACCCGCCCCGGTCACGGCAAGGTGATGGTGATCGACGGCGGCGGCTCGCTGCGCCGTGCGCTGCTTGGCGATCAACTGGCGGTCAAGGCGGTGGAGCAGGGGTGGGAGGGGATCCTGATCCACGGTGCGGCCCGGGATGTGGGCACCCTGGCGACATTGGCACTCGGGGTCAAGGCGCTGGCGGCCTGTCCGGTCAAGACCGAGAAGCGAGGATTGGGAGAGCTGGGGGCTGTGGTCAGCTTTGCCGGTGTGACCATCCACGAAGGGGATTATGTCTATGCGGATCGCAACGGCGTGGTGGTGAGCGCCACTCCGCTGTTGTGATCATCAGAAATTGAAGCCGACCCCCAGACTCAGTGCCTGATCGGCAGTGATGGCGCTGACCCCGTAGTTGGCGGTGAGGGAGAGTCTGGGGGTCAGCAGCAGGCTGGAGTTGAGCTCCAGCAGGGTGCTGGCCTTGTTGAGATCGAGATGTTTGATCTGGCTGCCGATATTGAATGCCGGAGAGAGCTGGTAGCGTACCCCCGAACTCATATTGAAACCTGATGTGCGATTCTGATCCGCCACCGCCGGGCCCGCTTCCATAAAGAGGGTCACATCATCCACCACCGGATATTGATAGCCGCTATTGACCAGCCAGAGATCAAAACTGTCGCTGTGATGGCTATGGCCATTGAGCAGCACACCCGAGTAACTTTTGACATAGAGAGACGGATTGGATTGCGGCTGAACCACTGCCCAGTCGGCGGCCTGTGCGGCCATGCTGGCGCAGGTTGCAAGCAGTGTGATGATGAGCGATTTGACCATTCGTTTCCCCTCCCTGGGTCCGGAACTGAGCCTAAGCATGGCACATGCCAGCTGGTAGTAAAGTGAAGGGAGATCACAATAAAATCCTTTGGCATGGGCGCCAGCCATGTTAAACAGGCTGCCGTATTGATGGCTCTAATCATTAAGAGGTGAATCCATGAACAAGAAACTGACTCTGCTGGCCGCGCTGGCACTGGGAGGCTGCGCAATGGCAACAGGTTCCAGCATGGCTCAACTGCAAGCATCCAGCTGGCAGCTGCAAGGCGCCACCGGCGATACCTTCACCCTGCAAGTGGTCGACGGCAAGGTGGCGGGCAAGGGTGGCTGTAACCGCTATTTTGGCGGTATCACCAAGCAGGGTGACGGTGTCTTGACGCTGGGCGCCATGGGCTCCACTCGCATGATGTGCATCGGCGACGCCATGAACAAAGAGACCGAGTTCCTGCAAAAGCTGGAGAAGGTGGCAACCTACTCCATCAACGGCAACCAGCTGACTCTGAGCGATGCCAACAAGGCGGCCCTGCTCACCTTCAACGCGGTGCCAGCTGCCAAATAAGGCACGCCTTTGTCTGATTGCCCCGACAGCGCTGACTGTGCTGCCGGTCAAACGCTCTGATACGCCCTCCCTCTGGAGGGCGTCTGTTTATCTGCGATGAGCCCTGTGTGGTCGTCCTCAACGGTTGTTCACTCGTCGCCCCCTTTCTGCCCGGTTTGATGCCAGCACTTCGGATCTTCGTTTCAGTACGTATCTTGATCATTTCAATAATTCTTGTATAGTTGAAATGAAAGGTCGCACCAAGGGGAGTGAAGATGAACAAAGAGATGGCCACCAAGGTCTTTGAATCGCTGGCATCCGGCATTCGGCTCGATGTATGGCGGCTGCTGGTGAAGGCCGGGCTGGAGGGGCGGGTCGCCGGTGAACTGGCCAGCGAGCTCGATATTGCCCCCAATACCCTCTCGTTTCACCTCAAGGCGATGCTCAACACCGGTCTGCTGTCGGTGGAGCAGGAGGGGCGCTTTCTGCGCTACCGCGCCAATATTCCCCTGATGCTGGATGTGATCGCCTACCTTACCGAGGAGTGCTGCGCCGGTCATCCCGAGGCGTGCGGCGTGATGCGTGCCGAGTCAGCCTGCTCCCCCCATGTTCTGCCTGCGCAGCCCTGCTGCAACAAGGAGTAATGCCATGTCCTCCATTCAGATTTTTGATCCCGCCCTCTGCTGCTCCAGCGGTGTCTGCGGTACCGAGGTTGATCAGGCACTGGTCACCTTCGCTGCCGACCTTGCCTGGGCCAAGGAGCAGGGGGTGGCCATCGAGCGTTTCAATCTGGCCCAGCAGCCAATGCAGTTTGCCGAGACTCCTGCCGTCAGCGCTTTTCTGACCCACGCCGGGGAGGAGGGGTTGCCGCTGGTGCTGGTGGAGGGACAGGTGGTGTTGACCGGCCGTTACCCGAACCGCAGCGAGCTGGCCCGTTATGCCGGGTTGCCTGCGCCGCAAGCGGCCATCAAGGGGATCGTCAAGGGCGGCTGCTGCTCCGGCAGTGGTTGCTGCTGAGTCGCGACGCACCATTCGGGAGAGGCTATGTACCATTTTCTGACCAATCCACCGCCGTTTCTCTTTTTCACCGGCAAGGGCGGGGTGGGCAAGACCTCGCTGGCCTGCGCCAGTGCGGTGGCTCTCTGTGATATTGGCAAGCGGGTGCTGCTGGTGAGCACAGATCCTGCCTCCAACGTGGGGCAGGTGTTTGCCACCGAGATCGGCAATCGCGTCACCACCATCGCCGCTGTGCCCGGTTTGTCGGCGCTGGAGATAGATCCCCCTGCGGCGGCCAAAGCCTATCGGGAGCGGATCGTCGGGCCGGTGCGCGGCAAGTTGCCCGAGAGCGTGGTGCGCAGCATCGAGGAGCAGCTCTCTGGCGCCTGCACCACCGAGATCGCCGCCTTTGACGAATTCACCGCCCTGCTGACTGACCAAACGCTGCTGGCCGAGTATGACCATATCGTCTTTGATACGGCGCCAACCGGCCACACCATCCGGCTGCTGCAACTGCCGGGCGCCTGGAGCGAATTTCTGGAGCAGGGCAAGGGGGATGCCTCCTGCCTCGGCCCGCTGGCGGGGTTGGAGAAACAGCGCAGCCAGTATGCCGAGGCGGTCGCCGCACTGGCTGATGCCACTCGCACCCGGTTGGTGCTGGTGGCGCGGGCCCAACAATCCACTCTGCGGGAAGTGGCCCGCACCCACGAAGAGCTGGCCGCCATCGGCTTGTTGAACCAGCAACTGGTGATCAATGGCCTCTTCCCCGAAGGCGCCATTGCCGCAGATCCGCTGGCAATGGCGCTCTGGCAGCGCGAACAACAGGCTCTCGCCCAGATGCCGCAAGGGATAAAAGGGCTGGCGCAGGATCATATCCCGCTGCTGGCCACCAATCTGGTGGGGGTCGACAGTTTGCGGTTGTTGCTGCAATCAGAGGGAACAGCCGCTCAATTCTCGACAATACAGTCCACTGTCAAGCAAGCCCAGCCCGAGTTGAGTTCGCTGGTGGACGAGCTGGCCGCCGATTGTCACGGCCTTATCATGCTGATGGGCAAGGGCGGGGTGGGCAAGACCACCTTGGCGGCCGCTGTGGCAGTGGAGCTGGCGAGCCGCGGCTTGCCGGTGCACCTCACCACCTCGGATCCCGCCGCGCACCTGAGCGAGACGCTGGCAGCTAGTCTGCCCCATCTGGAGGTGAGCCGCATCGACCCCCACGCCGAGACCGAGCGTTACCGCGCCCAGGTGCTGGCCACCAAGGGAGCGGCCCTGGACGAGCAGGGGAGGGCACTGCTGGAGGAGGACTTGCGCTCCCCCTGTACCGAGGAGATTGCCGTGTTTCAGGCTTTCTCGCGCATCATTCACGAGGCGGGCAAGCGCTTCGTAGTGATGGATACCGCCCCCACCGGCCACACCCTGCTGCTGCTCGACGCCACCGGCGCCTACCACAGGGAGATCGCTCGCCAGATGGGAAACAAGGGGCTGCACTTCACCACCCCCATGATGCAGTTGCAGGACCCCAAACAGACCAAGGTGTTGATTGTGACGCTGCCCGAGCCGACGCCAGTGCAGGAGGCGGCCAATCTGCAATCCGATTTGCGCCGGGCCGGCATCGAGCCCTGGGGCTGGCTCATCAACCACAGCTTGCAGCAAGCCGCGGTCAGCTCGCCGCTGCTGCAACAGCGGGCCGAGCGCCAGTTGCCCCATATCGAGGCGGTCGAGCAGCAACATGCCAGCCGCTTCGCCGTGGTGCCGCTGCTCGCCGAGGAGCCGGTGGGGCCGGATGCCCTGCGCCGCCTCTGCCAGCACCATTGAGTCGCCGCCCCGGCCTGCTGCCGGGGCGGCTTGAATATGCCGTTACTTGTTATAAACCCGTGTTTTGAACCAATAGAAGATGCGAAATTGCGCCGCATCGGGAGCTGTGATGTCTGCAACATGTGATGCCAAGGCCGTGCCTGCCATCGGCTTTTTTGAACGTTATCTGACCGCCTGGGTCGCCCTCTGCATTCTGGTGGGGATTGGGCTCGGGCAGGGGTTGCCGGATCTCTTCAAGGCGATCGGCGCCATGGAGGTGGCCAAGGTCAACCTGCCGGTGGGGCTGCTGATCTGGGTGATGATCATCCCCATGCTGCTCAAGATCGACTTTGGCGCCCTGCATCAGGTGAAGGGCCACATGAAGGGCATTGGGGTCACCCTCTTTATCAACTGGCTGGTCAAGCCCTTCTCCATGGCCTTCCTCGGCTGGCTCTTTATCCGTGTGCTGTTTGCCGACTGGCTGCCGGCGGATCAACTCGACAGTTACGTAGCGGGGCTGATCCTGCTGGCGGCGGCCCCCTGCACCGCCATGGTGTTTGTCTGGAGTCGCCTCACCAACGGCGATCCCTACTTCACCCTGTCGCAGGTGGCGGTGAACGACCTCATCATGGTGTTTGCCTTCGCACCGCTGGTGGCGCTGCTGCTCGGGGTCTCCAGCATCATAGTGCCGTGGGATACCCTGCTCACTTCGGTGGTGCTCTATATCGTCATTCCGGTCATCATCGCCCAGCTGCTGCGCAAGGCTTTGCTGAAAAAGGGAGAGGCCCATTTTGACGGCGTCATGACCCGCATCCAGCCCTGGTCGGTGGCGGCCCTGCTGCTCACTCTGGTGCTGCTGTTTGCCTTTCAGGGCAACGCCATCATTGAGCAGCCGCTGGTTATCGCCCTGTTGGCGGTGCCCATTCTGATCCAGGTGCTATTCAACTCCGGGCTGGCTTACTGGCTCAACCGCAAGGTGGGGGAGAAGCACTCGGTTGCCTGTCCTTCCGCCCTGATCGGCGCCTCCAACTTCTTCGAGCTGGCGGTGGCCGCCGCCATCAGCCTGTTCGGCTTTCACTCCGGCGCGGCGCTCGCCACCGTGGTTGGCGTGCTGATCGAGGTGCCGGTCATGCTGCTGGTGGTGCGGGTGGTTAACGCCAGCAAACCCTGGTACGAAGCGGGGCTGAGCCGTTAACTGATGGCCGCTAACAGCTGGCCGCGAACTGATGCTATCCATTTTCTATTCACTTGATTAATGAGAGACACGCAAATGAGTGCAATCACCATCTATCACAACCCGGAGTGTGGTACCTCCCGCAACACCCTGGAGCTGATCCGCAACAGCGGCGTGGAACCCACTGTCATCCACTATCTGGAGACGCCCCCCTCCCGTGACCAGCTGGTGGCGCTGATCGCTGCCATGGCCATGCCGGTGCGCGATCTGCTGCGCAAGAACGTGCCGCCTTACGAGGCGCTTGGGCTGGCGGAAGATCGTTTCAGCGATGATGAACTGATCGATGCCATGCTGGCCCACCCCATCCTC
The DNA here is from genome assembly GCF_051948815.1 of Aeromonas sp. Lyrl_2. NCBI lineage: Bacteria > Pseudomonadati > Pseudomonadota > Gammaproteobacteria > Aeromonadales > Aeromonadaceae > Aeromonas > Aeromonas sp. Lyrl_2. Next base: position 166,856 of record NZ_JAYJLJ010000002.1, read on the forward strand.
ATCAACCGGCCTATCGTGGTCACGCCGCTTGGCACCAAGCTGTGCCGTCCGTCGGAAGTGGTGCTCGATATTCTGCCCGATCAGCAAAAAGGGGCCTTCGCCAAGGAGGATGGCGAGCAGGTGGTGGATGCGAGCGGCAAGCGCCTCAAGTAATCATCTGAACGCTCAAGTACGGATTGAAACAGGGCCAGCTTCACGCTGGCCCTGTTTCGTTCTGTGAACAAGTTGAAAAAGTTACTCCGGCCAATCGTTTTACCGCTTTTTCTGTGACGATGATCACTGTACCATCGCCGCCCGACCTGCCACCCGGCCGCATCTCCCCCTGCGACGGCGCTGGCGTCACCCGATACATGCTGTCACCCGGAACGTGAATGACCCCAGGATGGGACCCGCCACTAACCTGTAGGTTTGTGGTCTGCGTGTCGCGTGGGTCGGCACCTCTCCCGCCGGATCGCCCGCGACGCCTGTCTGCAGACTTGCCATATGAAACTCCTCTCTTCATAGGTGCAAGATGACACTGTTATTGAGTCTGGTCGGTATGCTGGCCCTGATGTTTATCGCCTGGCTGGCGAGTGAAAACCGCCGAGCCATCCGCTGGCGAACCGTGCTGGGTGCGCTCGCCCTGCAAACCGGTTTTGCTGCGCTGGTGCTCTATTTTCCCCCCGGACAAATCATGCTCGGAGCCATGAGCAATGGCGTCTCCGCCCTGCTCGGCTTTGCCGACAGCGGCATCCGTTTCGTGTTTGGCGATCTCGCCAGCAACGGTTTTATCTTCGCCGTGCGGGTGCTGCCGCTGGTGATTTTTATCAGCGCGCTGATCGCCGTGCTCTACCACTTCGGCATCATGCAGTGGGTGATCCGGGTACTGGGCGGCGCCGTGCACCGCCTGCTCGGCACCAGCCGCGCCGAATCCCTGGTGGCCACCGGCAATATCTTCCTCTCGCAAGGGGAGTCGCCGCTGCTTATTCGTCCCTTCCTCGCCGGTATGACCCGCTCCGAACTCTTTGCGGTGATGACCTGCGGCATGGCCTCGGTGGCGGGCTCGGTGCTGGGTGGTTACGCCGGTCTGGGTGTGGATTTGAAATACCTCATCGCCGCCTCCTTTATGGCGGCGCCGGGTGGCCTGCTGATGGCCAAACTGCTGGTGCCGGAGCAGCAGCAGGTGAGTGATCAGACCGAGATCACCCTCGACAAGAGCGACTACAGCAACGCCATCGACGCACTGGCGGGTGGCGCCATGGGCGGCATGAAGATCGCCGTGGCCATCGGCACTATCCTGCTAGCCTTTGTCAGCGTCATCACCATGATCAACGCCGGTCTCACCACTGTCGGCGAGTGGTTCGGCTGGGCCGATCTCTCCCTGCAGCAGCTGCTGGGCTATCTGTTTGCTCCGGTGGCCTGGCTGATTGGCGTGCCCGCCAGTGAGATGATGGCGGCAGGCTCCCTGATTGGTCAGAAGGTGATCATGAACGAGTTTGTCGCCTATCTGGACTTTGCCAACATCAAGGAGGGTCTGAGCGCACACACCCAGATCATCATCACCTTCGCATTGTGCGGTTTTGCCAATCTGGGCTCCATTGCGGTGCAGCTCGGCTCCATCGGCACCATGGCGCCGGAGCGCCGTCACGATGTGGCCAATATGGGCTTCAAGGCAGTGTTGGCGGCGACCCTGGCCAACCTGATGAGCGCCACCCTGGCCGGGATCTTTGTCTCCCTCTGATGAGATAAAGCCAGGCTGCGCCAGTAAAAAAGCGCCCGCCCCATGTGGGGCGGGCGCTTTGCTTTATGGGCTGGGTGCTAGCGAGTGTTCGCTTCCCCCAGCCGTGGGTTGAGGGAGAGGATCCGGGTCTTGCTGACCCGGTGGCGATAGATCTCCCGCAGATAGAGCAGCGCCTTTTTCACCGATTCGCGACTGAGGCGAATATCGTTGATGGAGACGAACTTCTCCTTCTCGCGGATAAGCTCCCGATATTTCTTCTCATACATGGGCTTGATGGCGTACCAGTTGGTATCGAGGATCTTGGCCGGGTTCTCGAACTCGTTGAGCATGCTGTCGAGCAGCGTATCGTTCCACTCCTCATTGCAGATCATCTCGATCACCGCCTTGTCCAGATGCTCATCGAAGCGATAGTGATCCTTGGCAAAGCAGCGCTTGATAAAGGCCACGATCAGGGTCAGGAAGTCATCGCTCAGGCAGGGGCTCTTGACGATCAGGGTGGTGAGGGAGATGTTGGCCGACGCCCCGATGACCAGCGCATACCGCTTGAGGGTGGTATTGGGGAAGAGCCCGTTGAGGTGAGACTTGAGCCGGTTGAGATCCATATAGGAGAGCTTGTACTCCTTGGGCAGGGAGATGATCGACACCACAGAGGAGCAGTTCTTGAAGAAGTGCAGCTCGTTGAGGTGGGCCGGGTCATGGCCACTTTTCACATAGTCGTCCAGATACTCCCGATAGTTGCCCGCCTCGATGGGCAGCAGACTGATCCCCTCGATGGCCTGGGTCATCTTGTTGAAGTGGGGCAGCTCGATGGAACGGGTGAAGAGATCGTCCACATTGAGCCCGTCCTCCTTGTCAAACAGGCCGCCGGGGGGCGAGATGGACTCGGCATACGCCACCGCCACCGGCCCCGCCAGACTCATAAAGAGGTCGTTGGCATCGAGTCGAATGGTCTCGCTGATGTCGATGCCCGCCCGGCGAAAGTAGTTCTCGTCGTAGTCGGTGGTGACGGCCTGGGCGGTGAGGATGTTGAAGATCTGCTGGGAGATGTACTGGTTGGCGTACTTCTCCATGGTGTTGACGTCAACATGCTGGATCTCGCCATCGTCGCTCTCTTCGGCGTAGCGCATGATGTCGTTGGAGATCAGCATCATGGCATTCCAGGGCCTGATCCGCTTGAGCATGCTGGCATCGCAAGCCTGCTCGTTGTCGAAGTGATAGGAGAAGTCCCACTCCTCGGCCAGATACTTGCACAGCAAACGCCCCGCGTTGATGTGCAACGCTTCCGAGATCTCGATACCCCGATCACAGATATTGGGCAGGATGCAGATGCCGCTGGTGAAGATGGGATCGAACATGAAGTGCTCCCCGAGGGAGAGGTGCTCCTCCTCTTCTGACGGGGGTGAAAAGGTCTTGCTCATGTAGGAGTACTGCTGGGCCAGCCCGAACTCGGAGGCCATGCCGGAGCCGGTACCGCCCCCGGCACTGAAGATGTAGAAATAGAGGCGGGACTGGTTGGCCTTGATGCCGCAGGAGTCCACCAGATAGGTATGAATGGCCTGCCACTCGGAGTTGGCGAAGTAGTGGGGGCTCTTGTTGAGGATGATCTTGGCCAGATACTGGCCAAGGATAGGGGCGTTACCCGCGCCTCCCGCGTGGATCTCCGACAAGTCCATCACCCGCATCTTGGCGTAATCACGCAAGGAGCCACCTTCGCCGCTGCGATTGGAGTGGCGGATGCGGCCATCGATGTCCTTGTCCAGATCCCCCAGCATCACCATGGGCTCGATCAGAAAGACCGGTCGAGCCCCGTTGTTTGGCAGCCGCAGATTGCGCCGGATCCAGCTCACCGGGCCAAACTCCTTCTCCCGCTTTCGTTGCTCTTCACTATTGAACTCATTGAGATAAAAGCTGCGGGCGTTGTAGACCAGCGAGGCCACATCCTGCGCGATGTTGGAGCCGCAGCGTCCCAGCCCCACCAGACAGACGGACGGAAAGTTGTGGGGTACGGTGGCGCCCGTTTCACTCTCTCCGATGGCGGCCGGAAACACCGCGTGGCGCAGCTGTTCCAGATTGGCGAGAATGCGGGCCAGATCCCCTTCGGTGTAGTAGAGGTAACGGTTGCCTGCGTCCTGCTCATCATCCGTGCTGATAGGTAGCAGATCGATATGCTCGGTCATGAAAAAAGATCCCTCTTGGCGGCGAATGTATATAAATCAGCAGCTTTTGGACTGCCCGCTAACTCTAGATGATAAAAAGCGGGGGCGCGGTGAGAGGAGGGCGATAGTTGTGACTGTGTGATCATGGGCACAGCAACACCCCGCAAATCTGCCGGTACTCCTCACCGGACGGATTGGGTGATGGCACCCCATCCCCCTGACAAACGGGGAGACCGCACTCAATCATGTGTTGGCCGCGTGCCGGATTATCCCGCTCTGAGCGGCCAGTTTCCCTTGCGCTGGCGTGGTGGAACAAACACGAAAAGAATTTTTAGATTGGTTTTACTATTTCCAATCGATTATTTGATTGGGCAGTAACGGCATTAGCGGTGTCAGATTAGGGGAGCAGGTTGGCCAACGCGCCGTCAGCCAGTCTTTACGCGGTCACACAAGGAGACACTCTGATGGAAACACTTGACCAGAAAATCGACACCATGCGAGAAGCATTTATGCAGCAGGAGCGCAAACAGGCCCACGACAAGTGGCAAGCCAGGGTCGAGGAGCTGCTACAGATACGGGGTGAGGAGAGACAACCGGAGGAGCAGGAAGAGTAGTGCTCGCTCCCGGGCGAAAGTTGAGGTAGCGAACGCTTCGTATCGGCTACCCGTTATCTACCACCGATAAAAAAACCACCGACCTTTTGCCGGTCGGTGGTTTTTTTTATGGATTGCTGCCGATTGGCTGGCCTGACTTCCGGGCCGAGCAATGGGGTCACATCCAGGGGTGTAGGGATGTGACTACTTCGAATGGGTGACGGGCTCTTCGGAGAGCAACTCGTTAACGAGTCCTGCAGCCAGATGAATATTCGACTCCATCTTGTCGCCATCCACCGCATTCTCTTTCCACGATTCGGGGGCTTCGGGGTGTGGCCCGGAAACGGCCACCTTGCCTTTGCCGTATGAGCTGATCAGCGCGGCAATCTGATGGTTTTGAAAATGGGCGATAACCTTGACCTGCTCTGGGCTTGGCACCGGCGTAAATTGCGGGCCGGCTTGGTAATACATCTGGCGTTCTTCACCAAGCCAGGTGATCGGGAAGATCCTGGCGCTAAAGTCGCCGTCATAATCATCGGATGTGGCAGGGACAAGGCCCAGCGCCGGCACAAAGCCCTCCTCCTCAGACCAGCCGGTGGATGCCACAAAGGCGCCCCCACAGATCCCGAGGTAGCGGCCACCGCTTAGCAAATAGGTTTTTAATGCCGAGCGCGCGTCCGCGGTGAAGGCGTTGAGAAGCGGCTCAACATCGTCCTCTGTACCGCCAACGATAAACACCTTGGCATTATCGAGCTCTGCAGGCAGCGCTTCGATATTGGAGAGATACCTGACCGGCAAGCCCACCTGCCTGACCACATCCGCAATCGCCTTCGTGCTATCCCCATCAGAAACAGGCCCGTTATAGATCAGCGCATACGGCTCTTGCTGCGGCTGTGCAGAGGCGGCCTCTGCCATGCACCCTGTCATTAACCAAAGGCTGATAACGCTCGCAATCCGCATGACGCTTTTTGGTACATTCATCGCTGCCACTATCCCTGTGATGTGAATCGAAGAGACTACTTATCACGATCCCGCTCTGTATGTCAGCCGCTGTTAAATGAACATTTCAAGTTAACGTGCCAAGGCTGATTGGCGCTGCGTTTATCTAACTGCGAGCCAATACAGAGGAAACAAAGGAAAGAAGCTCAGCCCCGGCTTTGGGGACGCGCGCAACAGCCGTTTTCATCACTTCCTGAGTGACGCCTCTTATGGCTGATGGATAAGGATTCGAGGGAGGAATCAAGCAACATAAGAGGGTGCACTTCACCTTCACTTCACCGAGCGGGGGTAGGGTAGGCTCACGTTTTCATTTGGAGCTTTTCGATATGCCCACCATAGTCACCCACGCCGCCGTACCTCTCTGCCTTGGACTGGGGCTTGGCAGCCGGATTATCCCACCGCGCTTGCTGCTGGCGGGGGTTGCCATCGCCATGCTGCCCGATGCCGATGTGCTCGCCTTTAAACTGGGGGTCGCCTACGGCCATGTCTTTGGCCACCGCGGCTTTACCCACTCCCTGTTGTTCGCCTTTGCCTTGCCCACCCTGGCCATGTTGTTTCACCGCCAATTTCGGGCCCGCGCCGCCACCGTCTGGTCGTTTCTGTTGATCTCTCTGCTCTCCCACAGCCTGCTCGATTCCCTCACCACCGGCGGCAAGGGGGTTGGCTGGCTCTGGCCGTGGCGTGACGAGCGTTTCTTCGCCCCCTGGCAGGTGATCCGGGTCGCCCCCTTCAAGCTGGAGACCTATCTCACCGCCCGAGGTGAGGCGGTGATCCTCTCCGAGCTCTACTGGGTCTGGCTGCCGGGGGTTGTATTGTTGCTGGTATTGATGGGGTGGCGGGTGTGGAAAAAGGAGAGGTAGTGGTGGGATTGGAAAGGGAGGGGTTATATTGTGGCTGAGCAAAAAATCAAAAACTGCCCCCCATCTTTTGTGTTCTGGCTATGCAATGTTTTGCTTATAAAGATGGGGGGCCTGATTTTTACTTATTTCCTGAGAGCAGCTGGGAGAAGTTTATTTATCTCTTCATCATTGAAAGTCATTTCCTCCATATTTTTTAAGGCGTTAGATGCTGCATTATAAGCTTTGTCAATAGTCCTCGGGGCACCTTTGTATATCTTATGTAGATCAGCTTGTAGCTGGTCTCTAGTTGTTTTTATTTCGTCAATGGAAAGTGAATTCGATTTAATGTCGGTCAAAAGAGATAAATAGTTTTCTCTTATATTCCAGATGGAGGCAGCGGCGACAGAATGCTTTTGTGCTAAGCCACCTAGGTCATAATTCTTAACATAGGCGTTGATTATTGTTAGGATTAAAGAAATGATTACAGAAATAATACCAATTGTCTTACTGTCACCAAAGACAGAGACCATAATTCCAGATGTAGTTATAGCAGATAAAATAATCTGCCAGAATTTAATTCTATCTTGTTTTTTTAAAAGTAAGTCCGCACATTTCTCTTGAGTTTTATGTGTCCAAACTGCGCGACCATAACACTCTCTGATTTGAGCTTCTAAAATTTCAATTTGGGAATTTTGTTCCATATATCTCACGCCATTTTTTATTAGCTGAATATTCCTGGTTGTTGGCTTCATACTCAATAGCTTTAATCGCTATATTGTAGCATTGTTTGGCTTTATATTCGAACTTTCCCTTTCTCCATACATATTTTAAACTGCCTGGTGCTAGCCAATACTCTTGTTCTTCATTCTGTTCACTTAAAAATTTTAAAAAATCTCTGGTCATCCAATCATAATAAACGAAGGATTTGTCTTTGTATTCCCAATTAGAAAGAAATCTGTAGGCCAAAGTGTCTATCAATAACCCGCCGATTGGTACGTCCCATTGGTCTTTCCATGCTCTTGCCATTCTAGCGAGTCTTTTTAAATTCTTATTCCAATTTTTATTTGCTGTATTCATTTCATCAATTTCGGCTTTTGGATCGGTAGTTTTCCATGAGCCGCCATTATTTGTGTCTGGGTACGTATAACTATCATCAGTGTTGATAAATGCTGGAACAATCTCGAAACAGATACCATCGGTAAAATCTATTTTTATTACTTGACCATCAGCTCTCATATATGAGTGATATGTCTTTTGAATAGATGCTTTAACTTCTTGCAGTAGTGCTGATTGTCCATTCCCTTGATAAGCATTGTATTGAGTGTATTTTCCATAAGGTAATTTAAAAATAACATCAATATCACTGACGTGTATTGCTGTACCTCTGCCATATGAACCAACATACAGGCTATTATTTGTATCTGAACTACTATCCCAAAAATCCATATTTAGCTGTTTTGTTATTCTTTTATATCTATAACGAATGTCATCAACCGTTTCATCTGACATTCGTAATGAACTACAAAAAGTAGAAAACTTATCTGAAATACTCATAAATCCTCTTGAGTTTATAACTGTAATTTGAGAAATGGCTGCACTAATCCAATAGCAGAGCCTTCCATATAACTCTTCTCTGCCCTGATATCTCGTATGTTGGGCTAAAAATCGTAGGTTGATGCTTCACGAAGTGAAGCCCAACGTTTACCGCGAATATATCTGTAGATCTGGTTTACGGGTCTGCCACATCCTTGTTTACCCCGAACTGGTTGGCGCAATAATACTCGCCTGTTGGGCTTTGCTACACGTTGCGTCAACCTACAAAAAAACCACGCTACCGCCCCTGAGTGACAGCTCCCAGTTCGCTGCTTTTAACCTGCGAGATAGCAACAATCGCAGCCATGGTGCACTCCCGAGAGAGGGATTGTCGTTTGGCTATCTTAAGGGGGAGGGGGGAGCGTTGAGAAGCGGGTGTTGGCGGGAATCTGTGTTGGATCAATAAATTAGCCATCAGCAGTATTTAATTTGAGCAAATTCGGTTGCCGTAGCTTCCCCTCACCCCAACCCTCTCCCAAGGGGAGAGGGGGCTTGTTCACTGTTGCACGGTAGCCTCAGGCGGGCACGGTTTTGATCCCCCCTCTGATTCGCTGAGCCGAAGGTACCCGACGTCAGTCGGGCGAATAAGCGGGGAGAAGACCTTTGGTGTGATTTGCTAAAGAGAGCGGGTCTTTCCAAAGTCACTCGCCCGAGCCCGAAGGGCGGGCGAAACCCCGTCGAGGGCGGCGCCCTCGTGTCCTGCGTGGCGAAGCCGCGCCATAGCATCAGCATCAATTCCGCGAACGTCTGATTACGCTTCGCTAATCAGACCTACAAGGGTGGCACCAACCAGGGATGGTGGATAACAAAAGGGAGCCCGCTTGGGCTCCCTTGCTTGTCATGGGGGTGGGCGTTTGACTGAACGCTTAGCGCAGGGTCGCGGCCTTCATCCCTTCCACAAACTCTTTCAGACGGGTCAGCATATGCTCCGGGTTCTGGTGGTGGGTTTCGATGATCTTCACCACGGCGGAGCCGGAGATGGCACCGGCGGCGCCAGCGGCGATGGCCTCACGCACCTGAGCCGGTTCGCTGATGCCAAAGCCGAGCAGGGCGGGGGGGGCGTTGAACTCGCGCAGGGTATTGATCAGCCCTTCCACCGGCATGCCGGCCTTGGTCTCGGCACCGGTGACGCCGGCGCGGCTCACCAGATAGGTGTAACCATTGCCGAGCTCCGCCACCTGTTTCAGGGTCTCTGCGTCGCCATTGGGCGGGGCGATAAAGATGCTGTCGATGCCGAACTTGTCGGCGGCCGCCTTGTAGGGGGCGCACATCTGCACCGGCACGTCGGCAACCAGCACCGAGTCCACGCCCGCCTGCTGGCACTTCTCGTAGAAGCCGTCAATTTTGCGCACATAGACCAGGTTGGCGTAGACCAAGAGGCCAATGGGCAGCTGCGGGTACTTGGCGCGGATGCGGCCAAGCAGCTCGAAGCAGTCGTCCGGGGTGGTGTGGCTGGCAAACGCGCGCAGGGCGGCGCCCTGAATGGTGGGGCCGTCCGCTACCGGATCGGAGAAGGGAATGCCGAGCTCGAGGGCATCGGCGCCCCCTGCGACCAGCGCATCGACGATGGCCTGCGACAATTCGGGGGTGGGGTCACCCAGCATCACGAACGGCACAAAGGCGCCCTGATTGGCTTCATCCAGACGGGAGAAGAGTTGTGCGTAACGGTTCATGACAAGGTTCCTTCTTTCTCGAAAATATCGGCAACGGTGAAGATATCTTTGTCGCCACGGCCGGAGAGGTTGACGATGAGCACCTGCTCTTTTTCCGGTTCACTGCGGGCCATCTTGAGGGCGTGGGCCAGCGCGTGGGAGGACTCCAGCGCCGGGATGATGCCTTCGGATTTGGCCAGCTCCTGGAAGGCGTCCAGCGCCTCCTTGTCGGTCACCGAGGGGTACTCGGCGCGGCCGATGGCGGCCAGATGGGCGTGCTGCGGGCCGACGGAGGGGAAATCGAGCCCCGCCGAGACGGAGTAGGACTCCTGGATCTGACCCTGAGTGTCCTGCATCAGGTAGGAGTGCATGCCAAAGAAGACCCCCTTGCTGCCGTGACCGAGCGGCGCACCGTGCTCGCCACTCTCGATGCCGTGACCGCCCGGCTCGACGCCGATGAGGCGCACCGACGGCTCATCGATAAAGTCGGCAAACATGCCGATGGCGTTCGACCCACCGCCGACGCAGGCGATCACCGCATCGGGCAGTCGCTCTTCCTTCTCGAAGCACTGGGCCTTGGCCTCTTCGCCGATCATCTTCTGGAACTCCCGCACGATAGTGGGGAAGGGGTGCGGGCCTGCGGCGGTGCCGAGCAGGTAGTGGGCCGACTCGTAGTTGGCAGCCCAGTCGCGCAGCGCCTCGTTGCAGGCATCTTTCAGGGTGCTGGAGCCGGAGTGCACCGGAATGACGGTGGCGCCCATCAGCTTCATGCGAAATACGTTCGGTTTCTGGCGCTCGCAATCCTTGGCGCCCATATAGACCCGGCACTTGAGACCGAGCAGGGCGCAGGCCAGCGCAGTGGCCACACCGTGCTGACCGGCACCGGTCTCGGCGATGATCTCGCTCTTGCCCATCCGCTTGGCCAGCAGCGCCTGACCCAGCACCTGGTTGGTCTTGTGGGCGCCGCCGTGCAGCAGATCTTCACGCTTGAGATAGAGGCGGGTCTTGGTGCCCTTGGTCAGATTGCGGGTGAGGGTGAGCGGGGTCGGGCGACCGGCATACTCGGTCAGCAGGGACTGAAACTCGGCGATAAAGGCCGGGTCATCCTTGGCATCGACGAAGGCTTTCTCCAGCTGGAGCAGGGCCGGGATAAGGATTTGGGGTACATACATACCGCCAAATTCACCGAAAAACGGGTTGAGCAGGGTCATGGCTTCTTCCTTGTATTAGCTAAATCGAAACGTCAAAAAGGGTTGCGTTACAGGTTGCGCAGTGCGCCGAAGGCGGCTGCAATCTTGTGCGCATCCTTCTGGCCCGGGGCACTCTCCACCCCGGAGTTGAAATCAAGGCCGAGGCAGCCCACTTGTGCCGCTTGCAGGGCGTTGTCGGGATTAAGGCCGCCCGCCAGCATCAGCTTGGCTTTATCGAGATCTGCCAGCAGGGCCCAGTCGAACGCCTGACCGGTGCCACCGCTCTGGCTGCCTACTTTCGTATCCAGCAGCAGGCGATCGGCCGGATAGTCGAGGGCGGGCAGCGGTTCGCCGCTTTCTTTGCCGAGAGAGACGCCTACGGCCTTCCAGATCTGGCAGCCAGTCGGCAGCAGTGGGCGCAGGGTGCCGATATAGGCGGCATCTTCATCGCCGTGCAGCTGTACCGCGGCTAGCCCCAGCGCATCCACCGTCTTGGCGATGGTGGCGGGCTGGGCGTTGCGAAATACCCCGACATAGGAGAGCGGTGCACCCGCCATCACGGCGCGGGCGGCGGGGATGTCCACATAGCGCGGGCTTTTGGCCACAAAAATCAGACCGCCAAACACCGCGCCCGCCTGATGGGCGGCGGCGGCATCCTCGGCGCGGGTGAGACCGCACACCTTGTTCTGGCCCAGTATCAGCTTGCGTACAGCCGCTTCCAGATCCGGCTCGGCCATCAATGACGAGCCCACCAGAAAGCCCTTGGCGTGGTGGCGCAGATCTGCCACCTGAGTGCGGTGATTGATGCCGGATTCGCTGATCACCACCCGATCGCTCGGAATATCTTTAGCCAGCTGTTTGGTGCGGTTGAGATCGACGCTCAAGTCGCGCAGATCCCGGTTGTTGATGCCAATGACCGGTGCGCCCAACGCGATGGCCCGGGTCAGCTCCTCTTCGTTGCTCACCTCGGTGAGTACGCCAAGGCCCAGCTCTTTGGCGACCGCGAACAGGACGCGATAGCCTTCGTCGGTGAGCACCGAGAGCATCAGCAGGATGGCGTCAGCCTGATAGTGGCGGGCCAGATAGACCTGATAGGGGTCAATCATGAAATCCTTGCAGAGCACCGGCTGCGATACGCGGCTGCGCACCCGCGGCAGGAAGGCAAAATCCCCCTGAAAGAACTTCTCGTCGGTCAGCACCGAGATGGCGGTGGCGTATTTGCCATAGATGTCGGCGATGTCCTCCGGGCTGAAATCGTCGCGGATCAACCCCTTGGAGGGGGAGGCCTTCTTGCACTCCAGAATAAAGCGGGTGGAGCCCGCCTTGAGCGCCCCGACGAAATCCCGATCGCTTGGGGTCAGCGCGCTCTGGAAGCTCGCCAGCGGTTGGGCCAGCTTGCGGGCGGCAACCCACTCCTGTTTGGCCGCCACGATCTTGCCGAGAATGGTCTGGCTGATGGAGGCCATGTTCAGAAATGCATGGGGGGCAATAAGGTCTGACATCTCGTTATCCTTGCGAAACTGGCTCTTGCCCTGTGGGCGTTCTGAATGACTGCTGTGCAATGTGGTGGCTGACATCATGCCTCCTGATGGCCCGCTTCCTGATGGCTCAAAGTGGCGAGCCGGGCGGCGAGCTCCGCTGCCTTGCCGCTCGCCAGCACCGCCAGCACCTCGGCCGCCGCGCTCTTGAGATCGGTCGCCTTGCCCGCCATCAGCAGCAGTGGCGCCACGTTGGCGGCGATGGCGGCGTTGTGGGCCGGGGTACCACGCCCTTCCAGAATGGCGGCGGTGATGGCGCGGTTCTCTTCCGGTTCCCCACCCTGAATGGCGCTGACCGGATAGGTCTCCAGGCCAAAGTCAGCCGGGGTGATCATAAATTCACGGATCTCGCCGTCACGGATCTGGGCCACCTGGGTCGGGCCGTGGATGGCAATCTCGTCGAGCCCGGCGCCGTGAACCACCATACCGGTTTTCAGCCCCAGTGCCAGCAGGGTTTCTGCGATGGGACGCACCAGCTCGGGGGCATAGACCCCCATCAGCTGATAGGTGGGGCGAGCGGGGTTGATAAGCGGCCCCAGCACGTTGAACAGGGTGCGGGTCTTGAGGGCTTGGCGCACCGGCATGGCGTGGCGCACGCCGGCGTGATACTGGGGGGCGAACAGGAAGCAGATGCCGAGCTCGTCCAGACAGCGGCGCGCCTGCGCCGGGCTCATGTCGAGCTTGATGCCCATTTTGTCCAGCAGATCGCTCGAACCCGACTTGCTCGAGACCGAACGGTTGCCGTGCTTGGCCACTTTCAGGCCGCAGGCGGCAGCGACCAGCGCCGAGGTGGTGGAGACGTTGATGGTGTTGAGGCCATCGCCCCCGGTGCCGACGATGTCGCAAAACTCGTAATCCGGACGCGGGAAGTCGCGCGCTTCTGCCAAGAGAGCCTCGGCGGCGCCGGCGATCTCCTCCGGGGTCTCTCCCTTGATCTTGAGGGCAGTCAGCAGGCTTGCGAGCACGATGGGATCCACTTCGCCACGAACCACCTGACCGAAGGCGTCGCGGGTACTTTCACGGCTCAGAGACTGACCCTGATAGAGGGTGTTGAGATGATGATGCATAGGGTCTTCCTTACCGCGCGCCGCGTGTCGAAAAAATGCTTTCTGGACGGGTGATATGGGCGAGCGCCTGAGTCAGCAGACGGGCCCCTTCCGAGGTCATGATGGATTCCGGGTGGAACTGGAAGCCCAGCACCCGCTCATCCTGCTGCTCGATGGCCATGGGCATCCCCTGATAGTGGGCAATCACCGTCAGCTCTTCCGGTACATAGGTAGCGACCAGCGAGTGGTAACGGGCTACCGGCAGCGGGCTCGGCAGACCGGCGAAGGCGCCGTGGCCGTTGTGTTCAATCAGGGAACGCTTGCCGTGGACGATCTCGCCCGCCGCGCCGACGGTGCCGCCGTAGGCTTCGCACAGAGCCTGATGGCCGAGGCAGATACCGAGGATGGGCACCTGACCGCGGGCCAGTTTGATCAGATCAATCAGGCAACCCGCTTCGTGGGGGGCACCCGGGCCCGGTGAGAGCACCAGCACGGCGTCCCCTTCGCAGGCGGCGATCTCGCTCATGATGCGGCTGGCCGGCAGGCTGTTGCGGTAGATCCGCACCGGATAGCCGAGGGAGCGGAACTGGTCGACGAGGTTGTAGGTAAATGAATCGAAGTTGTCGAGCAGGAAGATATTAGTCATGGCTCACGTCCTTATGTTGCTCCTGCTGGGCGCTCAGGGCTTGCAGAGAGGTGCCATGGCTGGCAGCGATGGCGGCCAGCACGGCGGCCGCCTTGGCGCGGGTTTCGTCCGCTTCGGCTTGCGGCTTGGAGTCATAGACCACCCCGGCACCGGCCTGTACGTGGGCCACGCCCTCTTTGACAAAGGCGGAGCGAATGACGATGCAGGTATCCATCTCGCCGGCGCCGTTGATGTAGCCGACCGCGCCGCCGTAGCTGCCGCGGCGCTTGCCTTCCACCATGCGAATAAGCTCGCTGGCGCGGATCTTGGGGGCGCCGGTGAGGGTGCCCATGTTCATGCAGGCCTGATAGGCGTGCAGGGCGTCAAGGTCGGCGCGCAGGGTGCCGACCACCTTGGAGACCAGATGCATCACGTGGCTGTAGCGATCCACTTTCAGCAGCTCCTTGACGTAGCGGGTACCCGGCTCCGAAATGCGAGCGATGTCGTTGCGGCCCAGATCCACCAGCATCAGGTGTTCGGCCACCTCTTTCTCGTCCTGACGCAGCTCCAGCTCGATACGGCCGTCGAGATCCCGGTTGATGCTGCCATCGGGGTTGAAGCCGCGGCGGCGGGTACCGGCGATGGGGTACATCTCCACATCGCGGCTGGCGGCGCAGAATTTCACCGCGCTCTCGGGGGAGGCGCCAAACAGGGTGAAGCCCTCATCCTGCACGTAAAACATGTAGGGGCTGGGGTTGGTCTGCTTGAGGCGGCGATAGGCGGCCAGGGGGCTCGGGCAGGGCAGGGAGAAGCAGCGGGACGGCACCACCTGGAAGATGTCGCCACGGCGGATAAAGCCCTTGAGCTTCTCCACCTCGGCGCAGAACTGCTTGTCGCTCTTGTCCACGCTCATGCCACCGGTCAGGGGCTGGGGGGTCAGTTCGGCGCTTAGAGGTTGCTGGCAAATCTGTTTGAAGTCGGTGAGTCGTTCGGTCAGGCGGGTGTATCTGTCTTCCACCTGGCTCTCGTCGCTGTCGCCGCCAAAGATGCAGGCCAGCAGTTGAGTGGTGCGCTCGATATGGTCGATGGTGATCAGGGTCTCGGCCACGTAGAAGCAGTAGTCGGGGCAGCTGTTGCTCCCCTCCGGCACTTCAGGCAGCTCTTCAAATGAGGCGATGAGGTCATAGGCAAAGCTGCCCGCCATAAAGAGAGCCTCTTTACCCAACTGGCAATCGAGCTCCCGCTGCAGGGTGCGCAGCACGTCCAGCACGCTGCTCCCCTTGAGGCGGGAATCTTCGTCCAGCTCCCGATCGGAGGCCGGGAAGCCGAGCTGCAGCTCGCCATCTACCAGCGAGCGGGTCACCACCGCAGGCAGCCGCTCGGCCAGCAGGCTCTGCAACTGGGCGCCGTTGTCGTTCAGGCTGCGAACCTGCACGGTGCGACCACGGCACTCGATGCGCAGGCAGGCGTCTACCAGCAGCAGGCTCTGCTTGCCCGCCTTGGAGTCGATCTCCACCGATTCCAGCAGCAGGTTGTTGGGGCGGCCCTGACAGAGACGGGTATAGAGCGCCAGCGGATCGGCCACATAGGGGGCGTTGAGCTTGAGGGTATCGAATTCACCCAGAGGAAGGCGATGTGTGGCTGTCATAGTGCGTTCCCTTGCGTGTGATGCGTGTTACCGATGTTCATGACGTTGAATTCCTTGAAAATTTAATTGGTCCGGGGTGGCTGGCTCAGGGGCGCCATCGCCAGGTCAGCTTGCTTGTCTGAATTCTCGGTTTCATCACAGGTCCATTTGCCGGATAATAAAAAAGCCCGCTGGGGTCAGCGGGCTTTTCTTTGGGTTCTTAATTTGCTGTCAGATTACAGGTACAGCAACGACCACACGCCCGCATGTCAGGGAGTGTGCCACCACCAGATGGTCAGGATGGAAGTCGTTTGCATGATAAAGTCCTGTAAAAAGATGTTTGCAATGAAGTGCCTACAGAAAACGATAAAGCCGCGGCCAAGTCAAGTCGCTTTTTAGCCTTCTTTCACCGATTTGCCATGAATGGTGACCTGACCACGAGAGCGGAATAACCTGATGAGATTCGATCTTCACTGCCATACCACTGCCTCCGATGGGGTGCTGAGCCCTGCCGAACTGGTGCGCCGCGCCGCCGAAAAACAGGTCGAGGTGTTAGCAGTTACTGACCACGACACCCTCGCCGGGCTTGATGAGGTGCGCCGCACCATCGAAGCCGAGCAACTGCCGCTGCGACTGGTGAGCGGGGTCGAGATCTCCACCGGCTGGGAGCATCACGAAATTCATATCGTGGCGCTGGGGGTGGATGAAAAAAATCTGCAGCTGACCGACTTTCTGGCCGGTCAGCTGGCCCGTCGCGAGGCGCGTGCACTGGAAATCGGGCGTCGTCTGGAGAAGTGCCTCATCCCCGGCACCTATGAAGAGGCCAAGGCGCTCGCCGGTGACGCTGCCGTGACCCGCGCCCACTTTGCCCGGGTGCTGGTGGCACGCGGGGTGGCCGACAATATGCAGAAGGTATTCAAAAAGTACCTGAGCCGTGGCAATAAAGGCTATGCCCCGGCCGAGTGGCCCGAGATGAGCGAAGCTATCGCGGCCATTCATGCCGCCGGTGGGCTGGCGGTGCTGGCCCACCCCAGCCGTTACGATCTCACCGCCAAGTGGATCAAGCGGCTGCTGGTGGCCTTCAAGGCGGCCGGTGGCGATGCCATGGAAGTCTCATTGCCTCAGCAGAGCCCGCAGGAGCGGGCCAATCTGGGCCAGTGGGCCAAGGATCACGACCTCTATATCTCGGTGGGATCGGATTTTCACTTCCCCTCCAACTGGACCGAGTTGGGCCGCCACCTCTGGCTGCCCAAAGAGGGGATGCCCGTCTGGCTTGCCTATCCCGGTCACTTTGGGCTCACCACCGAGCAACATGCCGAGCTGCTGGCGAGCCGGTAACGGCGCCAGCGAAGCAGCCACAAACAGGTTAAGGTAGTGTCATGGGTCTTTGACCCGTGACCATACGAGCGGGCAGGTATTGCTGCCCCCATTGCGAGAACAAGCTATGAGTCAGCATTTTTACGTACATCCGGAAAACCCCCAGGCCCGTCTGATCGGTCAGGCGGTACAGATCATCCAGAACGGCGGCGTTATCGTCTATCCGACCGACTCCGGTTATGCGCTGGGTTGCCAGATGGGTGACAAGGGCGCGCTGGAGCGCATCTGCCGCATCCGTCGCCTCGACGCCAACCACGACTTCACCCTGGTGTGCCGCGATCTCTCCGAGATCTCCACCTACGCCAAGGTCGACAACAGCGCGTTTCGCCTGATCAAGAACAACACCCCGGGCGCCTACACCTTCATCTTCAAGGCGACCAAAGAGGTGCCGCGCCGCCTGATGAACGAGAAGAAAAAGAGCATCGGCATCCGGGTGCCGGACAACAAGATTGCCCAGGCGCTGTTGGAAGCACTCGGAGAGCCGCTGCTCTCCACCACACTGATCCTCCCGGACTCTGAAATGGCTGAGTTCGATCCGGAAGAGATCTTCGACAAGCTGGGCAAGCAGATCGATCTGGTGGTCAACGGCGGTTATCTGGGTGAGCAGCCCACCACTGTGGTCGATTTCTCTGACGACGAGCCGGTATTGCGTCGTCGCGGCGCCGGAGACCCGACTCCGTTTGAGTGATGTCGCTGAACCGGTGACAGTTCCTTCCGCCGAGACGGGGACTGGCGCCGCGCTACCCATCGCGAAAGTCCTGGGGCAGCCCTATCACGAGCTGCCTCAGGACCTGTTCATCCCGCCCGATGCGCTGGAGGTGTTCCTCGATACCTTCGAGGGGCCGCTCGATCTGCTGCTCTACCTTATCCGGCGCCAGCAGCTCGATATCCTCAACCTGCCGATCCTGCAGATCACCGCCCAGTACATGGAGTACGTGGAGCTGATGCAGGGGCTCAACCTTGAGCTGGCGGCCGAATACCTGCTGATGGCGGCCTGGCTCGCGGAGATCAAATCCCGCCTGCTGCTGCCCAAGGCGCCGGAGCTGGAGGACGAAGAGGAGGGGGAAGATCCCCGTGTTACTCTTATTCGCCGCCTGCAGGAGTACGAGCGCTATAAGGTAGGGGCGGAGCGGGTCAATGAGCTGCCACGGGTGGAGCGGGAGATTTATATCGCCGCGGCCTTGCCCCCCGATTTTGGCGCCCTCAAGCCACTGGCGCCCGATGTTTCGCTGGTTGAGCTCGCCCTTTACATGCAAAGTGTGGTAAAACGCGCGACTCATTTTGAGCATCACCAGATCCGCCGCGAACAGATCCCGACCCGGGTGCGCATGGCGGAGATCCTCGCCATGCTCACGCTGGGGCAGACCCTGCGCCTTGAGCAGGTGCTGCGCGCCGAAGAGGGGCGCATGGGGGTACTGGTGACGTTTCTGGCCCTGCTGGAGTTGTGCAAGGAACAACTGATCTGGATCCTGCAGGCAGAACCCCTTGGCCCAATCCATTTCGCATTGGCCGAGCAGAGCGAGGAGGGCAACCGTGGCGCTGCCCACTGAACGACTCAAGACCCTGATCGAAGCGGCGCTGTTTGTGGCCGGTCGTCCGCTCAATGTCAGCGAACTGAAAAGCAGCGTGCTGGCGGATTATCCGGTGACCAGTCGCTATGTTCAGCTGCTGTTGGCCGAGATCAGGCAAGATTACAGCTCGCGAGGCGTCGAACTCAAAGAGGTCGCCTCCGGCTGGCGCTTTCAGGCGCGTCAGGAGTATGCCGAGGAGCTCTCAAGGCTCTGGAGCGAGCGGGCGCCGCGTTATTCGCGCGCCGTGATGGAGACGCTGACCCTGATCGCCTATCGCCAACCCATCACCCGGGCCGAGATAGAAGCGATCCGCGGGGTGGCGGTGTCGAGCCAGATAGTGAATACCCTGAAAGAGCGTGGCTGGGTGCGCAGCATTGGCCACAAAGAGGTGGCAGGTCGCCCCGAGCTGCTCGCCACCACCAGAGAGTTTCTGGATTACTTTAATCTGCAGAGTCTGGAGCAGCTCCCCGAGCTGGATCCGGAGCTGCAACCCCTGTTGCCCTCTGCGGTGGACGGGGAGAGCGATGCCCGGTGAATGGCGCCCAAGTGTACCGATTTCACCGAGATATACATTTTTCAACTGTGGCGAGTGCTCCAACCGGCGTTTGTTACAGTTAACCCCGTTGCCCCTTTCACCAGTGGGCAGCGATCAACAATCAGGTAACCCCGATGAGTGAAAAACTGCAAAAAGTGTTGGCCCGCGCGGGTCACGGCTCCCGTCGTGAGATGGAGGCCCTGATCACCGCAGGTCGGGTCAGTGTGGATGGCAAGGTCGCCACACTGGGGGATCGCGTCGAAGTGAACGCCGTGATCCGGGTGGATGGTCACCAGGTCAAGACCCGTGCCGCAGAGGAAGTGATCTGCCGCGTACTGGCTTACCACAAGCCGGAAGGGGAGATGTGTACCCGTCACGATCCGGAAGGTCGTCCCACCGTGTTTGATCGTCTGCCCAAGATGGAAGGGGCCCGCTGGATTGCGGTCGGCCGCCTCGACGTCAACACCTCAGGTCTGCTGCTGTTCACTACCGACGGTGAGCTGGCCAACCGTCTGATGCACCCGAGCCACGAAGTGGAGCGGGAATACGCGGTACGTGTCTTTGGCGAAATCACCGAAGCCATGCTGCAGCGTCTGCGCAAGGGCGTGCAACTGGAAGATGGCACCGCCAAGTTCAACAAGATCAAACCGGCTGGCGGTGAGGGTCTGAACCAGTGGTTCAACGTCACCCTGACCGAAGGACGCAACCGTGAAGTGCGCCGCCTGTGGGAATCCCAGGAAGTGCAGGTGAGCCGCCTGATGCGGATCCGCTACGGCGACGTCAAGCTGGACCGCGGCATCCCGCGCGGCGGCTGGCAAGAGCTGAAACTGCCGGAAGTGAACTACCTGCGCGGTCTGGTCAACCTGCCGCCGGAGACCGAATCCAAGGTCGATCTGCAGCAGGATGGCAAAACCAGCCGTCACAAGCAGGCCGCCCAGATCCGTCGCGCCGTACAGCGTCACAAAGAGATGCAGGGCAAAGAGCCCCGTGCCCGCGCCACCACCGCCCGTCGCAAGCCGCAAGCCTCTACCCGCAATTCCGGTACCGGCAGCAAGTAAGCCGACAACCCGTTGCGAACTGCGTGCTCGTCAAAGAGCGCGCAGTCGGCCAAGCAAAGGCCCGCACCAACTGGTGCGGGCCTTTTTGTATCAACCCCCCTGGCTGGTAAAAGGGGGGTTGGTGAGAAATTGAGGGGAATTTCTGTCGTCTGTTTGCCCGCAGACTCGCCGCTGCGGTTGCTCTGCTCCGGTGAGCTTGTTAGCCTGTGCGGCTCTGATAGAGGAGTGAACGATGAGCAAGGTACTTGATGAGCTGCTGGCGTTGCTGGCGCTGGAAAAAATCGAGGAGGGCCTGTTTCGGGGCCAGAGCCAGGATCTCGGTCTGCGGGCCGTGTTTGGTGGACAGGTAATGGGGCAGGCCTTGTCAGCCGCCAAGCAGACGGTCGAGACCGGCCGTCAGGTTCACAGTTTTCACTCCTACTTCCTGCGTCCGGGGGATGTGACCCGTCCCATCGTCTATGACGTGGAGAATATCCGTGACGGCCAGACCGTCTCCACCCGCCGGGTCAAGGCGATTCAGGGCGGCAAGCCCATTTTCTATCTCAACGCCTCGTTTCAGGTGCCGGCCGACGGCTTCGAGCATCAGGCGCAGATGCCCACCGGCATCACCCCGCCGGAAGAGCTCAAGAGCGAGCTTGAGCTGGTGCGCCCCTACGAGAACCTGATCCCGGCTTCCCTGCGGGACAAGATCCTCTGCGAGCAGCCCATCGAGATGCGCCCGGTGACCCTGGTCGACCCTATTCGGCCGACGGTGCAGGACCCGGTGCGTCACGTCTGGTTCAAGGCCAACGGTCAGATGCCGGACGATCTGCGGGTGCACAAATACCTGCTGGCCTACGCCTCCGACTTCAACTTCCTGCTCACCTCGCTGCAGCCGCACGG
Source organism: Aeromonas sp. Lyrl_2 (assembly GCF_051948815.1). NCBI lineage: Bacteria > Pseudomonadati > Pseudomonadota > Gammaproteobacteria > Aeromonadales > Aeromonadaceae > Aeromonas > Aeromonas sp. Lyrl_2. The sequence continues at coordinate 187,857 of NZ_JAYJLJ010000002.1, forward strand.
GGTGTCGTACTGGGAGCCGGATATGCAGGTGGCCACCATCGATCACTCCATGTGGTTCCACCGGGATTTCCGCTTCGACGACTGGCTGCTCTACGTGGTAGACAGCCCGAGCGCCAGCAGCGGTCGCGGTCTGGTGCGCGGTCAGTTCTTTACCCGTGACGGCGTGCTGGTGGCGAGCACCATGCAGGAGGGGGTGATCCGCCGTCGCGGCAGTTAAGGCGCAAAGCGGATAGCAAAACGGGGTGGCACTGGCCACCCCGTTTTCGTTGCTGCGATGTGCGCGGGCGCTGCGGGATCAGCCGCCGCGCTGGTACTTGAAGCGCTTCTTGCGCCGGTAGGGATAGACATCCTCGAACACCCCCACCTTGATGTTGCTCTGCAGCATCTTCCAGTAGTTGGCGTCGAACATCTCCTTGTGCAGTTGCAGCATGATCTCCCGCACCTGCGGCTTTTGCAGCAGGAAGGTGGCGAACTCCTCGGGGAAGATGTCGTTGGGGGCCACCGAATACCAGGGTTCGGCGCTCCACTCATCCTCGGGGTAGCGAGGCGGCGGGATCTGGCGGAAGTTGCACTCCGTCATGTAGCAGATCTCGTCGTAGTCGTAGAACACCACCCGGCCGTGACGGGTGACGCCAAAGTTCTTGAACAGCATGTCCCCCGGGAAGATGTTGGCCGCCGCCAGCTGCTTGATGGCGTTGCCGTACTCCTCCAGCGCGAGGCGGGTCTGCTGCTCGTCCGCCTTGTCCAGATAGAGGTTGAGGGGGATCATCTTGCGCTCGGTGTAGAGGTGCTTGATCACCAGCTTGTCGTCACTGATGGTGAGGGCCGAGGGTGCCACCGTCTTGAGCTCGGCAAGGAGCTCGGGCGAGATGCGGTCCAGCGGAAACTCGAAGTTGGTGAACTCCTGGGTATCGGCCATCCGGCCAACCCGATCGTGCTGTTTAACCAGCCGGTACTTTGCTTTCACCTGCTCGTGGCTCACATCCTTCGGGGGAGTGAACTCGTCTTTTATCACCTTGAACACCACATCGTAGGAGGGGAGGGTGAACACGCTCATCACCATCCCCTTGATGCCGGGAGCGATGATGAACTGATCCCGACTCTGTGCCAGATGGTGGCGGTAGTGGCGATAGAGCTCGGTCTTGCCATGTTTTTGGCAGCCGATGGCGTTGTAGATCTCGTAATCGGGCTTGTGGGGCATGATCTGGCGCAGGAAGGCGACAAACAGCGCCGGTTCGCGGGCATAGACCATGAAATAGGCGCGGGCGAAACCAAACACGATGGAGGCGAGATCCGGCTCGAAGATGACGGTATCCACATAGATGCTGTGGCCGGTGCTGAGCAGGGGCAGGATAAACGGGAAGACCTGATCCCGGGCCCGGATCAGCCCCACCAGATAGGCCCCCTTGTTGCGGTAGAACACCTCTTTGAGCAGCTCGATGGCAAAGGGCTCATCATGGAGGATTTGTGGGCCGTTCTCCGCAAGATGGCGGTGGATGTCGACAATATCCCGCTGCTTGTCCTCGTAGGGGAGGGTGAAGCTGTAATCTCCCAAAAGTTGGCTCAGGGTCTGCGGCAAGTGGGCCAGATCGGTGCGATAGATCCGCAGCAGGGCGCTCAGGTCCGGTTTTTCGCCACGGCTGACAAAGGGGTGGATATAGAGGTTCTCGTCGCGGATATTGCGATGGCGAAAGATCCGGCGATAGACGGAGTTGAAGAAGGACTCCGCCACCTCGAAGTTGTCACAACGGGGCAGCAGATCGCTGAAGGCACTTTTGACCCGCTTGAGCAGCTCCTGAGTGGCGTGGTGCTCCCCCATCATCTGGCGAATGGAGCTGGCGGTGGCCCCCACATGGTGGTCATAGAGGCGAATACGCTCGCGCCCGGCGAGCTGTACCCCCAGCCAGTCACTGTTCTCGAAGCGGCTCTTGCTGCCCTGGGTTATCTCGAGAAACCGGCTGTAAAACGACTCGAAGCGTTGCAGGATAGTCTCGGCGACGGCCTGTTCCAATGGCTGCTGCATCTCTCTCTTCCTTGTGATCTGTCGGGCCGATAGCGCGAAGGATTGGGTGTAATTTGTTCACACGTCAGGCCACTATCGCAACATTCAAACGTCTGTTCAAGTGGCAATTTTCGGGGATAAACGGTAGATTGCGCCCCTGTTTTGGTGATGGTTTAGCGACTGTTTGCTGTCTGTTTGAGAGGCCGTCCGGCCTGTGAGGAAACCCGATGAAGCTCTATTTTGTCCTGGTGGCACCTGCCCGACCTGCGAATGTGGGGGCGGCTGCCCGCGCCATGAAAACCATGGGATTCGATGCCATGCGACTGGTGGCGAGCCGGGTACACGAAGAGGAGGAGGCGAGCTGGGTGGCCCACGGCGCCCAGGAGATCCTGACTCAGGCCGAAGCGTTCGAGACTTTGCCCGAGGCGCTGGCCGACATGGATCTGGTGATCGCCACCACCGCCCGTGAGCGCGGTCGTTACCAGCACTACCTCACCCCGGGGGAGATCCGCGAGCAGATCCGCAGCAAGCCTTCCCTCGACAAGGTGGCCATCGTTTTTGGCTGCGAGGAGTCGGGGCTCTCCAACGAGCAGCTGGCCGAGGTCGATCTCATCAGCTATCTGCCCCTCAAGGTGAGCTACCCCTCCCTCAATCTGGGGCAGGCGATCATGCTCTACGCCTACGAGATGAGTCAGCTGATGGATGAGCTGAACGCCGACGGCGGCGCTGCGGTAGCAGAAAATTTTGATAACGCCGGGCAGGTTCGGGTGCTGAAAAGCAAAACAGCAGAATTGCTGGGTGAACTCGGAGTTTCGCAGGATGAAAAACTGCATCAATGGGTGATGGACCGGGTGCCCATGCTGCCGCAGCGGGATTTGAACATGCTCCACCTGCTCTGCAAAGACCTTGCGCGCAAACTTGGCAAAGAGGTTTAAGTTGACAGCCCATCGCCCGGCGCGGTATTGCTAAAAGCCAGCTTCGTCAACGAGTGTTCGTCATGCAGTTATTCACCAACGTCATCACCACCACCATTATTACCGGTACCACCACAGGTGGCACTGGGGCCGGTTGATGCGCTGACGAACAAGCACAGAAATCAGAAAAGGCCCGTACCCACCCAGTACGGGCCTTTTTGTTGGATTGGTTTTTAGATTGAATTTCATAGATTTACAGGGAGAGAAAGCGATGAGAGTGTTGAAATTTGGCGGGTCTTCACTGGCCGATGCAGAGCGTTTTTTACGGGTGGCCGATATCGCGGTCAACACCCACGGCCAATCTCAGGTAGCCCTGGTGCTCTCTGCACCTGCCAAGGTGACCAATCATCTGGTGGCGCTGGTCGAGCAGACCAGCCGCGGCATGGATGCCAGTTCCACCCTGTTTGAAGTCAACGGCATCTTCTCCCGTCTGCTGGCCGGGTTGAAGGCGGCCTATCCGGCGCTCGATGACAAGGCGCTGCTGGCCCGCCTCACCGCCGAGCTGGATCAGGTGGAGCGGCTGATGCAGGGCATCCGTCTGCTGGGCCTCTGCCCGGACAACGTGCAGGCACGCATTCTGAGCCGTGGCGAGAACCTCTCCATCGCCTTTATGCACGAGCTGCTGCGGGTGCGCGGTCTGGATCTGGAGCTGATCGTACCGGAAGAGCTGCTGGCCACCGACGGTGGCTATCTGGAAGCCCATGTCGATATCGAAGCCTCTCGCCTGCGCTTTGCCGCCAAGGGGCTGCGCCGCGACTGTCTTTACCTGATGCCGGGCTTTACCGGTGGCAGCGACAAGGGCGAGACTGTGCTGCTGGGCCGCAACGGCTCCGACTACTCCGCAGCCGTCTTGGCCGCCTGTGTCGATGCCGAGTGCTGCGAGATCTGGACCGATGTCGAAGGCTGCTACAGCTGTGACCCCCGTCTGGTGCCGGATGCCTACTTGCTGAAAACCCTCTCCTACAAGGAGGCGATGGAGCTCTCCTACTTCGGCGCCAAGGTGCTGCACCCGAAAACCATCGCGCCGGTGGCCCAGTTCCATATTCCCTGCCTCATCAAGAACAGCTTCAACCCGCAGGGGCCGGGCACCCTGATCGGCCCCGAGAGCGGCGACGATGACCTGAAAGTGAAGGCCATCTCGGATCTTTCCGGCATGTGCATGTTCAACGTCTCCGGCCCCGGCATGAAGGGGATGGTCGGCATGGCCGGTCGCATCTTCTCAGCCGTCTCCCGCGCCGGGGTCAGTATCGTGCTGATCACCCAGTCATCTTCCGAGTACAGCGTCAGCTTCTGTATCCACAGCTACGACAGTGAGAAGACCCGTAAGGTGCTGGAGCGCGAGTTCGAGCTGGAGTTCAAAAACCAGCTGCTGGAGCCGCTGGATATCATCAGCGATCTGGCGATCATCTCCCTCATCGGTGACGGCATGCGCACCAGCAAGGGGATGGCGGCCCGCTTCTTCACCTCGCTGGCGCAAGCCTCCATCAATATCGTCGCCATTGCGCAGGGCTCCAGCGAGCGCTCCATCTCGGCGGTAGTGCGGGATCGCAAGGTGGCGGAAGCCATCAAGGCGTGCCACCAGAACTTCTTTGGCAGCCAGCAGTTTATCGATCTGTTTGTGGTCGGTGTCGGTGGCGTCGGTGCCGCGCTGGTGGATCAGATTGCCCGCCAGCAGCCGGTACTGGCCGAGCAGGGCACTGGTCTGCGGGTAGTGGGCATCGCCAACAGTCGCCAGATGGCGGTCAACAAGGATGGCCTGAACCTCGCCAACTGGCGTGAACAGTTGGCGGAAGCCCGCGACAGCTTCTCGCTGGAAGGGGTGAAAAAGCTGGTGGAAGATAGCCACATTATCAACCCGGTGATCGTTGACTGCACCTCCTCCGAGGCGGTGGCCGTCCAGTATGCCGACTTCCTCGCCGCCGGTTTCCACGTGGTGACTCCGAACAAGAAGGCCAACACCGGCTCGCTCGATTACTACAAGGCGCTGCGTCGCACCGCCCGCCAGACTCGCCGTAAGTTCCTCTATGAAACCAACGTCGGCGCGGGCCTGCCGGTTATCGAGAACCTGCAGAACCTTATCAAGGCCGGTGACAAGCTGCGTGCTTTCGACGGCATTCTGTCCGGTTCGCTCTCCTTTATCTTCGGCAAGCTGGATGAAGGGATGGCCTTCTCTGAAGCTACCAAGATTGCCCGCAGCAACGGCTTTACCGAGCCGGATCCCCGCGACGATCTCAACGGCATGGATGTGGCGCGCAAGCTGCTCATTCTGGCTCGTGAGGCTGGCATGGCGCTGGAGCTCTCCGATGTCGAAGTCGAGCAGGCGCTGCCGCCCGGATTTGATGTGAGCGGCGATGTAGAAGCCTTTATGGCCCGCCTGCCCGAAGCGGACGGCTGGTTCCGCGACCAGTTCGCCGCGGCCCAGCGTGAAGGCAAGGTGCTGCGCTACGTGGGTTCCATCGAGGGTGGCAAGTGCAAGGTCGCCATCAAGGCGGTCGGTGGCGACGAGCCGCTGTTCAAGGTCAAAGACGGGGAGAACGCGCTCGCCTTCTTCTCCACCTACTACCAGCCAATCCCGCTGGTGCTGCGCGGCTATGGCGCCGGTACCGAAGTGACTGCCGCTGGCGTCTTTGCCGACGTGCTGCGCACCCAGAACTGGAAGCAGGAGCTATAAGCATGAGTTCAGACATGTACCCCTCTTATATGACTGAAGGCGGCAGCGTAGTCGCCTATGCACCCGCCTCCAGCGCCAACCTGAGCGTGGGATTCGATGTACTGGGGGCGGCGCTCGCCCCCGTGGATGGCTCTCTGCTCGGCGATCGGGTGCAGGTAAAAGCGGCTGACGTGCCGTTTGCGCTGTCCTCTGTGGGCCGCTACGCCCACAAGCTGCCGGACGATCCGAAAAAGAATATCCTCCATGACTGCTGGGTCGCCTATGGCGAGGCGCTGGAAAAGCGCGGCCTTAAACTCAAGCCGCTCGAAATGGTGCTGGAGAAGAACCTGCCGGTGGGCTCTGGTCTGGGTTCCAGCGCCTGCAGCGTGGTGGCGGCCCTTGAAGGGCTCAACGCCTTTCACGGCGAGCCCCTCAATGAGCACGACATGCTGCTGCTGATGGGGGAGATGGAGGGGCGCATCTCCGGCTCCGTTCACTACGACAACGTGGCCCCCTGTTATCTGGGCGGCATGCAGCTGGTGTTGGAAGAGCACGGCGTTATCAGTCAGGGCATTCCGGTGTTCGATCAGTGGTACTGGGTGGTCTGCTACCCGGGTACCGTAGTTTCGACCGCTGCCGCCCGCGCCATTCTGCCGGCCCAATATCGCCGTCAGGATTGCCTCACCTATGGCCGCCGTCTGGCTGCCTTTGTCCACGCCAGCTACACCGGACAGGAGGGATTGGCGGCGAGCGTACTGAAAGACGTGATTGCCGAACCCTACCGCGCGGCGCTGATCGAAGGCTTTGCCGAGGTGCGGGCGCAGGCGGCCCAGAACGGGGCGCTGGCTACCGGCATCTCCGGCTCCGGCCCCACCGTGTTTGTGGTGATGAAGGATCTGGCGCAGGCCGAGCGGATGAAGGATTGGATGGAAGCACATTTCGTGCAGAACGAAGATGGATTTGCCCGGGTCTGCAAACTGGACATGGCCGGGGCACGGGTAACAGGAAGCGAGCTATGAATCTCTACAACATCAAGGACAACAGCGAACAGGTGAGCTTCGCGCAGGCGGTGCGTCAGGGCTTGGGTCGCGAACAAGGGCTCTTCTTCCCCGAACAACTCGAACCGCTCGCCGATGTGGATGCCCTGCTCGATCTGCCGCTGGCCGAACGCTCTGCCCGCATCCTGAGTCACCTGCTGGGGGACGAAGTGCCCGCAGCGAAAGTGAGCGAGCTTATCAACGCCGCCTTCACCTTCCCGGCGCCGCTGGTGAAACTCAAAGATGGCACTTATGCCCTTGAGCTGTTCCACGGCCCGACCCTGGCGTTCAAGGATTTCGGCGGCCGCTTTATGGCTCAGTGTCTCGCGGCGTTTCGCACCAACGACAAGATCACCATCCTCACCGCCACCTCCGGCGACACCGGCGCCGCCGTGGCCCACGCCTTCTACGGGTTGGAGGGGATCGAGGTGGTGATCCTCTATCCCAAGGGCAAGATCAGCCCCTTGCAGGAGAAGCTCTTCTGCACCCTCGGCGGCAATATCCGCACCATCGCCATCGATGGCGACTTCGATGCCTGTCAGGCGCTGGTAAAACAGGCCTTTGACGACGAGGAGCTGAAAAAGGCCATTGGCCTCAACTCCGCCAACTCCATCAATATCAGCCGTCTGCTGGCGCAGGTTTGCTACTACTTCGAAGCGGTGGCCCAGCTGCCGAAAGCCTCCCGCGCCAAGGCGGTGATCAGCGTGCCGTCCGGCAACTTTGGCAACCTCACTGCGGGGCTGATTGCCAAGGCGCTGGGGCTGCCGGTGAAGCGCTTTATCGCCGCCACCAACGCCAACGATACCGTGCCGCGCTATCTGAAAACCGGTCAGTGGGAGCCGCACCAGACAGTAGCCACCCTGTCGAACGCCATGGATGTCAGCCGCCCCAACAACTGGCCACGGGTAGAAGAGCTCTGCCGTCGCAAGGGCTGGGCGCTGGAGACCTTAGGCTCCGGCATGCGTGACGATGCCCAGACTCGCGCTGCCCTTAAACGGCTGCATCAGCTGGATTACCTCTGTGAGCCCCACGGCGCCATAGCCTGGGATCTGCTGGGGGAACAGCTGGCCGAGGACGAAGTGGGGGTGTTCCTCTGCACCGCCCATCCCGCCAAGTTCAAGGAGTCGGTGGACGAGATCTTGCATCTCGATGTGCCGCTACCCGGCCCGCTCGCCAAGCACGCCGAGCTGCCGCTGCTTTCTGTTAATTTGCCTGCGGAGTTTGCCCGGTTAAGGGCGTTTTTGGTGGGGTAAGTAGCTGAGCTTAGATAACCGATAGAAATAAAAAAACCCGGCAACGGGTTTTTTTATGCCTTTGGGATAGGATGGATAATATGTGAGCCAATCAGGCAATAACTGGCTCAGAAAGATATGTTGCCTAGATACATTATTTCTGGTGCGTCAGTGTGAGTGATGCGAGGCTGCTATATTAGGCAGGGTTATTTGTTGTGGTAGATATAGTTTTATAGTGTTTTTTGTGAGTGCCTTAATATTACGGTCATGATTTTAGAACATTCCTTTGATATTTTTAGACACGTGTTTCGTTCTGTCTTTTTGACTGAGCTTTCAAAATTTCCACCTGTTGCAACATCGAATATTGTGGTTGTGAATGTGGATATACTTGCTTTGTCGGCGGGGTCAACTACAACGTTGGAAAGATTATCTAGGCTACTTTTAAGTACGATAAAGGTTGAGCGTATCTTAACTTCTAGTAGTTGCATCTCTTGAGCGTTTTCATTGGTTTTATTACTTATCCAATATTGCAGCGCTGCCTTTTCAAATGTTGTCAAGTGCTCTAGACATATATTTGCGTAATGAGACTTGAAGTTTTCCTTATTTAACTTTCTCCAGTATGCGATATTAAATAAAAAGGCTGCAATAGCAGCCACTAGAGCGCCTAAAACTGCAGATAAAATAGTTAGAGGATAAGAGCCGTCAGGGATTGAACTAACAGTACTGTTAATTCGTTCGAGGCTATAAAATGTAGATGGTTCTGAAAAACTATAAACCAAGCTATTACATGCCTTAGCATCTGATGACGGTATAGCTAAGGCATTGTAGTTTTGTAAAAGCTTGTCAGTGGTCGAAAGCATATGACTACTTTGTAGCATTTTTAATAAATCCTTCTACAAATGTTTTGTCGATTATGCCTTTAAATGTTTTTTCCTCAATGGCCTTGTTTTTTGTTGATATATATTTCTGTGAGTTGAATTTTGCACTTCTAATATATTCTAAGATTCTATCTTTGTAGAATGAGTAATCATCTAAGTCTTCTTCATCGACAGATAGTTCTATCTTGTTATCAACAAAGTTAGATTTAAAATAACCATATTTGATTAACCCTCCAAATGCCTCAACAAGAAATGATGAGCCATAACCTTCCACATTACGCGAAATGTTTATTGTGATTTTATCAATGCTCTTGCACTCAAGTAAAGGTCTTAAAACCTCTTCTCTAAACTCTTCGCCAGAGCCATCACCATCAGTATAATATCTACCTGATGGATCGTTATGAAACTGATTTCCAATATAAATGGTGCACATATTAACCTCGTAATTAATCATTTAGTGTCACACACCACGTTATTAGTGTACCACATAATGGCCTTGAAAAGCTTGCTGTACTAACATGCTCTTTTCCTGCTATTACGTTGCATTCGTATGCGCCATGGTAGCTCATTATGGAAAGCGAGCCTTCCGCTCGTTGCCTAATAAATTCAAGCAGGTCTTGCAGACCCTTTCCTCTATCATTTTGCCCAGTTCTAGTGCGATCTAAACTAACGGCGGCTTTTAATAAAGTCTCATGTTTTTTTTGCTCTGCAATAGATACTCCGGTTGATGCAAAATATGAGAGCACTTTTTCCCATATTTTTGAATCAGGCAAGGAGTTTGGAATTCCGACTCCTTGATCAAAAAATGAAATCATCATCTCTTTTGTATTGGTGTTATATGAACCAGTTAAATACCATGATTTATCATTTTTTTCGAAATTATCTGGGTATGCATGATGTGTAACATTAGTAACTGCTTCAGATAATCCGCTATGTAAAATTGTCCATTTTGGAACTTTTGAACCCACAAGTTCAGAAATTTGTGTTCTGAGTTCTACTTTATTTTTTCTTGCTTTTTCGCTATCGGAACAGTCACCTTTGAAGTATTTAACGAAATTGAGGTGAGAAGGCGTATTCTTTCCTGTATGTGGTTTTTTAGGTTTATTTTCAAATAGTTCAAAAAAACCTAATTGGAAAAAATTATCATATATATTTTCTTGCCATCCATCCTCTTGTGGTTTTAATCTTTTAATAATTGACGAGTCCCATTTTGATATCTCAGCTGTTAGTACAAGGGCTGCGGATGTTGAAATTTTTGTTAACTTATCAAAAATGACGGTGCCAATTTTATATGCTCTAACAGGCAATTTACAGCCTTTATAGGCGTCTAATAGTTCAACTAGCCTTCTTATTGCAGTTAATGACTGTACAGTTTTGTCATAATTACTCTCGAAATCCATTTCTTGAGGTAATTCAATGGCGATCATATTTTGTTTTTTTTGTCTTTTAGTTTTGCAATCTTTAACGGAAAGGCCATTGTTCTTTTCACTATTAATCCATGCGTTTAGTTCCTTCCACTGGATATCTCTTTTATGCTTGATGAATGAATCGTCATTTCTAAACTGCTTGTTTTTTCTTTTAAAATTGAATCGCTGCTTTAAAACTCTTCGAACATCCCGCTCTCGTTGTTTTTGAGTTATTTTTTTCATTTTGTTAAATCTCAGAGTTGTTTTTTATGTAAATTTTGCGTTAGATTTATTTGGTGCTCGCGTTAACTGAATGACGTGGGGATTTAACGCATGGGGTATTTATTTTTTTGCGTTCAGAGTGATGGTAAGTAAGTAAGTAATTATTGCTAGTCGCGCTATAGGGAAATCTGAGACACCCACCTTTTTGGGGAGGCGTAACGCTACCAAACACCACGCTACCGCCCGTGGATTACAGCTTCCAAAATGCTCCATTGACCAGCGAGGGCAGCAGCCCATCGCAGATGAATAGGCACCGGATGGCTATGTTAAGCCAGTCGAATCTGGCCGTACCAGTCAAAAAGTGATGTAAGTGTCAGTAATGACTGATTTTTTGCGCTGGCTCAATAAAAGACAGTGACCGGAGGCAGGATTCCCATGGCCCTTGATGCTATTGGGGTTGGCGGGCGTGGCAGGAAGGAATAGGGCTGGCTTGCCGCTGAGGAGGGGCTGGCGGGGGGCATCCCGCTCTGCCAATCGGCGCTATAGTGCGGGCGATGGTTGCTCTGTGCTCCGCTCCCAAGCTGGCGAGGCGGGGGATCTGCGGCAACAATCAGCTGTTGCAATCACAGCTATTTGCAACACATCGCCATGCAAATATGACCATGCAAACACATCACCTGATAGAGAGGATATCTCCCATGAAGCGTACCATCCTGTTCGTAACTGTTCACCCAGATGGCATTGACAGGAAAAAGTGAGACGATCATCCCTTGATCCACTGTTGCCCCTTGCCTGATCCCGCCAGCTTGGCACCATCACGTCATGAGCAAACCCATTACGCCACCACCCGGCCTGCCGCTGACCCTCGAGCAAGCCAACGAGCTGATTTACAAGCTGATGGCGCGCATCGCCGAGCTTGAAGACCGCCTCAACCAAAACAGCAATAACTCCTCCAAGCCCCCCTCCACTGATGGCTCGGGGACCCCGCCTGCGCGCAAGCGCCCCGCTTCCGGCAAGGCTCGTGGTGCCCAGCCTGGCCACAAGGGGCAGCGGCGTGAACGTCATCCTGAGGACGACCGACTGACGGCAATACCACACTATCCTGCCCGGCAGTGCGCCTGCTGTGGTGAGCAGGTGGTGTCCCATGACAAGCCCTACCGGGTTCATCAGGTGTTTGACCTGCCCGAGGTCAGCTATGTGGTGACAGAGCATCAGCTGTATCGGGGCACCTGCCGTGGGTGCGTCATCACCAGTGAAGCAGCCCTGCCCGATACGGTGAGCCACAGCCAGATGGGGGCTAATCTGCTGAGCTATATCGCTTTGCAGAGTGGTCAGTTCCACCAGAGCATCAGCAAGATACAGCAGCAGCTCAAGCAGCACTTCGGTTTGAGCTTTAGCCGAGGCGCCATCAGTGAAGCGCAAGGCCGGGTCAGCGCCATGCTCACCCCGACCCACCAAGCCATCAAACAGCAAGTGCAGTCTGCCGCCATCATCCATGCCGATGAAACCCGGCACCAGCGGGGCGGTGAGCGACGCTGGATGTGGCTGGCCCTGAGCAAGGTCGCGGTCTGCTTCATGACGGCGTTTGGCCGCGGTCAGGAGGCAGCGAAGCGGTTGCTGGGCAGTGAGCTTGATGGGGTGCTGGTGACCGACCAGTATGCGGGATACCGCTTCATCGACAGCGCCCAGCGCCAACTGTGCTGGGCGCATGTGCTGCGCAACGTGGCGGCGATTGCCGAGAGTAGCGACGCCGTCAACCAGCCTATCGGAGCCCGGCTGGTACTGCTGGCTGACACGGTGTTCAGAACCCGGCATGGCTATGAACAAGGCTGCTTAAGCCGGGAGCAGTACCAGCGAAGGTTGCAGCGATGTCGGCAAAGCTGGCGAAGGCAGCTGGAGCGGGGCAGTGTACTGTGTTCCAAGCGCTACCGTGGGCGCTGCCAGTTACTGCTCAAGGACGATGAGATGCTATGGCGTTTTATGGAAAACGATGAGATAGCGCTGACCAACAATGAAGCGGAGCGGGCGCTGCGTGGCTATGTGCTGTGGCGCAAGGGAAGCTATGGCGTCTGGTCGCATCGAGGCGAGCAGTTCAGGCAGCGTATCCTATCGTTGGTGGAGACGGCCAAGCGATTGGGCCGCTGCCCGCAGGAGTGGCTGAGGGCAGTTGTCAGGTCCTGCATCGAGAAAACCGACTACCCGTTCCCGGAGGAGTTGGTGCTGTCAACACCGTCCCGGTGAACGGTTACTCCTGTTCGGCCTGCTCTGCGGCAGCGTGCTGCTGGCCAATCCGGTCTTTGCCAACGACGCAGCCCAGTTGCAGTGCGAGGCGCAGGCTGCCGCCAAAAAGCTTAACGGCGCCGCTAAAACCAGCTTTGTCGGCAAGTGTGTGAAAGATGCCGCTGGCGCCGCGACCGGCGAGTGCGAGAAGGCGGCCGCCGACAAGAAGCTGGCCGGTGCGGCCAAGAACAGCTTTATCCAGAAGTGCGTGAAGACGGGCGCGGCAATCGATCCGGCGGCCAAGTGCGAGAAGGCGGCGGCCGACAAGAAGCTGGCTGGCGCGGCCAAGAACAGCTTTGTCCAGAAGTGCGTGAAGGATAGCGCCGCCAAGTAAGGCATTTTCTCATCCGGTGTGTTTGCGGGGGGCCATCAGGCCCCCCGCGCTTTTTGGGAGCACTGATGGCGCAACGCACAAACCTTGTATCGGGACGGCAATAGCGACACTATTGACTCCTTTTATGGATTCCGCAGAGGCGCAGCCATAACCTGCCGTGACCGGACGAGGCGTTGGCGAGCCACATCCGTGCGGGATTACGCGCGATAAGGGAGCAAAGCAGGATGATGGAAGGGCAACAATGGCGCTGGCTCAATGAACCGGCCCGGTGGCACCAGACAGACGATGGTTTACAGGTAGTCACGGACCAGCAGACCGATTTTTGGCGCAGCACCTGGTATGGCTTCGAGCGCCACAGTGGGCATCTCTATGGTTGCGAGGTGGCGGGGGAGTTTACCTTTCAGGTCTGCGTCGAGGGGGAGTTCACCACCCTCTACGATCAGGCGGGGCTGATGCTGTTGCAAGACGAGGCGCACTGGCTGAAAGCGGGGATCGAGTACAACGATGCCCAGCCGATGATCGGCAGCGTGCTGACCAATCCGCGCTCTGACTGGGCCACCGGTATTTTTACCGGCAATCCGCGCCGCTTCTGGCTGCGGCTGACCCGGCTGGCCGATTGCCTGCGTTTGCAATACTCCACCGATGGCAAGGTGTGGCCGCTGCTGCGCCTCGCCCCGTTCCCGCCAAGCGAGCGCTGCTTTATCGGGGTGATGTGCTGCACGCCGGAGCGGCAGGGGCTGGCGGTGCGCTTCTCTGACTTGCGCCTCACGCCGCCCCTTGGCAAGGCGCTCCATGATTTGAGCTAGGCCAGCGGTTTTGCCTGCGACATTCAGCCAATAAAAAAGCGCCCGCAGGCGCTTTTTTCATTTGGCTGGTAAGGCCTCAATTAGCTGATCAGGCTGGCCCACAGGTCATATTCGTCGGATTCGTCGATCCGCACCTTGACCATATCGCCCGGCTTGAGGCCGGTTTCGCCGTTGAGGTAGACCAGACCGTCGATCTCCGGCGCATCGGCGAAGGAGCGGCCAGTGGCACCCTCTTCGTCCACTTCGTCGATGATAACGGTCATCTCCTGACCCACTTTGCGGGCCAGTTTGCGGATGGAGACCTGCTGTTGCAGCTCCATAAAGCGCTGGAAGCGCTCTTCCTGAATCTCTTCCGGCACCGGGTCCGCCAGCTCGTTGGCCAGCGCCCCTTCGACCGGGCTGTATTTGAAGCAGCCGACGCGATCCAGCTCTGCCTTGTCGATAAAGTCCAGCAGCATCTGGAAATCTTCCTCGGTCTCGCCCGGGAAGCCGACGATAAAGGTGGAGCGCAGGGTGATCTGCGGGCAGATTTCGCGCCACTTCTGGATCCGCTCCAGGGTGCGCTCGACGGTACCCGGGCGCTTCATCAGTTTCAGGATGCGCGGGCTGGCGTGCTGCAACGGAATATCGAGGTAGGGCAGCACCTTGCCATCGCGCATCAGCGGGATGACGTCATCTACGTGCGGGTAGGGGTAGACGTAGTGCAGACGCACCCAGATATCGAGCTTGGCCAGCTCTTCGCACAGGGCGACCATGCTGGTCTTGACCGGCATGCCGTCGTAGAAACCGGTGCGGTGTTTCACATCGACGCCGTAGGCGGAGGTGTCCTGGGAGATCACCAGCAGCTCCTTCACGCCCGCCTCTTTCAGGCGCTTGGCTTCTGCCAGCACGTCGCCGATGGGGCGGCTCACCAGATCCCCGCGCATGGAGGGGATGATGCAGAAGGTGCAGCGGTGGTTGCAGCCCTCGGAAATCTTCAGATAGGCGTAGTGGCGCGGGGTCAGCTTGACGCCGTGGGCCGGTACCAGACTGGTGAAGGGGTTGTGCTGCGGCTTCTCCACATATTTGTGGACGTGACCCAGCACCTCTTCATAGGCGTGGGGGCCGGTGATCTCGAGCACCTTGGGGTGGATCTCGCGGATCTGGTTCTCTTTGGCGCCAAGGCAGCCGGTGACGATCACCTTGCCGTTCTCGGCCAGCGCTTCGCCGATCGCTTCCAGTGACTCTTGCACCGCGCTGTCGATAAAGCCGCAGGTGTTGACCACCACCAGCTCCGCATCGTCATAGCTGGGCACCACGTCGTACCCTTCGGTACGCAGCTGGGTCAGGATGCGTTCTGAATCGACCAGGTTTTTGGGGCAACCCAAGGAGACGAATCCTACTTTGGGGGCCTGTTTTGTGTTGGACATCGCTCAATCACTCTTAGGTGGCTCTTCTTTAAGGGCGCGGATTTTACCGGAATGGTTAACCAAAAACTATACAGCCAGCATGGCAGAACCGAACAATATCTCCGACCAGGCAAGATTGGGCCGCACCAGCAGTCGGTGATGGCGTGCACTTGGTGGGGCTATTGCCTCTGCCATGCGGGTTGGTTGTGGGGAAGCTGCTTTGTTGATTTTTCTGTCAATTTTGACGCTGTGGCGGGGAGAGCGTCAAAGGGAGTCACTATACTTCCATCACGGGGTCCCGTTGGAGAAGGCGATGGAAAGTTCATTTGGCGAAAAAATGCAGAGCGTGCATGCCACGCTCAGGCAGCGCTTTGACAAGCTGAGTCGGGTAGCCATCGCGATTTATGACCCGCATACCGATCAGCTCAAGACCTTTGCCCACAGCACAGAGGGGCCCTCGCCACTGGTGCAATATGAGGTGAAGCTGAGCGATGTTCCCTCCCTGAGTTATCTGGCGGAGCACAAGCAGCCCCGGGTGCTCGGAAATCTCGATGCCCTGCGTGGCTCGGCGTCGGAGCACAGCCGCAAGGTGCTGGAGGCGGGTTATGCCTCCAGCTATACCGAGCCGCTGCTGTTCAACAGCAAGCTGTTTGGCTTTCTGTTTTGCGATGCCATGGAGCCGGGATACTTCGAGGAGCCGATCCGCAGCGAGCTGTCGGCCTATGCCCAGGCGCTCTCGGCCATCATTGCGGTGGAGTTTTTCTCCATCCAGACCCTTGGCGGCGCGTTGACCACGGCGCGGGAGTTCAGCCGCTATCGGGATGAGGAGACCGCCAACCATCTGCACCGGATGTCGGCCTACTCCCGGCTGATCGCCAAGACGCTGGCCCCGACTTGCGGGCTGAGCGATGAGGAGGTGGAGTTTATCTACCTCTTCTCCGAGCTGCACGACATCGGCAAGATCGCGGTGCCGGATGCCATTTTGCTCAAGCCGGGCAAGCTGACGCCGGAAGAGTTCGAGATCATGAAGATCCACCCCGGCAAGGGGCGGGAGATGATCAGCCTGATGATCAACGAGTTTGGTCTCGATGGCATTCATCACACCGATATGCTGACCAACATCATCGCCAGCCATCACGAGCGCTTTGACGGCACCGGCTATCCGCTGGGGCTGGCGGGGGAGGCGATCCCGCTGGCGGCCCGCATCGTGACGGTGGCCGATGTGTTTGATGCCCTGACCAGCGAGCGCCCCTACAAGAGGGCATGGCCGTTCGAGACGGCGTTTGCCTATCTGGAGGAGCATGCTGGCAGCCAGTTTGATCCCGCCTGTGTCGCCGCAGCCCTGCACAACAAGGCCGAGTTTTATGCCATCTATCAGCAGTATCAGGATCCGGCCTGCTCTGCGAGCGTGGCGGCCAGCGGCGCCGAGCCGGGTTGAGCGTGTGTGATGAGCTTAAGGGGCAATACGGCGGATCAAGCATGACGAGGAATAAATATAGAGAGGGGGCACCAACAGGTGCCCCCTCTCTTTTATACGTCTTTCTATTAAATGCGCCTTTAGTTTGCCGACCTTCTATCTGCGGCTATGGCGTTTGCGCTCAGGTTACTGTTTGGGCGTCGGCTCGCTGATTTGATAGAGGTGATCCGCGCAAGCGCTGGAGCAGCCACAGGGGCGCACTTCTTTATCTTCCCGCTTCTGGGCAAGCTGGTATTGGCGCCACCAGATGATGGTGCCCATGGCCAGGATCAGCACGAACGAGGCGAGCAGGCTCAACAACCAGATGGACATGATCTCTTCTCCTTGATGGTGATGACATGCACAGCGATGGCATCAGTGATGATGGCAGCAACCACCCTGCTGGTTGGCGCCTTCACTGCCGTGGCAACAAGTATGGCCTTGTCGTGAGCTCTCTGCCTGATTGCCACTACTGGCGCAACAGTGATCGGAGCCACTGTTGCAACCACCATGACAATGGCTATGACTCTGGCCTGCGCCGACGGGCTGGATGGCACGGATCGCAGATTTGCTCTGATGACGGCGAGACGGACGCCCCTGACTGGCCTCGGTGAGAGGTTGCAGATTGGCGGGGGCCAGCAGCGCGGGCAGCGGCAGGCGGGCAGAGCGGCACTGCAGCACCCGGATATTGGCCGCCAGCAGGCGACTTAGCATTCGCTCGCCGATATTGCGCACCACCACCTGACCCACCTGATGATGGGCGAGGGCGTCGAGCAGCGCTTGCTTGCCGTGGCAGCCTTCGGCGACGGCCGGGTTGGTCAGGGTGGCGATGACGCTCCCTTCGGGGTTAAGAATTTGCAGCTGCTCGGCACGGGTAAAGTGGCCAGCCAGCAGCCCCTGACTCAGCATCAGGGCGCTGTTGCTGGGGTTGGTGGTCATGGTTGTGACAGCATTCATGTCGGCTCTTCTCCACTGGTTGGGTGGTCGGGCTCGGCGGGTTGCATCATCAATGCTTTGCCCAGACTCAGACACTCCACCACCTTGTAGCGCCCTTTTTTCAGGATATTAGCCAGGGTCTGGCGGGAAACCCCCATCACCAGCGCGGCCTGCTGCTGCTGCATTCCTTGAAGGTCGACGAGGCGCAGTGCCTCGAACTCGTCAGGGGCCAGCGTGACCTGTTCCAGCTGATGCATGGGGCGGCCGTTGGGTTTGAAGCAGCTGTTGGCGGGGCGGCCACAGATCTGGCGGGCAATTTTGGGTCTTGGCATGGTGGCTCCTAATTGGCATAAGCCATTTATACGCTCATATGTAGCATATGCCAATAATTTTGTCTGATGCAGAGGGTAGCGCCAGTGCTGTTTACGGCAGAGGGGGGTAAAGAGGGGGAGGAGGAATACGTACAAAAGCAGTGAAGGTGGCAGAAACGACGCAGGCCCGAACATGGTTCGGGCCTGCGGTTTTGCAGAGGATGGTCGAGCTATCCCGGCGAGCTTACGCCTGTTCGGCCTCGGCCACTGGAGCTGCGCTCTCGCTACCGTTGGCGAAGCGATCCGCCCACAGGGCAATCACGCCGTCACCGGTGACGTTGCAGGCGGTGCCGAAGCTGTCTTGCGCCAGATAGAGGGCGATCATCAGGGCGATGGAGGCTTCACCGAAACCGAGCATGGAGGTGAGCAGGCCCAGCGCCGACATCACGCCACCACCTGGCGCGCCCGGTGCGGCGATCATGATCACCCCCAGCATCATGATGAAGGGGAGCATGGTCTCGATGCCCGGAATGGCCAGATGCTCGGAGAGGAACATCACCGCGGTGGCACAGGTGACCAGGGTAATGGTGGAGCCACAGAGGTGAATGGTGGCGCACAGGGGCACGGTGAAGTTGGCGATACCGTCGCTCACCCCGTTGTTCTTGCTCGACTGCAGGGCGACCGGAATGGTGGCGGCGCTCGACATGGTCCCCAGCGCGGTGAAGTAGGCGGGCAGCATGTTCTTGATCAGCTGGGCCGGTGAGCGGCCAAGGGCCAGACCGGTACCCACGAACAGCACGGATAGCCAGATCCAGTGCATCAGGATCGCCATCACCAGCACCACGCCGAAGGTTTTCAGGGTAGCGAATACGGTGCCTTCAACCGTCATCTCGACAAAGACGCCAGCGATGTAGAACGGCAGCAGCGGAATGATCACCTTGGCCAGCAGGCGGTCGATGATGTCACGACCCTGATCGGCGACCCGGCGCAGATCGGTGGCCTGGGTGGCGCTGATGCCGATGCCGAACACGAAGGCAGCGGCCAGTGCCGACATCACGCCAAACAGCGGCGGGATCTCCAGATTGACGTAGGAGGCGAGCTTGATAGCCGTGGCCGTGGTGGGCTCGGCGGCGGTGGTGAACTGCGGGATCAGGTGGCTCGCCACGGTAAAGGCGAACAGCCCCGCCAGAATGGTGGAGCAGTAGGAGAGGGCCACGGTTTTGCCCAGCAGCTTGCCGGAGTTTTTCGGCAGGCTGGCGATACCGCTCATGATAAAGAACAGAATGATGAGCGGAATGGTGAAGGTGATCAGCTGACCTATCACTGTCTTGGCCGTAAACAGCACGCGCGCCACCCACTCAGGGGCGTAGAGACCGAGCAAGAGACCGGCAAGGATGCCAGCAATGAGTTTCAGGACAAGTTTCATAAGGAAATCCGGAGTTGGTTGTATTGTCTGTTTTGTTATTAAAATTTGATATTAATCACACTTTTTAACACGTAAGCCGTGTTATGTCTGCCTTTTCTGCGTTAACGCCGAGTTAAATATTGTCGAAAGCCAAGATCGCCGACTAGCTGTCGGCTTGGCGTTGAACGGGAAAATCCGTGATGAATTAGCCCGTTAGGTGGCCTGATGATCGCCACGCAGCAACATGACGTACTGGGTGGCGTTTTGACTTGAGGAATCTGACGTACTGGCTGATACGGCTTCCATCGGCGCCAGTTGCAGCGCTATCCCGGATGTGGTGACCAGCTGCTGTAGCTGAGCTTGAGTTATCTTGCCGCTTGGCGGCAGGGGGAAGCAGATCGGAGCGCCCGCTTTGAGCAGGGTCGCCAACTGTTGCAACAGGGGGACAAGGGTGGCCGCGTTGCCATCAAGCGGGCGGCTTAACCAGATGCCATCGTAAGGGAGCACCGAGTGCATCTTCGCCAGCGGGCAGACCCGCACTGCTTGCCCGGATTGCTGCGAGGCGACTTTGGCGTCAGCCAGCACAGCGTCACAGGCAGTGACCACATACCCTTCTGCACGCAGCCAGCAGAGATCCTCCCCCATACCGCACTGACCATTGAGCAGGTGAGCACCGGGTTTAAGGCGCGCCACAAAGGCAGCCCGAGCGCGGGCGTGCTGGTCGTTAAATGGCCGGGAAGCGGGGATGGCGTCAGAGTGTGGCACAGGGGTTACCTCAAGCAGGGGGCGCACAGGGTAACAAATCGGGGCCAGACTGCCAAAGCGCGCGGTCAGGCCCCGATTTGGATGGGTGAGAGTTGCCGGAGCCGGTTAGCGGTCACAGGCAGGCCCGTGGGGTTGGGCCAGCATGGTGAACATGCTCTCTATCATAAAGGCGGATTCGCCCTGCAGGTCTATCCGCCCCGGAAAGTGGAGCCAGTTGATGATGTAGCCATCCAGAGTGCAGTGGAGCAGGGTGGCGGCGCGCTGCAGGTTGAGGTTGGCGGGCAGTTGCCCCCGCCGTACCGCGTTGGCCAGGGTGGTCTCCAGGTCCCGAAAGAAGTTGGCGGACTGGCTGCGGATATGTTCGCGCAGTGAGATGGCTTCCCCCTCCAGCGATTCGAGATTGAACAGGATGGTGAACATCTGTCGCTGGGCCGGATTGTGAATGAAGCTGTGGAGCACCCCTTCGAAGAAGAGGCGCAGTTGCCCCAGCGGATCCGGCTCATCTGGGTTGAGGCAGGCATCGAGCTGGTGGGCGAGGGGGCTACAGAGCTCCTGCCAGAGCGAAATGAAGAGTTCATCCTTGTTCTTGAAGTGCCAATAGATGGCCCCGCGGGTCAGGTCTGCCGCCTTGGCGATGTCGGTCAGGCTGGTCTTGGCCAAGCCCTGAGAGCAGAACAGATCCAGCGCCGTGCTCATGATGTGGCAGCGGGTTTGCTGCGCCTCTTCTTTGGTTCGTCTGGCCATCGAAATTTGTGCCTCATGCAAGCAAAAAGTCACTTACATACATTTATGAATGTATGTATATTGCCTCATCTTTCGACTATTTACCAACAGGGCCCGTGTGGCCCTGATTGTTCATTGACTGGCAAAGGCTCAGGTGTTTCATGCATAAACATATTCTTGCTCGTTCAGTTGGTCTTGCCTTGCTGGCTACAGGCTTGCTGGCAGGTTGTGGTGACAAGGGGGGCGCACCTCAGGGACAGGGCGGCATGCCCCCTGCGGCGGTCAACGTGGTGACCCTGCAGAGCGGTCCGCTGATGTTGACCACAGAGTTGACCGGTCGCAGTGCCCCGTTGCGGGTGGCCGAAGTGCGTCCGCAGGTGAGCGGCATCATCCTCAAGCGCCTCTTTACCGAGGGGAGCGATGTGAAGGCGGGCGATCTGCTCTATCAGATCGATCCGGCTGTCTATCAGGCGGCGGTTGCCAGCGCCAAGGCCAATCTGGCCAAGGCCGAGGCTAACGAGCAGAGTGCCCGCCTCAAGGCGCAGCGCTATCAGGAACTGCTCAAGGTCAAATCCATCAGCCGTCAGGACTATGACGACGCCGACGCCAGCTGGAAGCAGGCCAAGGCGGAGATCATGGCAAGCAAGGCGGCTTTGCGCACTGCCGAGATCAATCTCGGTTACACCCGCATCACCGCCCCCATCAGCGGCCGCATCGGTAAATCTGCGGTGACCGAGGGGGCGCTGGTGACTGCCCAGCAGGCTGACAGCCTGACCGCCATCCAGCAGCTCGATCCCATGTATGTGGATGTGCGTCAGTCCACCGCCGATCTGCTGCGCCTCAAGCGACTGGTCGCCGAGGGCAAGCTGACCCAGGACGAACAGAAAGGGGCCAAGGTGACCTTCCAGCTGGAAGATGGCTCCACTTATGGCGAAGAGGGCTCGTTGCAGTTCTCTGATGTGACCGTGGATGAGACCTCCGGCATGGTGACCCTGCGGGTAATTGTGCCCAACCCTCACCAGCTGCTGCTACCCGGCATGTTTATGCGCGCCACCCTGCAAGAGGGTGAGCGGGCACAAGGGCTGCTGGTGCCGCAAACAGCGGTGACTCGCACCCCCAACGGCGGCGCCACCGTGATGGTGGTGACCGCTGACAACAAGGTGGAGCTGCGCAACGTGCAGCTGAGCCGCGTCGTTGGCAGCAACTGGGTGGTGGAGTCAGGACTCACCTCCGGCGAGCGGGTGATCGTGGCTGGCTTGCAGAAAGTACGACCGGGCGCCGTGGTCAATCCCGCCGAGCAGGGTGCTGATGCACCGTCTGCTCAAGCCGCGTCCAGCACCCCGGCCAACAAGTAGGATGGAGTAGTCGCCTCATGGCTCGATTTTTTATAGACAGACCCATTTTTGCCTGGGTGATCGCGCTGGTGATCATGCTGGCGGGCAGCCTGGCCATCATCAAATTGCCGGTCGCCCAGTATCCGAGCATTGCGCCGCCCGCGGTCGGTATTTCCGCCAGCTATCCGGGCGCATCTGCCAAAACGGTGGAAGACTCGGTGACCCAGATCATCGAACAGAACATGACCGGGCTGGATCACCTGCTCTACATGTCCTCTCAGTCTGACTCCGCGGGGCGGGTGTCGGTGACCCTCACCTTCCAGCCGGGGACCGATCCCGATATTGCCCAGGTGCAGGTGCAGAACAAGCTGCAGCAGGCGATGTCGCTGCTGCCGCAAGAGGTGCAGCAGCAGGGCATTCGGGTACAGAAGACCTCCAGCAGCTTCCTGATGGTCGCGGCGTTCATCTCCAGCGATGGCTCGATGAACAACGACGATCTGGCGGACTATGTGGTCTCCAATATCAAGGAGCCCCTGAGCCGTCTGGACGGGGTAGGGGATATCACCTTGTTCGGTAGCCAGTATTCCATGCGGGTGTGGCTCGATCCCAACAAACTCAACCGGGTGCAGATGACCCCGGGGGATGTGCAGGCGGCCATCAAGGCGCAGAACGCCCAGGTGGCCTTCGGCAAGCTGGGCGGCACCCCGTCGGTAGAAGATCAGCAGTTCACCGCCACCATCATGGGGCAGACCCGTCTCTCTACCGTGGATCAGTTCAACGACATCCTGCTGCGGGTGAATCAGGATGGCTCCAAGGTACGGCTGAAAGATGTGGCCCGGGTCGAGCTGGCGGGCGAAAGCTATGACGCCGATGCGCTCTACAACGGCCAGTCCACCGCCGCGGTCGCCATCAAGCTGGCGACCGGCGCCAATGCGTTGGATACCGCCGAGAAGGTGCGTGCCAAGCTCAATGAGCTGTCGGATTACTTCCCGGCCAACATGGAGATCGTCTACCCCTACGACACCACGCCGTTTGTGAAGATCTCCATCGAGGAGGTGGTGCAGACCCTGATCGAGGCGATCTTCCTGGTGTTCTGCGTCATGTATCTGTTCCTGCAGAACTTCCGCGCCACCCTGATCCCGACCATTGCGGTGCCTGTGGTGCTGCTCGGTACCTTCGGGGTGATGGCGGCGTTCGGCTTCTCCATCAACACTCTCACCATGTTCGGTATGGTGCTGGCCATCGGCCTGCTGGTGGATGACGCCATCGTGGTGGTGGAGAACGTGGAGCGGCTGATGAGCGAGGAGGATCTCTCCCCGCTGGAAGCGACCCGCAAGTCGATGACCCAGATCACCGGCGCGCTGGTGGGGATCGCCCTGGTGCTCTCCGCCGTGTTCGTGCCGATGGCGTTTTTCGGCGGCTCGACCGGCGCCATCTATCGCCAATTCTCGCTGACCATCGTCTCGGCCATGGTGCTGTCGGTGCTGGTAGCGTTGATCCTGACCCCGGCCCTTTGTGCCACCCTGCTCAAGCCGATGAAACATGGCGAGTTTGGTGCCAAGCGCGGCTTCTTTGGCTGGTTCAACCGCGCATTTGATGCGGGTACCAACCGCTATCAGAGCGGCGTGCGCAAGGTGATCAAACAGGGCGTGCGCTACAGCCTGATCTACGGCGCCATGCTGGCGGTGCTGGCTGTGCTCTTTATGCGGATGCCCACCTCCTTCCTGCCGGAAGAGGATCAGGGGGTCATCATGTCCATGGTCCAACTGCCGGTGGGGGCGACCAAGCAGCGCACCGAGGTGGTGCTGGCGGACATGCGCGACTACTTCCTGAAAAACGAGAAGGATAACGTCGATTCTGTGCTGACCGTGTCTGGCTTCAGCTTCGCCGGTAGTGGCCAGAACGCGGGGATGGCCTTTATCAAGCTCAAGGACTGGAGCGAGCGCAAGAGCCCGGATCGCAGCGCCAATGCCATTATCGGTCGCGCCATGGGCTATCTGTTCAGCATCAAGGAGGCGCAAGTGTTCGCCTTCAACCTGCCTCCGATCCCGGAGCTGGGGACGGCGACCGGTTTTGACTTCTTCCTGCAGGATCGCGGCGGTATCGGTCACGACAAGCTGATGGCGGCGCGTAACCAGCTGCTCGGTATGGCGGCGCAGGATCCCACCCTGGTGCGGGTACGCCCGAACGGGATGGAAGATACGCCGCAACTCGACATCAAGATTGACTACGAGAAGGCGCTGGCGCAGGGGCTCTCCATCGCGGATATCAACAACACCCTGGCTACCGCTTGGGGCTCGTCCTACGTCAATGATTTCGTTGACCGTGGCCGGATCAAGAAGGTCTACATGCAGGCAGATGCCCCCTTCCGGATGAACCCGGAAGATCTGAAGCTCTGGTATGTGCGCAACAGTGCTGGTCAGATGGTGCCCTTCTCCGCTTTTGCCAGCACCGAGTGGAGCTTCGGCTCGCCCCGTCTGGAGCGCTACAACGGCGTGCCGGCGATGGAGATCGTCGGTGAGGCGGCGCCCGGCAAGAGTACCGGTGATGCGATGGCCGCCATCGAGCAGATGGTGAAACAGCTGCCGGAAGGGGTAGGCATCGAGTGGACCGGGCTCTCCTTCCAGGAGCGTCAGGCCGGTTCACAGGCACCCGCGCTCTACGCCATCTCCTTGCTGGTGGTGTTCCTCTGTCTGGCGGCCCTCTACGAGAGTTGGAGCATTCCGTTCTCGGTGATGCTGGTAGTACCGCTCGGGGTTCTGGGGGCCATTGTGGCTGCCACCCTTCGCGGGCTGGAGAACGACGTCTACTTCCAGGTTGGTCTGCTCACCACCATCGGCTTGTCGGCGAAAAACGCGATTTTGATCGTGGAATTTGCCAAAGAGCTCTACGACAAAGGGATGGGCTTGAGTGAGGCTGTGGTGGAGGCGGCACGCCTGCGTCTGCGTCCGATCCTGATGACCTCGCTCGCCTTTATCCTCGGGGTGCTACCGCTGGTAATCAGCTCCGGCGCCGGTGCCAGCAGCCGTAACGCCATCGGTACCGGCGTGATGGGGGGGATGATCAGTGCCACCGTGCTGGCCATCTTCTTCGTGCCGATCTTCTTTGTGCTGGTGATGCGCTACTTCACCAGCCACCAGAGCAAAGAGGCGCGCATGGCTGCAGCAGTTGAGTCAAAAGGTGACTGATGGCATGCAGGTTTAGCTAATTTGAACAGAGTTCAATAAATCGCCAGTCTGCTTTGGTCTGGCTGACAATCAAGCAGGGCAACCCCATGGGTTGCCCTGTTTTTTTACTGAAATTGACACTCAGTGCGCTTCACGAGGTGTTTAAAGAAACAGCAACCGGTGCAGTGTGGCTGTGATCAGCCTCGTGTTCAGCCTCAAGTTACCCCCTCTATGGGGTAGTTTTAGCTGTTCATTTTGGGGGGATACGAGATAGAATTCGACGATAAAATCGGGTCTATATGATGAGTTATGTCAGGACAATGCTTTGATTGCGTACTGTGATATTCATTGCCAAAAACATATATAGAGCTGGAGGACATGATGGCCAACAGCGTGAGCAATGTGGTGAAAAGCAGCGAACTGGGGGCTGTAACCCAGTGCGGTAGCCATACTCCTTATCAATGGTTGTGTGAATTTTGAATGCCTTTATATGTGTATGTGTGCCATTATTGCCCACATTCACGCTTTCTCATTAAGCTCCAAGTCATATTATCCCCTGATTAGCTAGTTCTATCCGATTTAACTGAACTCCAACTTCTCGTAAGAGCATAATTAATATGAAAATTCTCGTTACCGGTGGCGCAGGCTTTATCGGCTCTGCCGTTGTGCGCCATATCATCCGTGATACTCAGGATGCCGTTATCAATCTCGATAAACTCACCTATGCCGGCAATCTGGAATCCCTAGCAGATGTATCGTCAAGCGAGCGTTATGTCTTTGAGCAGGTGGATATCTGCAATCGCGCCGAGCTGGATCGGGTGTTTGCCCAGCACCAACCGGATGCGGTGATGCACTTGGCTGCCGAGAGTCATGTTGACCGCTCCATCACTGGCCCAGCCGACTTTATCGAGACCAATATCGTTGGCACCTATATGTTGCTGGAAGCGGCCCGCGCTTACTGGAACGGTCTGGATGAGGTGCGCAAGGCGGCCTTCCGCTTCCACCATATCTCCACCGATGAGGTGTATGGGGATCTGCCCCATCCGGATGAAGTAGCCGCCGGTGAGCCATTGCCGCTCTTTACCGAGACCACCCCCTACGCCCCCAGCAGCCCCTATTCGGCCTCCAAGGCCTCTAGCGACCATCTGGTGCGCGCTTGGCGCCGCACCTATGGCCTGCCCACCATAGTCACCAACTGCTCCAACAACTACGGCCCGTACCACTTCCCCGAGAAGCTGATCCCGCTGGTTATTCTTAACGCGCTGGATGGTAAGCCGTTACCTGTCTATGGCAAGGGCGACCAGATCCGTGACTGGCTCTACGTGGAAGACCACGCGCGCGCGCTCTATAAGGTGGTGACCACGGGCTTGGTGGGGGAGACCTACAACATCGGCGGTCATAACGAGAAGCAGAATCTGGAGGTGGTACACACCATCTGCGATCTGCTGGACGAGATGGTGCCGAAGGCGGGCTCTTACCGCGATCAAATCACCTATGTAGCGGATCGTCCCGGTCACGATCGTCGCTATGCCATCGATGCGAGCAAGATGAGCAGTGAGCTTGCTTGGCAACCGCAAGAAACGTTCGAGTCTGGCATTCGCAAAACCGTGCAGTGGTATCTGGATAACCAGCAGTGGGTCAGCAACGTCAAGAGCGGCGCCTACCAATCCTGGATTGAGCAGCACTATTCCGCGATTGAACAGAACGATGGGGAGCATGCCTGATGCATATTCTGCTGTTTGGCAAAAACGGCCAGGTAGGCTGGGAGCTGCTGCGCGCACTGGCGCCGCTGGGGCGCATCACTGCCGTTGATTTTGACTCCACCGACTATTGCGGCGATTTCAGCAACCCGGCAGGGGTGGCAGAAACGGTACGTCTGGTCAAGCCGGATGTGATTGTCAACGCAGCGGCCCATACCGCAGTGGATAAAGCAGAGAGCGAGCGTGAGTTTGCCGAGCTGCTCAACGCAACCAGCGTGGCCGCTATCGCCAAAGAAGCGGAAGCATTGGGTGCCTGGCTGGTGCATTACTCCACCGACTATGTGTTTGATGGCAGCGGTGAGCGCCCCTGGGTGGAAACCGATGCGACCGCCCCGCTCAACGTCTACGGCGAAACCAAGCTGGCAGGGGAACAGGGGGCGGCTCTCTGCGCTCGTCACCTGATCTTCCGCACCAGCTGGGTCTACGCCGCCCGCGGCGCCAACTTTGCCAAGACCATGCTGCGCTTTGGCAAAGAGCGTAGCGAGATGTCAGTGATCAATGACCAGTTCGGCGCTCCGACCGGGGCCGAGTTGCTGGCCGATTGCACCGCCCATGCGATCCGCGTGGCGCAGTGCAAACCCGAGGTCGCCGGGCTGTACCATCTGATTGCCTCCGGTACCACCACCTGGTTTGACTACGCCCAGCTGGTGTTTGCCAAAGCCAGAGAGGCTGGCGTTGAACTGGCGGTGACACAACTGAATGCAGTTCCGACCAGCGCCTTCCCGACTCCGGCCAAACGCCCCCATAACTCCCGCCTTGATACCGGCAAATTCCAGCGCACCTTTGATCTGGTGCTGCCGGAGTGGACAGTCGGTGTGGAGCGGATGTTGACCGAGATCCTGGGCAAATAAATCACTGGTCAGGGATGTGTTGAACGCCTCCCTGGCTGACAGGGATAAAACAGGAAGGTGTGGCCGCAAGCCACCCTTTTCTTTTGCAATTTAAAAATAAGAAACAAGCATCATGACCAAACGTAAAGGCATCATTCTGGCTGGTGGCTCAGGCACCCGTCTCTATCCGGTCACCATGGCGGTGAGCAAGCAGCTGCTGCCCATCTATGACAAGCCGATGATCTACTATCCGCTTAGTACCCTGATGCTGGCCGGTATTCGCGATATTTTGATCATCAGTACGCCGCAAGATACCCCCCGTTTTGAACAACTGCTGGGTGATGGCAGCCAGTGGGGCCTGAATTTGCAGTACAAGGTGCAGCCAAGCCCGGACGGGTTGGCACAAGCCTTTATTCTGGGTGAGGAGTTTATCGGTTCAGACGCCTGTGCGCTGGTGCTGGGGGACAACATCTTCTACGGCCACGACCTGCAGAAACAGTTGGCGGCGGCAGCGGCCAAAGAGAGCGGTGCTACCGTCTTTGCCTACCATGTGCATGACCCCGAGCGTTATGGGGTGGTGGAATTTGATAAAGAGGGTACCGCTATCTCTCTGGAGGAGAAGCCACTGGAGCCCAAGAGCAACTATGCGGTGACCGGCCTCTATTTCTATGACAACAGCGTGGTGGAGATCGCCAAGAGTCTGAAGCCGTCGCCCCGTGGTGAACTGGAGATCACCGATGTGAACCGTATCTATCTGGAGCAAGGTAATCTGTCGGTGGCCATGATGGGCCGTGGTTATGCCTGGCTTGATACCGGTACCCATGAAAGCATGATAGAAGCGAGCAACTTTATTCAGACCATCGAGACGCGCCAGGGGTTGAAAGTGGCGTGTCCGGAAGAGATTGCCTATCGCCAGAAATTCATTACTGCGGAGCAGGTTCGTGAACTTGCTCTGCCGCTGGCAAAGAATGCCTATGGCCAATATTTGTTAAGAATGGTTGCCAAAGTCTGATGTGATATAGGGGGAGGGAAGATGCTCCCCCATAGAAATTGAATCAAATGTGGATAGACAGATGAATGTAATCAAGACAGCGATTCCTGACGTACTTATTTTTGAACCGAAAGTATTTGGTGATGAGCGTGGTTTTTTCTTTGAGAGTTTCAACCACAAGTTATTTGAAGAGACCGTCGGATATCAGGTTAACTTTGTGCAGGATAATCACTCCAAATCGTCGAAAGGGGTATTGCGTGGCTTGCATTATCAATTGTCTCCCCATGCCCAGGGCAAGCTGGTGCGTTGTGTGGTGGGTGAAGTGTTTGATGTGGCGGTAGATATCCGCAAAAGCTCGCCGACCTTCGGGCAGTGGGTTGGGGTTCACCTGTCAGGTGAAAACAAGCGACAGTTGTGGATCCCGGAAGGGTTGGCCCATGGTTTTCTCACCTTGAGTGAACACGCAGAGTTTATCTACAAGACTACCAATTACTATCAACCCGCCGCTGAACGCAGCATCGTGTGGAACGATGCCACCTTGGCTATTGTGTGGCCTGAGATGATAACCTCTCCAACCTTGTCGCCCAAAGATGCGCTTGCTGCAGCGTTCAATGACGCAGAGCACTGCTGATAATTGTGCTCTTCAAATTCTCTCTTGAACACAAATCGCTTATTCTTAATTTGGTGATCAAATAAGGCGCTTGCTTGTTATATGGAAAGCAGATTAAAGAATGTTAGGTTAAGCCATTTTGGCGAATATAATAAAAAATATATATTCAATCTGTTAAGTTTTTTAATCCATGTCTATCACTTGCTTAGAATGATTTGGATTCAAAAGAGTTTATTGTGCATGATGAGTGCTGTAATAGATCCGAGGTCGGATTTGCCGATGTTTTGTAGGACGTATCATGAAGATTGGTGAGAGACTGATCGCCAAAAGAGCGATTGGGCGCGAAGACTTAGAGCGAGCCTTGGAGGTACAACGTCAGGCCGGCGGACGCCTGGGCTCCATCCTGGTCAGGATGGGGGCTGTCTCTGAAGATGCGGTATTGCGATCGCTGTCAGAGCAGTTGGGCTATCCCTGTGTCGAGCCTGCTCACATGCCTGCTCCCTTGGATATCTATAAATGCCTGCTGCCTCTGCCGGTCAGGTTGGAGTGGTGGCTCGATAACGATGCTCTGTTGTGGGAGGTGGACGGTCAGCTGCAGTTGGTTGCAAAAGACCCGCTAGAGACGCAGCTGCAGGATCTCATTGCCTACCTGTTTGCGGGGCGCCCGGTGCAGTACTGGCTGGCTCGAACCCAGGACATCGACACACTGGTGGACCAAGTCAGGCGTGAGAGTGCCGTCACCGACCTGTTCAGTAACAGCGAGCATTCGCTACAGGCGTTGATCGAAGAGGCTCCGGTCGTGGAGCTGGTCAATAACTTGCTGGCACAAGCTGTCGACAGTGGTGCGTCAGACATTCATGTGGAACCCGAAGAGCTTCGTTTCACGGTACGCATGCGGGTAGATGGTGTGCTTCACACTCATATGGTGCAACCGGCAGAGCGTTACCCGGCGATAGGGTCACGGATCAAGCTGATTGCCGGATTGGATATTGCCGAGAAGCGCTTGCCACAGGATGGCCGTATCACCTTGCGCCTTAGTGGTCAGGATATGGATATCCGTGTCTCGACGGCACCGGGTGTTCATGGTGAGTCGATCGTGATGCGTCTGCTGCCCAAGAACAGGGGAACGTTGTCGCTGGAAAAACTCGGGTTTGAGCCTGACCATCTCAGTTTGCTGCACAGCTGGTTGGCGTGTCCCAATGGGATCGTGTTGGTCACAGGCCCGACGGGCTCCGGTAAATCCACCACGCTCTATGCCGCGCTCGAAGCCATGCGCGATGGCAGCAACAAGATCATCACGGTAGAAGATCCTGTTGAGTATCAAGTCTCGGGTGTGACCCAGATCCAGGCGCACAACGAGATTGGTTACACCTTTTCCCGTGCACTGCGTGCCATCTTGCGTCAAGACCCCGACACCATCATGATCGGTGAGATCCGGGACTTGGATACGGCGCAGATAGCCATTCAGTCAGCCCTTACCGGTCACTTGGTGCTCTCAACGTTGCACACCAACGATGCCGCCTCAGCTTTTACCCGCCTAGTTGACATGGGGCTTGAGCCCTTCCTGGTGGCGGCGTCGGTCCGCGGTGTTCAGGCACAGAGGTTGGTTCGTCGCCTCTGTGAGCAGTGTGCCGTTGATGACGACCATCCGCTCTTGCCACAAGGGTGGTCAATCAGCCAACCAGCGTTTGCTGCCGCTAATTGGAAG
This sequence comes from Aeromonas sp. Lyrl_2, assembly GCF_051948815.1. Lineage (NCBI taxonomy): Bacteria > Pseudomonadati > Pseudomonadota > Gammaproteobacteria > Aeromonadales > Aeromonadaceae > Aeromonas > Aeromonas sp. Lyrl_2. Next base: position 219,062 of record NZ_JAYJLJ010000002.1, read on the forward strand.
AAAGCGATGGGATGCTCGCACTGTCATCATACTGGTTATCGTGGGCGATTGGGGATTTATGAGCTTGTTGCCCTAGATGGTGCATTGCAACAGCTGGTCAATCGACAAGCTCCCCTTCAGGAGATCAAGTCGCTGATCCGGCAACAAGGCCAGCGGACACTGTTTGAAGATGGCCTGATCAAGGCCAGCAGGGGATTAACCAGTATTGAAGAGGTGATGCGGGTCGCCTATGTGGAACATGACTGATGATTTTTCAATATGAAGGCGTAGACGCGCAGGGTAACAGTCTGAAGGGAGAGCTGGAGGCAGTCCATCATCATGCTGCATTACGCCAGCTCAGGGACAAGGGGATCATCGTCATTGAGCTAACTGAACAGGCGGTAGTGGCTCGTGCTCCCTGGTTTACTCCGCGCTTGACCCGTGCCCAGTTGCTGCAGGCACTACATGAGTTGACCACCCTGATCATTTCCGGGGTGACGCTCTCAGAGGGAATCGATGCCCTGATTGAGGGGGGACACCATCCTCAAATTGAGCAGGCATTTCGCACCATGGGCAGGGCTTTACAGCAGGGGGAGAGTTTTTCCGCAGCTCTTGCCCAAAGCAAGTTACCGCTTCCCGACTACCTGTTTCATCTGGTGAGAGCGGGTGAGGCCACCGGTGAGTTGGGTGAGGCGCTCAGTCGCGCTTTGGAGAAAATGCAGTTTGATCAACGAACCGGCAATGAACTGCGCAATGCTTTGACCTATCCCATCGTATTGGTGCTCGCAGGTTTGTCTGCGGTTGTGCTGATGTTTGCCGTGGTGGTGCCTAAATTCACCGGTATGTTGGGCCACGGTAAGGTGACGTTGCCCTGGTTGGCCGAAATGGTGCTCTCGACAGGGGAGTGGTTTAACGCCAACTGGGATCTGCTGCTTATAGCACTCATCCTCTGTATCGCTGGCATGGCCCTGGCGCTGCGCTCGCGCGATGTGCGGCAGCGTCTGCTCAACGGTGTGTCACGCCTGCCAGTAGTGGGGGAATGGCTCTACCAGAGCGATGTTGCCAGCTGGTCTTACACCCTGGCAGCCATGCTGGGATCCCGGGTCGAGTTACTACAGGCGCTAGAGCTATCGCGCGGCTCTTTTCGCATTCCGTTTCGTCAGCGCGGGATGGGAGAGGTGATCCGTCTGGTGCGCTCGGGCAAGAGCCTGTCGGACTCTCTTGCCGAGACGCGATTGATCGCTCGCTCCGGGGTCAATCTGGTGCGGGTCGGCGAGAAGAGTGGCCGCCTTGCCGAGATGTTCTCTTCGCTGGCCGCCATGTATGAAGAGAACAGTAAGAACCGCGTCAAGAAGGTGCTTGCGTTGATCGAACCCCTTGCCATTCTGCTGATTGGCTCTATCATCGGCGTCATTATTCTTGGCATCATCCTGGCCATCACCAGTGTGAACGAAATGGCCGTATAGTAACTCTGAGGACTCTTCATGCAATTGCAACGTTTCGCCCGCCATCAAGGCGGTTTTACCCTGATCGAGCTCCTGGTCGTGCTGGTCATTCTGGGCATGCTGGCCGGTTTGGTCGGCCCGCGCCTCTTCTCCAACGTGGATAAATCAAAAGTCAAAACGGCAGAGACTCAGGTCAAGATGCTGCGCGGGGCCTTGCAAACCTATCGCCTGGATGTGGGGAGCTATCCCACTACAGAGCAGGGGCTATCGGCTTTGATGAAAGCGCCGGCTGATGTGCCAAGCTGGCAGGGGCCCTATCTGGAAGATCAACTACCTAAAGACCCTTGGGGTAAAGATTATGTCTACAAAAGCCCGGTGAGTAACTTGCAAGGTTTTTCTCTCTATTCGCTTGGCGCAGATGGTAAGGAGGGCGGCGAAGGGCTGGATGCCGAGGTAGGTATACTGGAGAAGTAAGCATGCAACAACGGGGTTTTACTCTGCTTGAGCTGCTTGTGGTGTTGACTTTGATTGGTATGATCGCGGCGGTTGTAGGTCCACGTTTTCTCGAGATGGCAGATAAACTGCGGCATCGCAACGATTGGCAAACTGTTCAACAAGCCATCAATGAGTTGCCTTTTACAGTACGCCAGAGGGGAGTTCAAGTGGTGCTGGGGTCACACACCGACGATATTCCCTTACCGCAAGGCTGGCAGCTTAAGGCCCCTCAACCGATATACTACCTTGCCAACGGGATCTGTCTGGGTGGTGAATTACAGATACTAGCAGGTGGGGTCATCAAGCAGAGCATTCAGCTGGAATCTCCATATTGCCAATGGCAAGGAATACCATAATGCGTCAACAAGGCTTTTCGTTATTGGAGGCCATAGTAGCATTAACCATATTGGCGGGTGCCACTATGGCTCTATTTGGCTGGATAGGTGGTAGCTTGGCCCAACTGACAAGAGCCGAGAGCTATATTGACGCTGCTCCCACCTTGCAAAGTGCGGTGAATTATCTCAAGCTGAAGGATTTGGGCAATAACCCACAAGGTACTTTCGAGAGTGGTAACATATCTATAAGCTGGCATGCGACACCTATAGAGAAAGAACGTAATGGCGTGATGGGCAGTAATTTCATCCTCTCGCTTTATCAGGTTGAGCTTACCATCATTCATAAGAACCGCACTTTACCTCCCCTGACCACTCGAGTCGTTAACTATCACCTCAAGCCCGGAGTGCAAGAGCGCCGTGAAATCTATTAACCGCCAGCAAGGGATGACCCTTCTCGAATTGCTGGTCGTCATGGTTCTGCTCTCCGTGATAACAGCTTTATTAATGCAAGGATTATCCCAGTCGTTAGCAATTTATGAACGTGTGCAAAGGCGACAATATGAAGGTGTGCCACAACTATTGGTCATGCAATGGTTGAATGATAGTGTCGCGTCCATGCAGGCAGAGCTAGATGCTCCTCGCCAGCTCCGTGGTGACAGTTTCTATTTTGAGGGGAGCAGTCAGCAGCCACTGGTTGCCCAGAATGGTGAAGTACAGCCGGTACGCTGGTCAATTAATCAGCGAGGAGCCGGTGGCGTGACCCTCGATTATCGCCAGCCTGGTAGAAATTGGACCCTTTTTCGCTGGCCTGAAGGGACTCAAGTTACGTTCAGCTATCTGGATGAGCAGGGTAATACCCATAATCAATGGCCACCGGAGCAAACCCTTATCTCTCTCCGGCCAGATGGAAGAATGCCAGTAGCAATCCAGTTGATGGTGAGTTCACCTGCGATGAAACCATTGAACTGGTATATAGCCCTAAAGGGACGAACTTATCCTCGAAATGATTATCGTGATCTATGAGTGTAACCAGAGTCAGAAATAGAGGTATCTCATTATTGAGTGTGCCGCCCCCCCATCAAGGGGGGTTCGTTCTTATAGCCGTGTTAGGATTGATCGCGGTTATCTCCTTGGTTGCCGCCTTTATTGGTAGCTATGCCGAAGGCCGCTTGCAACAGGCTGTCGAACTTCGTAGCAGCTGGCAGCAGCAGCTGGATCAGCAGGCGACCTTGGCAACGTTACTCCATTTAGTGGCCACGCGCCCCCGTGGTAATCAGGGGTTCGAGCTGACGTCGGCCAATGATCAAGAACGTAGTTCGGTTAGCTCTTTGGCAGAGTTAGATCGACAACTTGCAGCAGATGGCAGAGCTTATCACGGAATAGGGACAATAGATTTCTCGATTCAAGATGAGGGGCCATTGCTCAGTGTGCTTGATGCTGATCCCGTGCGTTGGCAGCCGCTGCTAGCGCGTTTTGGGCTTACTCCTGTTCAAATAGATAGAGTTGTTGATCTAGTGAATGACTACACGGATCAAGATGATCTATCTCGCTTGAATGGAGCAAATGATGCGCAATACCTTGCTCGTGGCCTGACACTGCCTCGCCACCGCTTTATGGTTGGTCCTGGTGAGCTAAATAATCTTCTGGATGCACCAACTTGGCAGAGCTGGTTGCCTGACCTTATGCCTTTGGTCACCGCTCGTTCAGGCATGCTCCTTAATTTGAATACCATGCCGGAGCCATTACTAGCGAGCCGGTTTGATGAACGAACAGCTGCTGAGCTGGTGCGACTAAGGTGGGTGGAGCCATTTGATTCACTCCAAGATGCCAATCAGAGGCTGGGACAACTCCTACCCATAGCCGAGGAACAAATTCCGTCGATAGTATCTGCTTTTCATCGCATCATCCTGTGGAGCGATGCGAGCGCCGCAGGATGCAGACAGGCTCAGTGGATTGGGATATCATTGTCGCCCTCTTCGTTTCGGGCGCCTTGGGAATTTGATTATGCCTTTACCTATAACCATAACCGCGCTTGCCAATCAGCTGAGCAAATGGTGGTGGAGCCGCTATTCCCAGCCCCAATGGCTGATTGAGCGCCAACAAATCACCTCTGACAGTTACCCTGGTTGGCGTCCCAGGGTGATTGTTGCTCGCTCCCTTTGCATTTTTATTTCCTGCGATCTTGGCGCTGTACCCAAGGCTCGTCGTGAGCAGGCGCTGAAGCAACAGGTCAGCCTACATACTCCATTTACTGAACCGGGATATTATGTCAACTGGCATCGGGGCAGGGCGGCAGTCTGGATATGGGATCAGGCTGCGTTGGTTGCTCGGGTCGCTGAAGCAAAACGCTATCAGGTAGTGCCGGAAAGCGCGTTAGCACCATCACCACTGCCGGAGCAAGTACAGTCAGCAGATTGGCAGCGCTATCTATCCGGACTGCAGGGTTATGAGTGGCAACGTTGGCAAAATGGCATATTAATCGATAGCCGTTGGTTGCCTGTACTTCAGCCTGATGCCTCAACAGTGATTCAACTCTCATTTAAGCAAGCCAGTCCCTTGGCTCCGAGGGATCGGCAGTTACTTGGCCATCTTGCCTGTGGCGTAGTAGCGTTACTGTTAGTCGCCTGCATGTCTTGGCAGTTGGGGTCTTGGTTCAGACTTGAGCAACAGACAAATACGCTTTTGGTTGAGCTCGATTCCGCTGACGAAGGGCTTATTACTGCCCGTCATGCGAGATTGCGGGCCGAGGGCTTGCGTAGCCAGTATGAAGCTCGACTCACTTTACTTGGGCAGGGACAATCTCGCACTCTGCCCCAGTTAATCGCGCTTCTGCCTGCCAGTGTCAACACACTTCAGCAATACGACTATCAGCCCCTGCGTTTGCAATTGTTGTTACAGGATAAAGCGCCAGATCCAAGGGAGTATGTCAGGCGGTTGGAGGGGATAACCCTCAATGGCCAACGACTGCACAATGTCCAAGTAAAGCTGGAAGGCAACGGTACCTTGGTGCGCTTGCAAGCAGATATAGAAGTACTGCCTCGGATTGTCCAAAGGACAACCGGCAAGGAGTCATAAACGGGATATGAATGCTCTGATCGACAATCTTCAGCCGCATTGGCAACAAGCTCGCCAACAATGGCAAGCCAACCCTCGCCTGCAATGGGGGGCGTGGCTTATCATTATCATTCTGTTGTTCTGGGTTAACTTGCTTTGCCAAGAACAGCGCCAGCAGCTGAGTGAACAACTACAAGAGCTCTCCTGGCAACAACAGGATCAACAAAGTCTGCTGCAAGGAGAGAGTTGGCAGCAGCGACTAACCCAAGCTCGGGCTGCGAACAAAGCCCTCGATAAGTACTTTGGCATGGCCCCCAATGAAGCACTTGCTCGTGCTGAAGTACAGAGCAGGGTCTCAGCCCTTTTCACTCGCTTTGCTGTCGGCCAGCCCCAAGTTGAGGTATCAAAATCGCCACAACAGCTTGATCAGAATGGTCTGATCCCCCTGCAGTTGCGGGTGACTGGGCGCACCAACGGGGATGGTGTTATCGGTCTGGTCAACGAGCTGGAAAAACATTCACCCCGGCTCATCGTTAACGCACTGACTGTCAATAATCAGATGAACGACAAACTCAATTTCACGCTGCTGGCTACGGTTTGGTATCACCCCTTTGGAGAACAAAAGGGAGAGAATAAGTGATGGTCCCTAAGCTGAGTTTGCAGCGCCGGGGGATCACGATCGGGGTACCCCTTTTGTCCATCCTCTCTTTAATGCTGCTTGGTTACTTCTGTAGCCACCCTTCTTTGACGGAGCGCCCTGCCAACACCCGAGATTGGTACTGGCCAGACCTGCCGTTGGCGCAAGATCTGCCGCCCATGCCGGCACGGATCGCGAGCCTATGGCCGATGGCACCAAAGCAGCTAAAAGATACTGATTCAGTCACCATGGACGCTGCTCGCAAAGAGGCTGCAAGGCAAGCCATGCAACAGAACGGCATCCTGATCGCCATTATTACCCAAGGTAGGGGGCGTCAGGCGTTGCTGCTGGGCCCTGATGCTGAACCTCTTGCTCTGCGTCCCGGTATGGCCCTGCCGGATGGACGTGATGTGTTGGCTATCAATGCCGACAGCCTGCAGTGGCGTGATGCGCAAGGAAAAGAAGGCATACTCTATCTCTACCCCTCGCCCGAACAGGGTGATTTTTCGTCAACATCTTCCATCTCAACCTTATCGCCCACTCGGCCATAAAGAAGCGAGTTATGAACCACACTGTAACGACCATGATCCATCGGCAGCTTCCTCGTCTGACCCTGCTGGCCAGTGCCTTGGGCCTGCTGGCTGGCTGTGCTATCAACACCAATCCCACCCCGCTGCCCGGGCCACTGCGTGCCCCGTTAGTCCAGACCGAGCAGGATGAAACGCTGCAGGCGGGCAGTGCCGAACCTGATGCCCGTCAAGGCTTGGCTCAGCGCTTTAACCGTACCCCAAGCCAGCGTCAACAAGTGCGTGTAGTGGAACCGGATGGCCAGCCCTTGGGGCAGGGGCTGAAGGGCGATGCCGTCAGCCTCAACGTCAACAACTTTCCCTTACCTGCATTTATTAACGAGGTATTTGGCAAGCAGCTCGGACTCTCCTTTACCTTGAGCCCTGAGCTACAGAAAAAAACGGATCTGGTGACCTTGCGAATGAGCGAGCCGCAACCTCCGGCTGCTCTCTTCAATACCGCCCGTAATGTGCTGGCGGACTATGGTGTTGAGGTCAAGCTGCGCGATGGACTCTATAACTTTGCCGTCAGTAGCACAGTTGCCAATGATGCCTTGCCATTAATGGTGAGTGGTGATGCCCTACCGGATGTACCTATGTCCCATAGGCCTGTATTTCAAATTGTGCCGATGAAGGTGGTGCAAAGTAACCAGATGGAGGGGTGGCTCAAAGAGATGTTCCCAAACCAGGAACTGAAAATATCTCAGGATGTCATTGCAAATACGATAATGCTAAGAGGCTCTGTAGAGTTGGTCAAACAGGCTGTTGCTGCGATACGTTTATTTGACCAGCCCACCCTTAAAGGCAGTAATAGTTTGAGTATTACCCCGGTTTACTCCGCTGCCGATCAGCTTGGCAATGCCTTGATCAAGGTGTTGCAATCAGAGGGCTATAACGTCTCCGATACCCCTCCCATGGGGTCGGTGATGGTACTAAAGCTACCAGAGCTGCAGCGGTTAATCATTTTTGCCGCCGATGGCACCACCCTCAGTCATGTGCGTGACTGGGTGGAGATCCTGGATCGAGAGTCCCAGGAGAAAGTCGAAAACGGCCTCTTTATCTATCAGGTTAAAAATACCCAGGCGGCGGCCATTGCCACTATGCTTGGCTCCCTCGGGTACAGTGCCACAGTACCTGCCAGCGGCATCGATAGTAGCAATACCCGCAGTGCCGGCGATAACGGTTTGGCCAAGGGAATTGGTAATACCACCAGTGGTACGCAGCGTGCGGCAGCGAGTGCCACCAGCAGTACAACCACCGGCGGTAGTGGTGAGGCGGGCGCTGTGGTAGTGGACGCCAACCGCAATGCGCTGATCTTCAAAGGCAGTGGCAAGGAGTGGATCAAGTTGCGCCCGTTGCTCGATCAGCTGGATAAGGCCGTCCCTTCCGTGATGATCGATGTGCTGCTGGCCGAAGTGACCCTCAATGATAAAGAGGGATTGGGGGTGGATTGGAAAAATATCCGCACTGACTTGGGGGCTAGAGATCTGGTCATGGGCACTGCCAACGGCCTGGGCAGCTCGGGTCTCAATATGGCGCTTAATAGTGCGGGTCAGACGCGTGCGACCCTCAATGCCTTCTATGACAACAAGCAAGCCGTGATCCGCTCCAGCCCCAAGCTGATGGTGCGCAGCGGCGAAGAGGCCCGCATCGAGGTCGGTAACGAAATACCTGTGGTCACCGGCACCAGCCAGGCCAGCGATAACCCAGATGCGCCCATTAATAAAACCGTGCAGTACCGCAAGACCGGGGTGATCCTCTCTATCAAGCCCACGGTGCAAGCCAGTGGTGTGGTGGATCTGCTGGTCAGTCAAGAACTTTCTGAGCAGGCCGATACCTCCTCCAGCAGTGAGGCGTTAAGCCCCACCATTATGAACCGCAAGGTGGAGACTGCACTCACCCTGCGCGATGGTGGCTCGGTGATGCTGGCGGGTCTGATCTCCAGTTCAAAAGGCGAAGGGGATACCGGGGTGCCATTGTTGGGGGACATCCCCTGGTTGGGTAACTTCTTCAAGTCAAAGAGCAACAGCGAAAACCGCACCGAACTGGTGGTGATGATCATCCCCTATGTGATGCGCGACTTTAACGAGGCGCAAAGTTTGACCGAACGCTATCAACAGCAGTTGCAGCTCAATAACGCCCCGACCCTTAAGCGCCGTTTTTTGCCGGGCATGGCCCCCGAAGAGCCGAGCGAGAGCTTGGAACTGCACCAGTAACACCCTTGCGCTAATGACTTATCTGCGCTGACCCCATTCGGTTGCTTAATCTGTTGTAATAACCCCCGCCTGGCTGACGTTGCCGGGCGGTTTTTTTTGGCGCGTTCCTACTGGCTGGTGCAAGGTGCAATCGGCTATGACTTAAGCTCTAGCATCAGTTATCCCTGCTTTTTTATACCTGCTCTCTCTTTTGATCGCTTTTCCGTGACCCTCTGCGCCCCGTGCTGCCCTTACGCCATAGCTCGGTGCCAGTGTGAGCACAGTCCACCTTGCTGATATTGGCGCTCTGTTTGTTCAGGGCGCTCCATTGTTGCTCCACCTCAACTGAAACCGCTTTAGCAATGCGCGCTAAATGTCAATCCTGTTAATTAATGTGGCCGGGCGGGGGGGATATCACCTTGAACCATACGGGGCTCTTTTGCAGGTGCATCAAAGCAAGAGGGGGGGTAAAAAACAGCCGGCTATCGCGACTTGGTGTCAAGTGGTGCTTTTTATTTATGTGATTTCCCCCTAAAAATGGTGCGTATGGCGCTTTTTTGGGCGATTGGCCTGACAGAGTTCTTGATTATTTTATGGCGACAGATATGATCAGTTACGCTTTTAAGCGATAGAGCCTCATCTTTTTTTCAAGTGACTGCGCTCTTGTCCGGAATAAGAGGCAGTCGGCGGGAAAAGCAGGTTGGTAGTATGACCTGAGGTGCTCGGGTTAAACTAGTTTAATTTTTGGAGAATTACTTTAATGAAAAAGTCACTAATTGCACTGGCCATTGCAGGTCTGAGCTTCAATGCCGCAGCTGTTACTTTCACTGCTGATGGTAAAGTCACTGACGGTACAGTACCGTTCTACGCAGCAGAGCTGAAGATGCCCGTTGTACTGAAGAGTGGTGTTACTGCTCTTAATGTAACTTATCCCATCAAGAAAGCTGTAGCCGACACTAAGAAAACCTACATCCGTTTTGACCTGACTAACGCTGTGTTTTCTGCCAACGTAGTTGCCGGTGATGTCACTGCGCCTACTTCTACCAGAACCGTCATGCAAGGCGGTAAAACTGGTGAGAACTTCGTTATTGTTGAAGTAGCTGCTACTGCCGATATCGCAGCCGATCAGAATGTGGTTCTGACCTTGGGTACTGTGCAAGCACAGGGCGGCAATGCAACTGTAAAAGTTAGCCAGTTTGACGAAGTGCTGGATGCAGTTGCAGGTACCGGTATTGTTGATAGCAAGAGCGGTAACCTGTTTGAACTGAAGAAGCTGACTGTAGCTGCTGACAAAGGCGACGTTAATGTTGCTAAAGCATCTGAAGAGTTCAAGCTGTTTGCTAATAAGGGCAAAGTCGCATCTTTGGGCTCACTGACTTTTGAGCATCAGAAGGCTGATGGTACTCCTCTGGCGCCGACTGTTGTTTATGGCCGTGATGGTACTGAAGCTTCCCTGTTTGATGCCAAGTCTGTTGTGACTGTTGCTGGTGACTTCTCTGCCGTTGCCAAAGATAAAGATGGTAAGCTGGACGTAACCAAGGTTACTCTGGGTACTATGAAGCTGACCAAGCTGGAAGCTAACAAAGCCACCTTCGAAGGTGAACCTGCCAATGGCTCCTTTAGCCTGACCGTAGACGGTGTTACTCCGATGGTTGGCCAGACCTTCGTAGCGAGCTTTGCGCCGGTCGTAAATGGTGATTATGAGTTTGCAGCTGCAGAGCTGGGTGCTATCGGCCAAATTGCTCGTGATGGTTCCACTATCGCCGTTCAAACTGTAACTGCTCCGGATTCTGCTTATCAAAACTACATCCGTCTGACTAACGACACCGGTCTGGATGGTAGCGTTACTCTGACTGTTATTAATAACGATGGCGTTTCCAAGTCTGTTAACCTGGGTGCTCTGGTTAACGGTGGTAGTGACATCCTGAAAGCCGGTGCCTCTACCGACCAGATCAGTGTTAAAGCTATCGCAGAGGCAGCAGGTATTACCCCAGTTGGTGATAACAAACTGCGTATCGTAGCTAATGGCGAAATGCCAAATAACGGTCTGCAAATGACCTCATTCCTGGTATCAAAAGACGGCCAGACCCTGTCTAGCATCAACTAATATTGATACAGACATCACAAAGGTGGCGCAAGCCACCTTTTTTTTCTGCTTCTCATTCGTTAGCATATTAAAGCTAACGATGAATGAATATGCTGCTTGGCGGCATCGTCTAACCAGCTGTTGGCGATCGCCCTATTCCTAGTTTATCCATCATGCTCTTGAACCACTTTCTGTTACCCGCCCATAATAACCTGACTTTGGCCCGTATCCTCCTAGCCTGCTCGGTGATTGCCTATCATGCCCTTGCGCTGACAGGCGCAGACCCGGCTATGGATCCCATCCGCCGCCTGAGTGGTTTTATCTCGACTGGCGGTCTGGCGGTGGCCCTATTTTTTTTGTTAAGCGGCATGCTGGTTTGCCATAGTCTGTGTCACCACAGATCGGTCCGCTATTTTACGTTGGCCCGCTTGCTGCGGGTGATGCCGGGCCTGATTGTCTTGCTGCTGGTGACAGTGCTGTTGGTTGGCCCCAGCTTGACCAGTCTGCCGTTGGTCGACTATGTTCGCCATCCCCTTACCCTCGATTACCTGTGGGGTAACGTACGATTTGATACCCGCTATACCCTGCCAGGTCTTTTTGTCAATAATCCTTACCCAGATGTGGTCAATGGTTCTTTGTGGACCCTGCGTTGGGAGCTGGCATGCTATGGCGGGCTGGCGCTTGCTGGTCTGTTCGGACTGACTAATTCACGGGCGCTGGCGACCCTGCTCTGCCTGGTTGTCTGCTATGGCGTTGTGACCCATCACCCTTGGCTGACGCACTACCTAGGCCAGCAACCAACCATGTTGCGCCTGCCCTGCTATTTTGCGGCTGGTTGCCTATTGGCTTTATGGCAACATCGGCTGCCACTTGATTGGTTGGCCGTGGTCACTGTGCTGCTATGCTGGGCTGTCCGGGCTACGCCTGCCTTTGACTATCTGTTTGTGCTTGCTGCTGCCTCGATGTTGTTATGGCTTTGCAGTCTGTCAAGAGTGGTGGCCCTGCATATACAGCTCGATATTTCGTATGGTGTTTATATCTATGGTTTTCTAGTCCAACAACTGGTTGCGTTCTATCTGCCAGCCCTCAACTGGAGTCAGCATTTGCTGCTCGCGCTGCCTGCCTCGATCTTCTGTGGTTACCTGTCGTTTCGTTTTATCGAACAGCCTTGCATCCGGTTTGGAAAGCGGTTCCAGCCTGAGCCGACAGCTTCTGGCTAAGCCGGGGTCAAGCAGGCGAAGGCAAGGGCAGTCAACAGCAGTGAGCTGTGTTATTATCCCCGCGTTTTTGCTCGGTTACCTGTTGTTTGAGGAGTGTTGATGCTCAATGTTGCCAATCTGTTTCCTTCTGCTGCCCAGCGTCATCTGATTGTCACCCTGGTGCGCCGTGAAGTGGCCGCCCGTTACCGTGGCGCCATGTTGGGTAATCTCTGGGCGCTGTTTACCCCACTCTTTATGCTGGCTGTTTACACCTTTATTTTTAGTGTGGTGTTCAAGGCGCGCTGGAGTGGTGGTAGCGATTCGCGCAGTGAGTTTGCCCTGGTGCTGTTTGCCGGTTTGATGGTGTTTAACCTCTTCGCTGAGTGTTTTAACCGTGCGCCACGCCTGATCCTGGATAATGTCAATTACGTCAAGAAGGTGGTATTCCCTCTCGAGATCTTGCCTTGGGTGGCGCTCGGTAGTGCTCTGGTCAATCTTGGCATCAGCCTCTTGGTATGGCTTGCATTTTATGGGGTGGCCTTCGGGGTGCCGCCAGTGACGGTGCTGCTTTTCCCACTGATGATATTGCCACTCCTGCTGCTGGTGCTAGGTCTTTCCTGGGCACTCGCTGCGCTGGGGGTCTACTTGCGCGATCTGTCACAATTGGTGGGGGTTATCAGCACTGTTTTGATGTTTCTCTCGCCCATCTTCTATCCCGTAGAGGCACTCCCTGAACAATACCGTCACTGGTTGAATGTGAATCCGCTGACGCCTGTGATTGCCCAGGTTCGTGATGTGCTCTATTGGGGCAAGTTCCCCTCTTGGGGGCAATACGGTGCCTCCTTGGTGGCTGGTGCGTTGGTGATGTATGCAGGATTTATATTGTTCCAGAAAACACGTAAGGGGTTTGCCGATGTGCTCTGACAAAGTCGCGATTGACGTGCGTGGTTTGAGCAAGTGTTATCAGGTTTATGAGCAACCGGTCGATCGACTCAAGCAGTTTGTTATTCCTCGCTTATCCCGCTTGTTTCGTGGTGCTGCCAGACAATATTTTCGCGAGTTTTGGGCGCTCCGGGACATTGATTTCACGATTAAAAAGGGTGAAACCGTCGGTATTATCGGCCATAACGGGGCCGGTAAATCCACGCTGCTTCAGCTTATTTGCGGCACCCTTAATCCTTCTCATGGTGACGTCAACGTCAATGGCCGTATTGCCGCCTTGCTTGAGCTGGGGGCTGGTTTTAATCCGGAGTTCAGTGGGCGTGATAATGTCTATCTCAATGCCAGTGTCTTGGGGTTGAGTAAAGAGGATATTGACGCAAGGTTTGATGAGATTGCCCATTTCGCTGATATTGGCGATTTTATGGCGCAACCGGTCAAGACCTATTCCAGTGGTATGTATGTGCGTCTTGCGTTTGCAGTACAGGCCTGTATTGATCCTGAAATTTTGATAGTCGATGAGGCGCTGGCAGTTGGCGATATCGGTTTCCAATACAAATGTTTCAAGCGTATGGAAGCCCTGAAAGCGAAGGGAGTAACCATTTTGATGGTGACCCACTCGACCGGCAGTATTCTGGAATACGCGGATCGTTGTCTGGTGATGGAAGGGGGGCGCCTGATTGCAGATACCACAGATGTGCTGGCTGCGGTGATGGCGTATGAAAAAGGCATGATCCTGTCGCAGGAGCAAGCCGATACCTTGGCATTGCCAGAAGTTGAAAGTGATGGCAATTGCCCATCGCAGCTAGCTCTACTTGAAAAGCAAAAGAGTGAGGCCAATCTGGCGCTGGGTGAGAAGCGATTTGGCTCTGCCCGCGCGATTATCGCCAGCCTGACCATTGTCAAGGCGGATGGTACACCTTTTCATGAAGAGCCCCTGGTCAAATCAGGTGAAACGGTGACGCTACGCTTTGAACTTATCTCTAGCGAGACAATTGAGGATATCGCTCTCGGACTCTCTTTGAGCCGTGCCCAAGGGGGTGATATTTGGGGCGATAGCAATATTGCAGCCGGTCACCCCATAGTATTGAAACCTGGTCGCCAATTTGTGACGTATCAAGTGACCTTACCCATCAATAGTGGCGATTATTTATTGCACTGTGGGTTGGCCTGCCTCAAGGGTGGAGAGCGTGAAGAACTTGATCAGCGTCGGCCGATGCAGGCGATCAAGTTCTGGTCTTCCAGAGAGCTGGGCGGTGTCGTACATGCGCCTATTACCGTTCAGGCCTGAATATCTCGGAGTTATCAATGCTGGCTGCTTTTCTACCTCCTTATCCTTTTCGTGCTCAAGTTGCGCCTTATCTTTGGTGCTATTACCGTTTGCTGGGTGAGTGGGCGGATGAATCTGCTTTTTTTATCACCGGGCGCGATTATGTCCGCGCTGCTTGTGATTGGGATGGTCGCTGGGAATGTGACCCCGCGGTACAGGCTCGGTTAGGTTACTCCTTGCCTGTTAACGCCCAGCCTGAGCAACATCATTACGCATGGCTGGATGAGAATAGATTTGATGATTGGCTCAATAAACTCAATGGCAATCCGATAGAGGCGTTTCGGCGCTTCTTGTGCGAGCGCGATGCTGCTTTTGAGCGTGAACTTGAGGCGTTACTGGATGCAGCTCCGGCTCAACTTGAAGCCATCGTCACTATTTGTAATGTTGCGTCACTGGAGGCGGTATGTGCTACCCGTGGTATTCCCGTCATCCATATTGAATTGGGCCCACTGCGTGGTCCCCTGTATCGCGAGACCGGATATGTTGATTTTCGTGGTGTCAATGGCAACTCTGAGTCAGCACAACGTTATTCCCTCTGCCATGATTGGCAATGGTCAATCACGACACGAGAGTTATTGCAATTTTTCTTGACTCATCCCGAAACCTACCAAGAATTGCCAACGCAAACCGCTTATGAATGTGGTGTTGTATTGCAAGTCGAGGACGACTCTAATCTGGTTGCTTATGGCAATGGAATGAGCAATCTTGCACTGCTGGCTGCCGCACGGCAGAAAGTGGCAGCAGATGATCTGTTGGTGCGCGCTCATCCGGGGAGCTCATTTACACTTAAAACAGCACAAGTTTGTCTCGATAACTCCCCGAATAGTCTATATTTTGTTGCCTTGTGTCGACAGATATTTACTATTAATTCCAGTGTTGGCCTAGAGGCGCTGTTACTGGACAAGCCATTAAAGGTTTGTGGCGATAACTCTTACAATTTTATACTGGAAGCCCATGATGAGGCTGAACGGCTAAGACGGCTCAGTTTCTATCTTTTTGGCTATTTGGTGCCCTTCTCATTGCAATTAAAACCAGCATACTTACGCTTTCGATTGGGCCAACCTGAACAGCACGATATAATCCTTTGTCATGTGAGCGAATACATGCAACAAGATCACCTTGATCCTAACATATTTGATGGTCTCCCTTCTGCGGCGCAAGCGGCTGTTACTATGAAGTTTGCCAATCTTGCTCGCGAGCATCAAGTTGATGTGAGGGTTTGGCAAGAGCGTAATGCGGAACAGACAACCTATATTACCGAACAAGCTGCATTACATGCCAAGCAAGTGGCTGACTACGAAGTTGAAATTTCACGCCAACATCAAGAGTGTCTTTCAATCATTGAGTCACTGCAGAAAAATGTTGATGACGCTCGCAAGCAAGCCGCGATCGCATCTGACCAACTTTCTATAATTGAGCATCAAAAACAATGCATAACGAACAGTTTGTCATGGCGTATAACGATGCCCATTCGAGTAATTGGACGTTTATTACGTGGTGATACTGTGTCACTACAGTATGGTTGGCAACGAGTATGCAATGAAGACGGTCTGCGCGGTAAACTGGCGCGAATGACTCGCCCGTTAGTGCGTCCTATGGTTATTCTTGCCAGAGACCCATCGTTATTAATGAAAGGGTGGCGCAGTTTGCGACATCATGGAATTCGAAAAACGTTACATCGCATTAGCCATGTATTAGGTCACCAATCTCATCATGCAATGCATGAGGTTATTTCATTGGGAGATAAAGATACTGCGGAGTTAGTTATTTTGACTACTGCACACTGTGGTTATCTGGCTGAATTAATGTGTGCAAGCTTGAAGAAAGTGAATATTCATGCAGCCGTTCAATATCAGAGGCCTGAAGAGGGTTATCTGGACGTTTTGCACATTGTTATCTGTCCACAAATGTTTGATGTTTTACCTGGGCAGTATATCGCTTATCAACTTGAACAATCGGTTAGCTCTCGTTGGTTCACAGAGGATTACCTTGCTCGCTTGCAAAATTCCTTAGCCATCTTTGATTACTCTTTAAAAAATATTGCGTTTTTACAAGATAAAGGATTGAGCTATCGCCAGATCTACCATCTGCCAGTGGGTTTTCTTCCGCGGGAGCTTGCCGACTCGGTTCCTGAGACGGTTGATGTGTTATTTTATGGTGACATTAATAATGATAGACGTAGAGCCTATATTGCGGAGCTAAAAAAGCATTTCTCAGTGAAAATCATCAATGATATTTTTGGTGATGCGTTGTATGCTGAAATGTCAAAAGCAAAGGTGATTGTTAACATTCATTATTATGAAGGCGCGCTACTGGAAACAACCAGAATATACGAGTGTTTGTCGCAAAATAAAATCATTGTATCTGAAGAAAGTGCAGATATGGATGAGCATTCGGCATTGTTGCCTCTTGTCGATTTTGTACCAATCAATGATATTGATGAAATGGTAGAGCGAGTTCGCCATTGGGTTCATGATGATGTTAAACGGAGTGAGCGCAGCATTCAATTAAGAAAGGCATGTGTCGAGACTCCTGATATTTTTTCATATTATTTTCTGAGAGCATTTTTAGCTCACGATCTTATCACGTATGAGCAATTTTATACTGCTGTGGCAGATTCCATTAATTTTGATTCAGATATGGTATGTTTAGGACTGCCGGAAACAGTCTCCCGACGTGCGGATTTTGATAATGATAATCATTATGGGATTCAGTATTTCCCTGGTCTAAGACATCGTCTTGGATGGGTTGGGTGTGGTTTGAGTTATAAATTTCTCTTGCATCGTGCAAAAGACCTAGGGCTTGAACGTATAATGATTTGCGAGGATGATATTGAATTTCCTGAGCATTTTTTATCTCGTCTGGAAAGTGTAAATGATTATCTCAATGAACGAAAAGATTGGGATCTTTTCTCGGGACTGATAGCTAATTTGCATCAAGATACTAATATCTTGGCGTGTACGGAGTATAATGGTCAAAAATATGTCACGATTGACAAAATGACTAGTACTGTAATGAATATCTATTCCAGCGCTTTCTATGAAAAGCTCTTGGGCTGGAATGATAGAAATCATGATGCAAAAACCAATACAATAGATCGTTATATTGAAAGCCGCAGTGATCTACATGTCATTACTACACCAAAATTTTTAGTAGGGCATAAGGAAGAGTTAGATTCCACATTGTGGGGTTTTAATAACAGTACATATCGTGAAATGATCGCGGAAAGTGAAAGGCTTTTGGGGCTAAAGTTAGATGAATTCAGCTCTAAATAATCGTGGTAGTATGAAAAGTATCCACTGGCTCGACATTTGTCGAGCCAGTGCCATCTTGCTGGTTTTGTTATTGCATGGCAGGCGTCTGTTACTTCCTGTCTTTCCAGATGCTCAACTTTTCAAGTTTGGCGGATTTCTCGGTGTCGAGATTTTCTTCGTATTATCTGGGTTTTTAATCGGTTCAATAATTATCGAGAAAAGTTCCCGTAGTAGTAATAAATGGTGTTGGATCCCCAATTTCTTGGGTCGCCGTTTTTTGCGAACTTATCCTAATTATTTATTGTTCTTATTATTAAATTGGTTTGTTATCGATTCTTGGCGACCTGAGGCGATGCCGGAGTTATGGCGCTATATGACATTTACGCAAAGTCTGTTGTCACCCCATCCTGGATTTTTTGGGGAGGCGTGGAGTTTAGTCATTGAAGAGATTTTCTATTTATTTATACCTGTGATCATGTTCTTTACTTGGCGTTCTTCAGCTATACAGTCATTGTTGGTTACTCTTTTTATATTGCTAGGGTTTTCGTTTACGATGCGAATAATGAGTGTGTATTCATATCCTGAGTTAACATTCAATCAAGTCAGATCGACAGCATTACTACGCCTTGATTCCATTATGATTGGGGTGTTAACGTCTTACCTCTATTATCATGGTCAATTGTGGCGAGATAGGATAATCAAGGCATCGCCTTTCTTATCGTTATTGTTAATTCCTGTTGTCATTATTTCGATGCAACCAGATGCAGTGATGGACAAAAGTCAATTCCTTAAGATATTCTTATTTACAATAGCGAATGTCGCTGCTGCCGGTCTGCTCGTTTTGGGTATGGATTTAAGAGTTAATAATTTATTCTATAGATTTGTAAAGCCAGTAGCTAGATGGTCATATTCTGCGTATCTCGTGAACTTGGTAGTGTTAAGTGCTATGGGGTTCTATTTGCCAAATGTGACTGAGGATACTACTATTTTATATTTTCTTGGTTTTATATTTGCTACGCTAATTGTCTCGGCTGTTATTTATAACGTTTTTGAACGCAATATTTTACTGTGGCGTGATCACTGGATTAAATAGCATGTGCCAATATCATTTATCTATTTCCATGGTTACTTATTGCACTGAAAAGTCAATGATAACAACAACTTTCAAAAAATTACAGAGAGCAGTAACTGATGCTGGGATTGTGAGTTCCTTGATAGTTGTAGACCACTCTCCATCGAGTGATTTTGCTATTAAAAATGAAGATGTAAGCAAGAGTTTTATAGGTGATCATGACTTGATTTTTGCACAGTCAAATCCTGGGTTTGGGGCTGGTCATAACCGTGCATTACAGACTGATACTAAATATCATCTTATTCTGAACCCAGATCTTGAAGTTGCTCCAGATGCACTGAAAAATGCACTCGAGTTTATGGAGCAACATCCGGATTGCGGATTATTGACGCCTTTCGCTACGTGGGAAGATGGTGAGGTACAGCGGCTTTGCAAACGCTATCCAACCGTATTTGATTTATTGCTGCGCGGTTTTGCACCCGATTTTGTGAAGAAGTTATTCCAGACGCGTTTGGCGAAATATGAGATGGCAGATCAGCTCAACAATCTTGACGTGCTGTGGGACCCACCCATTGTCAGTGGTTGTTTTATGCTGTTTCGCACAGATGTTTTGCAGCAGCTTGGAGGGTTTGACCCTCGCTTCTTCCTCTATTTTGAAGATTTTGACATCAGTTTACGGGCAGGAAAGATCAGCCGGATTGCCTATGTCCCTCAGGTGAGGGTCGTTCATCATGGTGGGCATGCATCTCGCAAAGGCTGGCGCCATATCTGGATGTTTGGGCGTTCCATGGTGACTTTCTTCAATATTCACGGTTGGCGTTGGTGGTAATGGCAGATATCAAAAGTACAGTCTTGGTCACAGGTGCCAACGGATTTGTAGGCAAAGCGGTCTGTGAACACCTGATTAGATGTGGAGCCAATGTGAAAGGGGCTGTGCGAAGTCACTCGCGGGCTTCTTACCATGTTCATGCTCCCTCTCTGACTGCGGATGCCAACTGGATAGCCCAATTGCAACAGGTGGATGTGGTTGTTCACTGTGCTGCCAGGGTGCATGTGATGTCGGATACCGCGACAGATCCCCTCGCAGCATTTCGAGCGGTGAATACAGAGGGCACCCTCGCTCTTGCCCGGCAGGCTGCTGAGGCAGGAGTTAAGCGCTTCATCTTTATCAGTTCGATCAAAGTGAATGGCGAGCAGACCGAGCCTGGCAAGCCATTTGATGAGCATGTGCAAAGTCCGCCAGAAGATCCCTATGGACGCTCGAAGTATGAGGCGGAGCAGGGGCTGATGGAAATTGCGAAAGAGTGTGGTATGGCTGTAACCATCATTCGTCCTCCTCTTATCTATGGAGAAGGAGTGAAGGCTAACTTTGCCAGCATGATGACCTGGGTGCGCAAAGGGATCCCGCTCCCTTTTGCCCGTTTGACCAATGCGCGTAGCCTGTTGGCGTTACCTAATCTGTGTGACTTTATTGCCCATGCGATGGCGCACCCGGCTGCAGTGAATCAGGTCTTTTTAGTCGCAGATCCTGTCGCAGTGTCGACGTCGCAGTTATTGGCGGCGATTGCAGAAGCAGAAGGCGTTAGCTGTCGGCTCTTTTATCTCCCACCAAGAGTAATAAGAGTGCTTGGACGCTGTTTGGGGATTGATGCTAAGCTACAACGGATTTATGGCTCTCTGGAAATGGATACCCGCAAGGCTCAGAGCCGATTACAATGGTCGGCACCCTATTCGCTCTCTCAGACCCTATCTCTGATGGCGTCAATCCATAGTGAGTCGTCTTGATGCTGGCATTTGTTTTGTTGTCGATATTTTGTCTTTTTCTTTCAATCACCATGACCGGCCTGCTCAGGCGCTACGCACAGACCCGCTTGCTTGACCAACCCAATCATCGCAGTTCGCATCAGGTGCCGACCCCGAGAGGCGGTGGCATGGCTATCGTGGCGACCTTTCTGCTGGCAGCCCCGTTGTTTGCCACCCTGATCCCACTGCCCTCCGGCATATCCCAGAGCAGCTTCGCATTGATATGGGCTGCGGCGCTGGGCATTGCCTTGGTTGGTTTTATCGATGACCACATCTCTCTCAAGCCCCGAACTCGCCTGATTGTGCAGAGCATGGCGGCAGCCTTGGTGGTATCTGCGGTTAATGGTTTGCCAGCGCTGACCTTCTTTGGCTGGCAGCTGGATCTTGCCTGGTTTGGTTACCTGCTGGCCTGGCTGGGGGTGATCTGGTTTATCAACCTGTACAACTTTATGGATGGCATCGATGGCTTGGCAGCTGGCGAGGCCGTTGTCGTCTGCCTGTTCATGGCGTTTTGTCATTATCTGGTTGGCGGGGAGTGGTCGTCTGCCAGTTTGATCCTGCTACTGGGGATTTCGGCGGCGGGCTTCTTGTGCTGGAATTTTCCGCCCGCCAGGATCTTTATGGGAGATGGTGGCAGCGGATTTCTTGGCTTGATGCTGGCTTCCCTGATGCTGCTGGATGCTGTTTCTGCGCCTCAATTCCTGTGGGCATGGCTCGTCATGCTCGGAGTCTTTGTGGTTGATGCGACCTGGACGTTACTAAATCGCTATCGTCTGAAATGTCGTCTGAGCGAGGCTCATCGTACTCATGGCTATCAATATCTGGCGAGACGTTGGCAAAGTCATCGAAACGTGACATTGGCTGTGCTTCTTATAAATAGCCTATGGCTTGCGCCGATCGCTGTCATGATTGTATTGGGCCAGCTCGATGGTGTGATCGGTCTGGTCATTGCCTACTTGCCGTTAGCCTTTCTTGCGGATCACCTGAATGCAGGAGTACCAGAATGAAAAATGAGCTTTTACCCGGAGGGGGCTGGCTACTGACTTGTCTGGGCTCCCTATCACGATCCAGTAAGCGTGTCATCTCTGTCGCCGTTGATATGCTCTTGATCACCATGGCCTATTGGGGAGCGTACTGGATCCGGCTTGAACATAACTGGCCCATCGATAGCCCTCATCACTGGGCACTCCTTGGCGCAATTATTGTTGTCAGCATCAGTTTGTTTGTACGGCTGGGGCTCTATCGCGCAGTACTCCGATATGTCAGCTTTAGGGTCTTATGGACAATCTCGCTAGGGGCATTTCTTTCAACCTGTTTCTTTGTTCTCTCTGCGTTTTACTTTGATATCTTTCTGCCCAGAACGGTATCTGTTATCTATCTCTCCTTTTTGGTGCTGCTGGTCGGTGGTGTGCGGCTGTTTTTCCGGGCGCTGCTCAATACCACCCGTCTGGCTCGTACCCAGGTGTTGATCTATGGAGCGGGTTCTTCGGGTCGACAACTGCAAATGGCCTTGTTGCAAGGTAATGAGTTTTATCCCGTCGCCTTTGTTGATGATGATCCAGCCAAGCAGGGGTGTGTAATCCAGGGGTGTACTGTCTATAACAGCGCCCAGCTAACAACCTTGATTGACCACCATGGTGTACAGAAGATCTTGCTGGCTATGCCGAGCAGCACCAGGGCTCGTCGCCAGGAGGTGATCAATGCACTTGAGCCCCTCTCTTGCGAAGTGCTCTCTATCCCGGGGATGGCCGATCTGGTCAATGGCTCGGCCCGCATCGATCAGCTCAATGAGGTCTCCATCGACGATCTGTTGGGCAGAGATCCGGTAGAGCCTGTGACCACCTTGATGGAAGCCAATATCACAGGCAAAGCGGTCATGGTGACAGGTGCCGGTGGCTCTATTGGTTCTGAGCTCTGTCGCCAGATCTTGCGGTGCCGGCCATCCACTCTGGTACTGTTCGAACTATCCGAATACGCCCTCTATGTCCTGCACAAGAACCTGCGGGAGCAGTGTCAGCGTGAAGAAATCGAAACGGATCTGGTGCCGTTACTGGGGTCAGTGCAGCGCCAGCATCGTCTCAAGACGGTGATGCAGAGCTTCAGGATCCAGACCGTCTACCATACCGCGGCTTACAAACATGTCCCGCTGGTTGAATTCAACATCATTGAAGGGGTACGTAACAACGTATTCGGCACTCTTTATGCGGCACAGGCGGCCATTGAGGCAGGGGTGGAAACATTCGTGCTTATTTCTACCGATAAAGCCGTGCGGCCAACCAACACCATGGGGGCCAGCAAGCGTCTGGCCGAGTTGATCTTGCAAGCCTTGACCCGCGAGAAGCACTGCACCCGTTTTTGTATGGTGCGTTTTGGCAATGTTCTTGGATCTTCTGGCTCAGTGGTGCCGTTATTCAGACAGCAGATAGATAAAGGGGGGCCCATCACCCTGACTCACCCCGATATCATCCGTTACTTCATGACGATACCTGAGGCTGCCCAGCTGGTGATCCAGGCAGGTGCCATGGGGGAGGGGGGCGATGTCTTTGTGCTCGATATGGGTCAACCGGTACGGATCATGGAACTGGCCAAACGCATGATACGCCTCAGCGGCCTGACACTGCGTGATGATCAGCGGCCAGATGGTGATATCGCCATCGAGGTGACGGGGTTGCGGCCGGGCGAAAAGCTCTACGAAGAGTTACTGATTGGTGATGATGCCAGAGGAACCGAGCATCCCCGGATCATGGTGGCACAAGAGAGCTGGCTGCCATGGTCTCGGCTGCGACCCTTGCTAGCTTCGCTGGATGAGGCCTGTCACCGTTTTGATCACCAACAAGTACGTGACATTCTTATGTATGCCCCTGCGGCCTTTGAGCCAACAGATGGGATTTGTGATCTTGTGTGGCTAGCGAAGCAGCAGCATACAATAACGGAGAACATCGTGAAGCTACCGGTACACAATGTTCATTTTTTGCTGGCTAGAAATTGAGTTACCTGTTTCTATAATGAGGTAACTTGGATGCGATTAGGCCAGACTATAGCATTTTATCGAGAATATGCCGCAATTATTACTAATGTTAGTATTTTATTATTTGAAAAAATGGTGACCATTGGGTTGGTTTTTTTTTGCGAGGGGGTAATTAGTCATCTGCTCGGTGTGTCGTTATATGGGAAATGGCTATATTCGCTCAATGCCGTCATTTTATTGTCATCAGTTACATTGATTGCCGGCTCGGAAGTTGTTGTTCCGGCATTAGTTCGGCATCCTCATTTGCGTTGGAAGATACTATCTTCAGTATTTATTTTTCGTCTACTTTTCGCTTTGGTTGCTTTGCTTGTCACATTAGTCTACGCAAATTTTATTGTCGCAGATCAAGATGTAAGATTAATGCTGATGCTATTGGCACTGGCGCTCATTTTTAATGAACCATTTTCAGTAATAGCCAACTACTATCAAGCCACCACAAATATAGGTATTGTTGTAGCGATTCGTCTTGCAATTTTATTATTAAGGGTGCTTTTGGTAAGCCTCGCTCTTTTACTTTCATCTTATTTCATCATCTATTCAAGCAGGGCAATAGAAGCATTGTTTTTAGCTATGTCACTGAGTTATGTTATTTATTTTAGAGGTGGCATCTGGGACTGGCATAAAAAAGTGGCAGTGGTAATATTAAGTCGAGGTGGGGCGCTCTGGATACCATTAATGCTGATGCTGATTTATATGAGGATTGATCGCTTTTTCATCGAGCATTACTTAGGGTATGAACAACTAGCCATGTATGGTGTAGCTAGTCAAATGCTAGAGCAGGGCGTACTTGTACTTGGTATAGTTGTGCAGTCTATAGCGCCAATGATGTTATATGGGCGCAGAGTAAAAAAAATACATACGGTCTGTTTAGGGCTGTTATTAGTTGCATGTATCTTGCAATTAATGGGTTGGTTGTGGCTACATAAAATTGTCTATTTTATATTTGGAAAAGATTATGAGTTAGCAGCAGAATTAGCTATTATGATGTTGCCTGCGCTTTCTTTTTTCGCTGTGGATAGCGTTTTGATGCAACGATTATACCGTGACAAAAAATATTTTTTGATAATGTGCAAGTGGTTCTTTCTATTAATTATAAGCATATTCAACTATTGGCTGTTGCTAAAAGTATTTCGTTCCGGTGACATTTACATCGTTTACATAACTAATGCTTTTTTGATGATGGCTGCGACGATGTCGATATACTTCATTCATCAATATAAAGGTTGCGTGTGTAAGGTCGTGCAATGATAACAATAATGACGCCAACTTATAACAGAGCATATGTTTTACCAAGGTTGTATGACAGTTTGTGTCAGCAGACAAGGCAGGACTTTGAATGGCTCGTAATCGATGACGGTAGCACTGATGGTACCGCTGAGCTTATTTTTGATTATAGAGTTAAATCTGACTTTTCAATCAATTATTTTTATAAAGAAAATGGAGGGAAACATCGCGCTATAAATGAAGGTGTGGTTCATGCGACCGGTGATTGGATTATCATTGTGGATAGTGATGACTTATTAACTGGTGATGCTGTTGCCAAGCTATATGATGTTATGAATCATATTGGCTCGGAATTTGTTGGGATGTGTTTTAGAAAAGCAACATTATCTGGTCACATGATTGGTATCTCCGGCACCGGATGGAGCAAGTCAATGGTAATGCAGCCCATAATGGCAGGGCATGTATTAAAAGGTGACTTGGCTTATGTTTTTCGCACTAATGTTATGCGTGAGTGTCCTTTTCCTGAGTTCCCTGGCGAAAAGTTTGTACCAGAGTTATATATATGGAATAAAATTGCCGATATAGGTAAGATAGTTTTTTATGTAGACCAAGTAATATACTTGTGTGAATATCTTCCTGATGGCTACACCTCAAATTTTAAAAAAAATCTAAGAAGTAATCCATGTGGTTTTGGTTTGTTTTATCGAGACCAGGTGATCCGAGATACTCGATTGTTCGGCAAGGTCAAAGCATGTGTCAGAAGTCTCCAGTGCATTCTTTACTGTTGGTTGAAGAAATAGCATGAAAATTGCGATGGTAATCACAGGTCTTGGTATGGGGGGCGCTGAACGACAAGTGTGCGATTTGGCAGATCAATTTATTAGATTGGGCCACCATATATTAATTATCTCGATGACCGGTGAAATTAGCAATCGCCCACATTCGACTGCAGCAGACATCGTTTCACTGCAGATGAGGAAAACTCCATTTAGTGTTTTCAAAGCATACTGGCAGGCGATCAGGTTACTTAATCAATATAAACCGGATGTGGTGCATAGCCATATGGTGCATGCAAATATTTTTGCTCGGTTATTACGATTGTTTGTATCATTTCCGAAGCTTATCTGCTCTGCACATAGTGTTAATGAGGGAAGAGGGTGGCGGATATTGGCATACCGGCTTACCGAAAGGTTATGTGATCTTAACACAAACGTAAGCCAAGAAGCAGTCGAGGCTTTTATTAAACAAGGTGCGGTATCTGCCGGGCGAATGAAAGTCATGTATAATGGTATTGATACGGAGCGTTTTTATTTTAACGCCACAGTCAGAAATAAATTACGCTCTCAGCTTGGGATTGATGACAATAACATATTGTTAATTTCAGTAGGCAGACTGACCGCTGCCAAGGACTATACAAATTTGCTTGTTGCATTTGCGATGTTATCTTCGAGATCCAATAATGTTAAGTTGGTCATTATAGGTGAGGGTGAGCAAAAAGAATACTTAACCACAATCGCTAGCGCACAAGGGATTAGCGAGCGAGTTCATTTCTTGGGGCTGCGCTATGATGTTGAAGATTGGATGAGTGCAGCAGATATATTTGTGTTGTCATCAGCTTGGGAGGGGTTTGGTTTAGTTGTGGCTGAGGCTATGGCTAGTGAGCGGGTAGTGGTTGCCACCGATTGTGGTGGAGTGAGGGAAGTGGTTGGCTCTGCTGGATTGCTTGTCCCCTCTAAAAATAGTCAGCAGCTATTTACCGCGATTGAGCAGGCTATGATGCTTTCGCCGCTTGAGAGAGAGGTGATGACTAGGGAGGCTCGGATTCGGGTTATTAGCCATTATTCAATAGAGACTATCTGTCTGCGTTGGTTAAGTTTGTACCAGGACTACACATGAGCAAACATCTTTGTATGGTGAGCAATACAGCGTGGTCAATGTGGAATTTTCGCCGCGGATTATTATCTGCACTTATACAACATGGATATCGCATAACCATTGTTGCTCCACCTGATAATACAGTTTTTTTGCTCTGTGATTTGGGGTGTTCATTTATACCGTTGGCACTATCCCCTAAAGGAGTCAACCCAATTGTTGAACTAAAATTAATATTTGATTTCGTAAGAATATATAGAAGAATTAATGCGGATTTAATTATCCATTATACGGTAAAACCAAATATATATGGTTCTTTTGCTGCACACCTTTGTCGCACACCTGCCTTGGCTATAACCACTGGGTTAGGATATGCCTTTATGAATGATGGTTGGGTGCCTAAAGTAGTAAGATTGCTTTATAAATTCGCGTTTAAATATCCTAAGATAGTCATTTTTTTAAATGAAGATGATCGCTTTGAATTTGTATCAAGACAGTTGGTAGATGAAAGAAAGACTCTGTTACTGCCTGGCGAGGGTGTTGATGTGAGTTTTTTTTATCCTTCAGAGAAATTTGCTGAAGATGACTCGGTTAGTTTTTTGCTCATTGCGCGGTTGTTATGGGATAAGGGGATTGGAGAATATGTAGCAGCCGCAAAGCAGATTCACATTAGTCATCCAAACATAAAGTTTAAATTGTTAGGCGATGTTCAGGCTGATAACCCACGAGCGATCGGATATGCACAGTTGCATGAATGGATCAATGAAGGTGTGCTGGAATATCTAGGTACTACACATGATGTTAGGCCTATCATAATGGAAAGCGATTGTATTGTGTTACCTTCTTATCGCGAAGGATTGCCAAGAACTATGATCGAAGCTGCTGCAATGGCAAAGCCAATTATTGTTACCGATGTTCCTGGATGTAGAGATGTACTGCTACATGAGAAAACCGGGTTACTCTGTCAAGCTAGAAATGTGTCATCATTGACTGATGCAATGATGACATTCATACGGATGACTACAGCTCAAAGAACCTTGATGGGTAATGCTGGGAGGCGATTAGTCAGTGCCAGATTTGATGAAAAAAAAATCATTGGCATATATTTTGATTTATTGGCTCAGCATATCGATGGCGTTCCCCCTGTGGTTGATAACTAAAATGAGTTTTTCATGATAAATAATAGCTATTATCCATATGGTGGTCGTTGTTATGACCTTTTACGGTTTAATTATACAATGATGTTCTTTTTTACATCCTTGGTGTCAACATTACTACCTTCATTTTTGTTTTGGGGAGTTGACTTTTGGAGTTTCCTTGATAATGTAAAAATAAACACACTTTTAGGCATCTTTATAACATGTATTACGGCTGGTTTTTTCCTGAGTCGAGTGCTTTGCTATCCTGGAGTTAATGCCTTATCTTATATGATTCCAACAGTAACCGCAGTGTATGGTATATTATTCGGTGTGTTACTGCTATTTCGTCTTGAGTATAGTAGGCCAGTAATTATAAGCTCATATATATTGGCTTTAGTTTCTTGCTGGATTATTTATGACTTAGGGGTACGATCTGGCAAAGTTAAGTATTATATCATCCCGGTTGGCAATTATCAGAAACTGTGTGCCTTGACTGCTGCTGAATGGAATATTCTTCACAAACCTGATTTTTCTCTGTTCTGTGGTAATGCCGTAGTTGCTGACTTTCACTCATCTGATTTAACGAGTGAATGGAAAAAGTTATTAACTGATTTCGTTTTGTTAGGGATACCAATCTATCATAGCAAAACTATATATGCATCATTAACAGGCCGAGTGAGCGTTGAACAATTATATGAGAATGATTTTGGCTCCGCTATTCCATCGTTGTTTTATTTTCATTTAAAAAGACTTGCTGATTTTTTGATTGTTATAATTTCATTTCCGTTTTTTATGCCGGTAATAATTATAACGGCAATTTTAATAAAGCTGGAAAGCCCCGGCCCTGTTTTCTTTAAGCAAAAAAGAGTTGGGTTTGGTAATAAAGACTTTGTAATGTATAAATTTCGTAGTATGCATGACAGTTCATCATTAGACAATGCATGTTTTGCTCAGAAAGCTGACAAACGGATTACCCGTGTTGGTCATTTTATTCGTAAATATAGAATTGATGAGCTCCCGCAATTTTTTAATGTTCTTAAAGGGGATATGAGCTTGATTGGTCCACGACCTGAACAGCGTTTTTTTGTAGAGAAATTTGAGTCTGAGCTACCATTCTATATGTATCGTCATATGGTCCGTCCTGGTATAAGTGGATGGGCTCAGGTTATGCATGGCTACTCAGCTGATACAGATAGTACTCGTATAAAATTAGAGTATGATTTTTATTATATTAGGAATTTTTCGCTTTGGCTTGATCTATTAATAGTAATCAAAACTATTAAAACAATGCTGACAGGGTTTGGGGCTCGTTGAGTATACGGAAAGAATATATGAGCAGCTTGTATTGGATTTTATCTTCATCATACTGGTTACTTGGAGTGCATTTTTTTATGCACAATCCTGGTGGTGCGGGTCTGTATCTGCCCTTTAATGCGTGTGGATGGATCTTTGCGTCTTTGGCAATGGGGCTGGGACTGTGGCAGGTGACGTTACGTCAACGTCTGGTCTTTTCTCCATTACAAGCGGGTTTATGGATAGGAGCTCTCTTGCTACTGCTCCCGATGCTCTATCCCAGCTTTGCACTCAAGGATTATGCCATTCCCCGATTGCTGGGACTTTTTGCTGGTCTGCTGTTTTTGTTTGGTCTCTATCAATGGGGCTTTAATCGGCCGAAGCGTGAGCGCTTGCTCTATCTCATCCTGATTGCGATCGCGATGGAGGCAGTGCTCGGTCTGGTTCAGTTCTATCTGTTGACGCCGGGTAACTGGATTGGCTACGACACTAAAATCAATCGTCCATACGGGATCTTTCAACAGCCAAACGTGATGGCGACGTTTATGGCGACTGGGATTGCCCTTGCCATCTGGCTGGAACTGCGTAGAGAGGGTGGCCGCTTGCTGATGGCTCTGCGCTATGGCGTCATTCTATCTGCATCATTGTTACTGGTGGTTTTACAATCCCGAGTGGGGCAATTAGGTGGCCTGTTAGCCCTGTTCTTATTGATGCCTCAACTTTATCGACAACGCCTGCTATGGCGTATGTTGGGTCTGGTTATCTTGGCTGTGGCCATTGGCCTGTTATCACAATATTGGATGGCTGGAGCCAAGCGTGGGCTGGAGATCTATCAGTCTGGTGGTATGCGCTCTATTTATTGGCCCTATGCTGCCAAACTGATTGCACAGGCTCCCTGGAGTGGTTGGGGATACGGCAGTTTTGAATCTGTTTTTCTCCATCACTATATGGCTGATAAAGCGCTGAATCCGTCCATGGTGCAGATTGAGTACAATCTTGACCACCCCCACAACGAGTTTCTCTATTGGGCTGTTGAGGGCGGTATTGCACCCATGGCCGGCATGGTGATCATGGGGGGCGCATTATTATGGCGTCTGGCAAGTGTGCGTTGGGTAAATGCCATGGGACTGCTTGCTCTGGTTACACCGATCTTGCTTCATACCCAGACGGAATACCCGCTCTACCATGCGATCGTGTTATGGTGGCTGTTGCTGATGCTGATTTATATCATCGATACCGAAATTGAAGAGACCAACCTGGCGAGTCAGGGTTTCTCATCATGGTGGGATATGGAGTGCCGCCCATGGTTGTTACTGCGATTTATGGCGGTTGCTATCCCGCTGCTGGCCGTTCCCTTTATGCTTACAGCCATTCACACCGCATGGGTAGTCACCAAATATGAACGGGGTGGGTATAAAGAGCCGACTTTGCTACTTGATATCGTCAATCCCATGGCTTGGTTGACCCGAGTGGAATTTGATGTGAACTCGGTTCGTCTGATGGTGGGCTTGCAGACAAATAACAAGACCGAACTGGAAGCTTATCTGGAGTGGGGGCAGGCATTCGTACGCCATACACCCCGTGCCAACATATACGCCAATATGGTGATCGCGCTTAATGCATTGGGTCGTACAGAGGAAGCCAATGCGATGCGAGCTGAAGCACTTAAGCTCTATCCAACCGAGCCCCTTTTAACTGGATCCGCTTCACAGGCAGTGATTACCGGTGTTGATCAATCAGGCAAGAATATAACCAAAAATAAATAGTGCTATTTGGCTACATAGAAAGCCAGCCCTTAAAAACGGCTGGTTTTTTTATTGTTTACCTTCTGAACGGCCAGTATCCGAACAGTCTGTTTTCGGACGCATACGTCTGTCAAATGGGCTACGAAAAGCATATTTGAAATGTCATTCGCTGTTCTCAACCAATTGATTAATATGTGATTTTATTGGTGGTGTCGAATGGGTTGATAGTCAGTTTGGATATCCCCTCATCATCGGGGGACGGGACAGGATCTAGACATGTTCATTGCTAAACAGATAGGCGTAGTCTTGTCACATGATGTTGAACGTATGGTAGAAATGTGCGCTCAGGCTTATAAGTCAGGTTACTGAGTTAGTTTTGTTGGATGCTGAACAGGAAATTAATGAGTCTTGAAATACTGATGTTTCTTGAGCGCAAGATGGTAATCACCTCTCTACCCAGATGATCTGCATTCCAGCCAGTTTGTTATTGATAGTGGCAAGCATTCGATCTTGATGGTGAAATTTAAGAAAAAAAGAACGTTAATATAGAAAAACTGTATGTTCTCGCTAATTGTCCATGCTATTCTGAAACAGTTATCCCTGTAACCGACTTTTTTGTGAGGAAATAATGAACGAGTTTCTGAAAGTTCTGCTGAACATTCGCAGTCTGCGTGCGGCTATTCGTGAGCTGCCTTTTGAGCAACTGCTGGAAGCTAAAGAGAAGTTTGACCTGGTTTACCAAGAGCGCGCCGATTCTGTTGAACAGGAGCGTGCTGAACAGGAAGAGCGTCAGCGCAAGCTGAATGAATTCACCGAAATGCTGCAGCAGGCTGGTATTGATCCTCGCGAGCTGTTGGCGACTGCCGCAGCTCCGGCTGCTGCGACTGGCGCTGCCAAGAGCAAGCGTGCTCCGCGTCCGGCTAAATACAAGTACGAAGAAGATGGCCAGGAAAAAACCTGGACCGGTCAAGGCCGTATGCCGAAAGCCATTGCTGCTCAAGTAGCACTGGGTAAAGACCTGAACGATTTCCTGATCTAATTCGTCAGGTTCAGAGATTGAATAATGCCGCCTTTGAGCGGCATTATTTTTGCCGTTTTACTCGTGGTTATCCAATCTGCCCCTTCACCCCATTGTTATCTACATCCTCGCTTGTATCCTTTTTACCATCGTTTCACTTCACTGTTACTTTGCTCAATATCACTCATTGTTTGCGATTAATTTTGTCGTGCAGAATTAACTGCGTGATATCGCTTTTTGTATGCGTCGTGCAGATATGCGCTTCGGATATGTCTCTCACGATTCACGGGGCGCCGCTCGGCGAGAGTCGAGCTCTCTGCGGATGGAATATCTGGTAATCGTTATCTCCACAGGGTGCGTGAGGGATAGAGATAGCCGCAAGGTATAGCCGGGATATTCTGGGTCGCCGATGCATGTTATTGGATGGGCTGCCGTAACTGCCCCTGATAATGAGCAATGGAGTTCGGTTGCCGTGTGGGCGAGGGAATTCTGTGCGGTCGATGGCGATGTCATTCCCCACTCTGCCGGCAGAGTGGGGAATGGCCAGGTGAAGCGCTATCGGGGCGTCACGCTATCGCTGCCACCCAGGGCGCGATAGATTTTGGCGGTGGTGGTGAGCTGCTCTTTTTGCTGGGCCAGCAGGCTCTGCTGGGCATCCCACAGCCGGTTCTGCTCATCAAGCCAGGCTTGCACGCCGGTCGCACCCGCCTGGAAGCGAGCCTTGGCCAGTCGTTCGGCCTCCTGGGCATAACTCAGTTGTTCCTGCAGATAATCGAGTCGCTGCTGGCCATAGTGGCGGGCGGCCAGATTGTCTTCTACCTCCACCAGTGCGGTGTAGAGCTGTTTGCGAAACTCGGTTTCAGCAATCTGGTAATCCAGCTCTGAGCTTTCGATGGCAAGTTGGGTGCGGTTGTATTCAAGGAAGGGGAGGGCGAGGCTGGCCCCCAGCATACCAACCGGATTTTGCAGTACCTGCGCCAATCTATCGGATGCGGTGCTGGCGCTGCCGGTCAGGGTCAGGCTGGGGTAGAAGCTGGTGCGGATCTCGTCACCTTTTGCCAGCGTCTTGCGCAGCCGCAATTCGGCCGCTTTGACGTCGGGGCGGCGGGCCAGCACATCGGCCGGAATACCCACCGCAAGTTCAGGGATGGTCTGCTTTGCAAGGGAAGCGGGTGCATACTCCAGCGGCCCGCTGCTGCGGCCCAGCAACAGACGCAGGGCATTGCGAGCCTGCTCCTGCTGCGCCTTGAGGGAGGCCAGCTCAGCCTGCTTGCCTGCCAGTTGCTGGCGTGCCTGCGCCAGATCGAGTCGGGTGATGGCGCCTGCCTGGTATTTGGTTTGGGTCAGCTGCTCGGTTCGCGTCAGGTTGGCCAGCTGCTGTTCTCCGAGTGCGATGGCAGAGCCGAGATAGCCAAGCTGCCAATACTGCTCCAGGGTATTGCCGATCAGCAGCAGTCGGGTGCTGGCGAGATCCTGCTCGCTTGCAGCCGCTTCCCAGCTTGCCTGATCCCGCACTGAGGCAAGCTTGCCCCACAAATCCACTTCGTAACTGAGGCTCAGCGAGGGGCCCAGACTGTTGGTGCCTTGGCCGGTTTTCAGATCCTTGTTGCCACTGGCAGCGATAGTGCCATTGACCGAGGGGGTGAGGTTGGTATCGGCCTGCTCGGCGCCCAGTCGGGCGCTTTTGAGCTTGAGGGCCGCCACACGCATGTCCGGGTTGGCGGCCAGTACCGCCTCGACCAGTTTGTCGAGTTGGGGATCATGAAATTCCCGCCACCAGGGGCCAGCCTGCGCAGCCAGTCGGGCGCCGTCTGCCTGTTGCCATGTGGGGGCTATCGCCAGCTCGGGTCTTTGATAGGTGCTGTGCTGACTACAGCCGCTGAGGGCCATGCAGAGAGCCAGCCAGGAGAGTTTGTGCATTGTTATTCCCTCGCCAGTGCGACAACAGGGTCGAGCCGCGCCGCATTGCGTGCCGGCAGGTAACCAAACAGGATCCCGATGAGTGACGAGCAGCCAAAGGCCATCAGGATGGAGAAGAGCGAGAACTGCATCTTGATGGAGTCCACCAGCAGTGAAAAGAGCGCGCCAATACCGAGCGAGAGGCCGACGCCGAAGATCCCCCCCAGCAGGCTCACCATCACAGCCTCAATCAGGAATTGCTGCAGAATATCCGACTGGCGGGCGCCCACGGCCATGCGAATGCCGATCTCGCGGGTACGCTCCACCACCGACACCAGCATGATGTTCATCACGCCCACCCCGCCGACGATCAGCGAGATCACCGCGATGGCCGAGACCATCAGGGTCATGGTGGCGGTGGTTTTCTCTACCGATTTGATGATGCTGTCGCTGCTAAAGGTGAAGAAATCCTTCACCCCGTGGCGCTTGGTGATCAGCTCGATCACCGCCTGCTCGGCCAGTGCCGGTTGTACCCCGTCCTTGACCCGGATGGTGATTTGGCTGAAGTGGTGCTGCGAGATGAGGCGACTCATCACCGCGCTGTAGGGCAGCCAGATATTGACCGACTGGCTGGTGGGGCCGAAGCCGGTCTCCTGCGAAACCACACCGACAATCCGCACCGGCAAGGTGCCGACCAGTACCACCTTGCCGACCGGATCCTCCTTGCCAAGCAGGCTGGTGATGCTCTTCTTGTCCACCACGGCGACGGCGGCACGCAGCTGGATATCTTGCCACTCCAGTAAGCGACCACTGACCAGCGTCATCCCCTTTACCTTGAAATAGTCGTTACCGACCCCGGTCACGTTGCCGCTGTTGGTCTTGTTGCGATAGCGCAACTGGCCGGAGCTGCCGATCTCGGGGCTGGCGCCCGCAAGATAGGGTTGCCCCAACAGGGCATCGAGATCCCCCTTGTTGAGGGTCTGGATGCTGGCCATCTTCTCATCGCCCCATCCTTTACCCGGGAAGATTTCGATGGTGTTGGTGCCCATCGCATTGATCTGGTCGATCACCTTAGCGCGCGCCCCCTGACCAAGAGCGACCACGCTCACCACTGCGGCGATACCGATGATGATGCCGAGCATGGTGAGGAAGGTGCGCATCCGGTGGGCGAGCATGGCATGGATCGCCATCCGTCCCGCTTCCCGATAACGATCCCAGTCGTGACCCATGGCGCCTTTAGTGGGAGCTATTTTTTGAGCGGCTACAGCGGTGGCTGGGGCCAACACGGCCGTTTGGCTGGGGCCGCTATCTTGTTCAATCCGACCATCTTTGAGAGTGATGATACGGTCGGCATGGCTGGCCACGTTCATATCGTGGGTGACCAGAATGATGGTGTGGCCCTGAGCGTGCAGCTCCTTGAGGATCGCCATCACCTCCTTGCCGCTCTGGCTATCCAGTGCGCCGGTCGGTTCATCGGCGAGGATCACTTCGCCGCCATTGGCCAGCGCCCGGGCGATACTGACCCGCTGCTGCTGACCGCCGGAGAGCTGGCCCGGGGTATGGTGACTGCGATCGGCCAGCCCCAGTCTACTCAGCAGCTGACGCGCGCGCGCCTGGCGATCCGGGCGGCTGGTACCGGCATAGACAGCTGGGATCTCCACGTTGGCGGCGGCATCGAGATGGGGCAGCAGGTGGTAGCGCTGAAAGATAAAGCCGAAGTGGTGGCAGCGCAGCCGGGCCAGCGCCAACGCATCCATGGTGGCGGTGTCCTGACCGCGAAACAGATACTGGCCGCTGCTCGGGCTATCGAGACAACCCAGCAGGTTCATCAGGGTCGACTTACCGGAGCCGGACGCGCCGACAATGGCGATCATCTCTCCAGCCGTGATAGTGAGATCAAGAGGGTGGAGCACGGTGACTTCGCTGTCGCCGCTCTGGTAGCGTCGCTCGACCCCTTTCAGCTGGATCAACGGCAGCTGGTTCAGGGGCTCACTCATAGCATCACCGCCATCTCATCATTGTCGGCGGGGGCTCCGTGATTGAGCTGCACCTCCTCCTTCTCACTCAGCCCGCTGATCACCTCAATGCGGATCTCGTCCTTCATACCGGTCTTGATATGACGGGTTTCGGTTGTCTCATCGTCCTTGATCACGGTGACTTCATACTCGTTGTCACCCAGCGACTTGCCGAGGGCGGTTTGCGGCACAGTGAGCACCTGCTTGCGCTCGCCGAGCACTATGGTCACCTGGGTGGTCATTGCCACTCGCAGGGTATGATCGGGATTGGGCACATCGAACAGGGCGTAGTAGTAAACGGCCGCATTGTTGGTGGTGGTGCCTGTGGTGGCCTGATCGTTGATGTTGGTAGGCGCTAACTCCACGGCGCGAAGGGTACCCTGATAGCGGGTATCCGGATCGCCGATCAAGGTGAAATAGACCGGCATGCCGGCTTTGACCTTGGTGACATCAGCTTCGGAGATCTGCGCCTTGACCGTCATGGTCTCGAGGTTGGCCAGCTTGAGCACGGTTGGCACCGTCTGGCTGGCAGCCAGGGTCTGGCCTTGACGGGTCACAATGCTGATGACGGTGCCATCCATTGGCGCCAGGATCTTGGTGTAGCCCAGCTCGGTCTTGGCCCGATCAACCTTGATCAGGGCATTGTCGATATTGGCCTGGCTGTTTTGCAATTCGGCGCGGGTGACCGCCAGCAGTGCCTCGGCACTCTCCAGATCGGCCCGTGAGCTCGCCTCCTGCTTGAACATCTGCTGCTGGCGCCGCCAGGCGAGCTCGTTCTGTTTGAGTTGTGCCTGCTTGATCTTGAGCTGGGCGCGGTTGCTGGCAAGCTCCGCCTCGGCCGTCTTGAGGTTGTTCTGGGCAATCAGGGGATCGATCTCGGCCAGCAGGTCTCCCTGCTTGACCTGATCTCCAGCCTCGACGGCCAGCTTGGTAACCTGGCCGGAGACCTGGGCCCCCACATCCACCTGCTCTACGGCCTGCAGCACGCCACTGGCCAGTACGGTCTGGGCGATATCCTCGCGGGTCACTTGAGCGGTCAGCATCGCCTTGGGTGGTTGACTGGGCCAGAGCAGCCAGCCGAGGAGCACCACGGCGATCAGAATTGTGATGGCCAGGGTTCTCTGCTTGGGGGTTATGTTCATCGATCACCTGAATGGAAACGGAAAAGGTTGTGCGCGGCGATTATCCTGCAGCAAAGCCCTGATAAATAACAGCCGCAAATATGTAAGCAAAGTTATGGCGTTAACTGTCAATAAGCCGAGAAAGGAGTAAGCGAGAGGCCGCAGTCGTGAGCAACATGATCAGCAAGAGGGGGGAGTGCGGCTGGCGGTGGCGATGAAAAAGCCCTGCGCACAGGCAGGGCTTTGGAATAGGTGATGGCGAGGGAAGGTCAGGCCTTGGCCAGCAGATCCATCACCCAGGGCAGCCCCTGCTTCTTGCGGCTGACAAAGCCCGGGTGGTAGCTGGACTCTGCCGGTACTTTGGCGTGCTCGGTAAAGTAGATACGGCTGGCAGCCGCAGTCAGGTCAGTCACCATCAATACGAAGAAGTCGAGCCCTTCGCTCGCCACGCGCTGGGCCATCTCCTGCTGCAGGGCTGGCAGGTGCTCGGCCAGCTGCTGTTCGCTGCCCACTTCGATCTGGCTCATGATGAAGCTGCAACCTTCCGCCTGGAACGCTTTCTCATCCTGCTGCAGCAGTTGAGCCGGAGTCAGGCCGCTCAGGTCGGTTTTCGCCATCAGCAACTGTTGGCCGAATTCGGCCAGCGATACTTCGGCCAGCGGTGCCAGACGCTCACAGGCGATCTTGTCCTGCTCGGTGGTGGTCGGCGAGGTGAGACAGAGGGTGTCGCTCATGATGGCACCCAGCATCAGGCGAGCCTGGCTGCGGGTCACGGTGCCTTGCTGGCTCAGCAGATCGAAGGCGATGGTGCAGGTGCAGCCGACAGCCCGGATCCACGCATCCAGCGGAGACTGGGTGACCAGAGTGCCGAGACGGTGGTGATCCACCAGGCCCAGTACATTGGCTTGTGCCAGTGTGGCAGGGCCCTGTTCCAGATCACTGAAATCCACCAGCCAGACATCTTCACCGGTCAGATCTTTGGTCAGCAACTCGGGTTCGCTGACGCCAGCCTGCTCCAGAATAAAACGGGTTTCGGTGCGCAGGTCACCCAGACGCCATGGGGTGGCCTGACGGCCCTGGCCATTGAGCCAGTCGGTGATAACCAGCGCACTGCAGATACTGTCGCTATCAGGATTCTTGTGACCAAAAACGTGGATCATAGACAAAGCCTCACAATTGGATACCCATAAAGGGGGGCAACACTATGCGAAATCCGCCACATGAAGGCAACCGGATCCACGCCCATGTTGCTGCCAGCTTCGCCTAACTCGCCATTTTATTGATCTGGGTCGGTAATCCTGACGCGAGTTCAGTTATCACAGTTGGCTGTTGGCTGTTGGCTGTTGGCTGTTGGCTGTTGGCTGTTGGCTATTACTGGCTGCGCAGGCCATAGCTCTCGCCTGTGCCTGCGCAGTCAGCATGTTCGGTCAGCGCTATCAGTCGCCATCGCTGCAAATTGGCTTTATCACCTGATTCATCGACGCAGCAGCTCGCGGGCATTGGCCAAGGTGTTGTCGGTGATCTGGTCGCCACCGAGCAGGCGTGCCAGCTCGTTGAGACGGGCGGTCTCATCAAGGGCACTCATTTGGGTTTCGGTGGTTTTGCCATCGGTATGCTTGCTCACCACCATATGCTGGTGGCCGTTGCCTGCCACCTGAGGCAAGTGAGTGACCACCATCACCTGAGTGGACTCGCCGAGCTGGCGCAGCAGGCGACCCACCACGGCGGCAGTCGGGCCGCTGATCCCCACATCCACTTCGTCGAAAATCAGGGTCGGGGTGGAGACCTTGCGGGCGCTGATCACCACGATGGCGAGGCTGATGCGCGACAGCTCACCGCCGGAGGCCACCTTGCCAAGCGGCTGGATCGGTTGGCCCGGGTTGGTGGTGACCATGAACTCCACCCGATCTATACCCAGTGGTGACAGACTGCTCTGGGCATCGGGGCGCACCTCGATGGCAAAGCGGCCATCGGGCATTGCCAGTTCGTGCATGCTGCTGGTTACCTTGGCGCCCAGCTCCTGGGCGTAACGCTGACGGCTCTGGCTCAGGGCTTCGGCGGCCTGGACAAAAGCCTGACGGGCCTCGGCCAGCTCATCTTCCATCCCCTCTAGCCGCTCTTCGTCAGAGTTGAGGCGGGCGAGATCCGAGGCCAGCTCCTGATGGTACTGAGCCAGATCGGCCGGTTTGACGTGGTGCTTGCGTGCCAGATTGATGGCTTTGGAGAGGCGGGCCTCCAGCTCGTTAAAACGCTCGGGATCCAGCTCCAGCCGATCGAGGTAGCTGCGAAGTTCGCTGTGGCTCTCCTGTACCCCGATCAGCGCTTCATTCAGCATCTCCAGTACCGGGTTGAGGCGGCTGTCCATGCTGACCAGCCCCTCGGCCCGATCGACGGCCGATTGCAGCAGCCCTGCGATAGTGGTCTCTTCGTTGTCATAGAGCAGATCGAGGCAAGCGCCGCACTCCTGCATCAGCTCGGTGCCGTTGGCGAGACGCTGGTGCTCCTCCTCTATCTCTTCAAACTCCCCCGGCTGCAGGGCGAATTCGTCCAGCTCCTGCACCTGATACTCGATCAGTTGGCGACGGGCCTCCCGCTGCTGCTGCTCGGCCTTGAGCCGGTTGAGCTCGTTTTGCAGTTGACGCCACTGCTGATAGTGCTGGCGCACCTCATCGAGCAGCAGATGGTGGCCGGCGTAGCCGTCGAGCAGGGCGAGCTGGTAGTCGGGTTTGAGCAGCATCTGGTGGGCATGCTGACCGTGTACGTTGACCAGCAGCTGACCCAGATTCTTGAGCTGGGTGAGGGGGACGGGCACGCCGTTGATATAGCTGCGTGAGCGGCCCTCGGCGGAGATGACTCGCCGGACGATACACTCACCTTCGTTTTCCAGTTCGTTGGTGGCGAGCCAGGCGCGGGCGGCCGGGTTGTTGTCTAGCAGGAAGCGGGCGCTGACCTCGCTTTTGTCGCTATCGGGTCGCACCATGCCGGCTTCGGCCCGCTCTCCGAGGCAGAGACCGAGAGCGTCGATGGCGATGGATTTACCGGCGCCGGTCTCACCTGTGATGCAGGTCATGCCCGGTTGCAGATCGAGTTCGAGAAACTTGACGATGGCGAAGTTGTTGACGGTCAGCTGGGTCAGCATGGTCTCATCCTGTATAGGTCAACATTACTGTGTATGTATCCAGTATATACTGGTCTTATATACAGTAAAGAGGGCGCCGCCATTTTTAACACAGGAAAGCCGCGCCAGTGCGCTATGGCTATAAGAATGCGGTACTGACCATTGGCACGCGGTACGGATATGAGAGTGCAGGGGCGGTTGCTACGAAAGAAAAGAGAAGGGCGCCAATTCAGGCGCCCTTCTCTGGCAATGCCGTTGTCGGTCAAAGTTGATTAGAACAGCTTGCTGCCCCAGCCGAGCTTGTTGCGCAGCACGTGGAAGTAGCTGTAGTCGAGGGGATGCACCAGATGAAGCTGGTGGTGGCTCTTCTTGATGAGGATCTCGTCCCCCGGGTGGACCGCCAGGGTCACCTGACCGTCACAGCTGACCTGCATGGCATCGTCCTGATTATCCGGCGAGACCAGCAGCCGTACTTCGCTGTCGGCATCGAGCACGATGGGGCGACTGCTGAGGGTATGCGGGAACATGGGCACCAGCGTGATGGCGTTGAGCTTAGGGGTGAGGATGGCGCCGCCCGCCGACAGGGAGTAGGCGGTCGAGCCGGTCGGGGTAGCGACGATGATGCCGTCCGAGCGCTGGCTATACATAAAGCTGCCATCGATATAGACCTCGAACTCGATCATATGGGCGATCTTGCCCGGGTGCAGCACTGCTTCATTTACCGCCAGATTGCTCGACTTGCGCTCGCCGTGGCGATAGACCGAGGCTTCCAGCAGGAAGCGGTGTTCGCTCTTGTAGTGACCGGAGAGCACCTGCTCCAGCGGCAGCAGATAATCCTGCGGCGAGAGGTCGGTCAGAAAACCGAGGTTGCCCCGGTTCACCCCGATCACCGCCACATCGAAACGCGACAGCACCCGTGCCGCCCCCAGCATGTTGCCGTCACCGCCGACCACGATAGCGAGATCGGCCTGCTGGCCCAGTTGCACCAGATCCATCACGTTTTCATCGAGGATGCTCAGGGTCTGGGCGACCCGGCTCTCCACCAGTACCCGAAAGCCGCGGGCGGTCAGGTATTGATGCAGGCCGGTCAGCGTCTGGTTGGCCCCCTCATGGTGGGGTTTGCCAATCAGGGCGATGGTTTTGAACGGAGAATCCATAGTCAGTCAGATCTGGGATGGGTATTGCGGGCCAGTATACAGTGCTTTGCTCCGCTTGTGACGCTCTCCCGTGTGACGGGGCCGGCTATCCCCTTGAGGCTACTGGTTAAACGGTGAGCGGTAACCCGGATAAACCGACGGTTGCGGCTATTCAGCAACCCTGATTGCCCTTTACCCCTTGAAAGCCGGGGATGCATCCCCATAATAGCGCCAACATAGTCGGTCTGTTGTCGTCCGGTCGCTCAACCAGACGTCAGGGCCCTCATAAGTAACCCCGGAATTGGAGATGTCATGAACCACGAAGAGCAAAAGGTTGAAGCGATGGAGCAAGTGGAAGCCCAGCCAGTCGAGCCGACCGATGTAGACAGTGAAGTGACAGCCGAGCAGGCCCGCATTGCCGAACTGGAAGCGCAGCTGGAAACCGCCATCCAAAAAGCGGCGGAAGAGCGTGAACGCGCCCTGCGTACCGCCGCCGAGATGGAGAACCTGCGCCGTCGTACCGAGCTGGATGTGGAGAAGGCGCACAAATTCGCTCTGGAGAAGTTCGCCAACGAACTGCTGCCGGTGCTGGACAACCTTGAGCGAGCCATCGAACTGGCCGACAAGGAGAACGAAGCCCTCAAGCCGATGATTGAAGGTGTCGAGCTGACCCTGAAATCCATGCAGAGCGGCGTGGCCAAGTTTGGTCTGGTGGCGCTCGACCCGATCAACCAGCCGTTTGACCCCAACGCCCATCAGGCGATGAGCATGGTGCCGAGTGCCGATGTGGCCCCGAACACCGTGATCGCCGTAATGCAGAAGGGCTATGACCTCAACGGTCGGGTGATCCGTCCTGCCATGGTGATGATCGCCAAAGCGGTCGACTGATTGGCTGTGGGTGCCCGAGCCCGCCCTGTGGCGGGCTTTTTGCTTCGCAGTGCAGCACCTGTTCATCTTGCCCGGTTTTACGGCTCAACGTGACCGCGCAACCATGACAAAGGGTGTGGTTTTTTAGGGTTGGGGCTTGAAGCTGCGTCTGGCGACCCCATATAGGTAGCAAGGCCGCGGCGGCACAAAAAATTTGATGCCGGGAGCTTGAAAGCCAGATTGGCTGCCCCCACCTAGCCGTTAACGCATTAAGGCGAGTTCCTCGCCAGTTTATTCAAAGTATTTGGAGATTCGTCAAATGGGTAAAATCATCGGTATTGACCTGGGTACTACCAACTCCTGCGTCGCTATTCTGGATGGCGACACTGCTCGCGTGATCGAGAACGCAGAAGGCGATCGTACTACTCCGTCCATCATTGCCTATGCCGATGATGGCGAGATCCTGGTTGGTCAGCCGGCCAAGCGTCAGGCCATCACCAACCCGAAAAACACCCTGTTCGCCATCAAGCGTCTGATCGGTCGTCGTTTTGAAGATGAAGAAGTGCAGCGTGACCTGAAAATCATGCCGTACGCCATCGCCAAAGCTGACAACGGCGACGCTTGGGTTGAAGTGAAGGGCAAGAAAATGGCACCGCCGCAGATCTCTGCCGAAGTGCTGAAAAAGATGAAGAAGACCGCCGAAGACTATCTGGGCGAGCCGGTAACCGAAGCCGTTATCACTGTTCCGGCCTACTTCAACGACGCCCAGCGTCAGGCTACCAAGGATGCCGGTCGCATCGCCGGTCTGGATGTAAAACGCATCATCAACGAACCGACTGCTGCTGCATTCGCCTACGGCGTGAACAAGGTCAAGGGCGAGCGCAAGGTTGCCGTATATGACCTGGGTGGCGGTACTTTCGATATCTCCATCATCGAGATCGACGAAGTGGAAGGCGAAACCACCTTCGAAGTACTGGCGACCAACGGTAACACCCACCTGGGTGGTGAAGACTTCGACAACCGCGTCATCAACTATCTGGTAGACGAGTTCAAGCGTGAGCAGGGCATCGACCTGCGCAACGACCAGCTGGCTCTGCAGCGTCTGAAAGATGCCGCCGAGAAAGCCAAGATCGAGCTCTCTTCTGCCCAGCAGACCGACGTCAACCTGCCGTACATCACTGCAGATGCCACCGGTCCGAAGCACATGAACATCAAGGTGACCCGCGCCAAGCTGGAATCCCTGGTAGAAGACATGGTGAAAGACTCTCTGGAGCCGGTTCGTGTCGCCCTGAAAGACTCCGGTCTGGCTGTTGGCGAGATCGACGACGTGATCCTGGTTGGTGGTCAGACCCGTATGCCGCTGGTTCAGAAGACCGTTGCCGAGTTCTTTGGCAAAGAGCCGCGTAAAGACGTCAACCCGGACGAAGCCGTGGCCATGGGTGCTGCCATCCAGGGTGCCGTACTGTCCGGTGACAAGACCGACGTACTGCTGTTGGACGTGACCCCGCTCTCCTTGGGTATCGAAACCATGGGTAGCGTGATGACTGCGCTGATCGAGAAGAACACCACCATCCCGACCAAGAAGTCCCAGGTGTTCTCCACTGCCGAAGACAACCAGTCTGCCGTGACCATTCACGTGCTGCAGGGTGAGCGCAAGCGCGCCAGCGACAACAAGTCTCTGGGCCAGTTCAACCTGGAAGGCATCCGTCCGGCACCGCGCGGTCTGCCGCAGATCGAAGTGACCTTCGATATCGATGCCAACGGTATCCTGCACGTCTCTGCGAAAGACAAAGAGACCAACAAAGAGCAGAAGATCACCATCCAGGCCTCCTCTGGTCTGTCTGATGACGAGATCGAGCGCATGGTACGCGAAGCCGAAGCCAACGCGGCCGAGGACAAGAAGTTTGAAGAGCTGGTACAGGCTCGCAACCAGGCTGATGGTCTGGTCCACTCCGTACGCAAGCAGATCACCGAAGCCGGTGAAGCTCTGCCTGCCGACGACAAGACCAAGATCGAAGCTGCTCTGAGCGAGCTGGAAGCGGCCATCAAGGGTGACGACAAGGCTGCTATCGAAGCCAAACAGCAGGCTCTGCTGGAAGCGTCCCAGAAGCTGATGGAAATTGCCCAGCAGCAGGCTCAGGCCCAGGGTGCAGCCGGTGCTGATGCCGGTCAGTCCTCCTCTTCTGCCAAGGCTGACGACGACGTAGTCGACGCCGAGTTCGAAGAAGTGAAAGACGACAAGAAGTAAGCCCTACCCAGATGGGCGGAGTCCGCTTCGCCCATCGGCTTGGTCAATGAATTCACGGGCGTTGGGTAACCAACGCCCGTCTGCGTAACCACAGGATGAGTATGTCGAAGCGCGATTTCTACGAAGTACTGGGTGTGGCGAAAGATGCCGACGATCGCGAGATCAAGAAGGCGTACAAGCGCCTGGCCATGAAGTATCACCCGGATCGTAATCAGGGTGATGCCGCATCCGAAGAGAAGTTCAAAGAGGTCAAGGAAGCCTACGAGGTCCTGACCGATGCCAACCTGCGTGCCCGTTACGACCAGTACGGCCATGCCGGTGTCGACCCGAGCCAGGGTGGCGGTGGCCACGGTGGCTTTGGCGGCGGTGCCGACTTCGCCGACATGTTTGGTGACGTATTCGGTGACATCTTCGGCGGTGGCCGTGGTGGTGCTCGTCGTGGCCCGGCCCGTGGCTCCGACCTGCGTTACACCATGGAGCTGACGCTGGAAGAGGCGGTACGCGGGGTCTCCAAGGAGATCAAGGTGCCGACTCTGGTTCACTGCGAAGTCTGTAACGGCTCCGGTGCCCACACCGGCAGCAGTGCCCAGACCTGCCCGACCTGCCACGGCTCCGG
This sequence comes from Aeromonas sp. Lyrl_2, assembly GCF_051948815.1. Classification (NCBI taxonomy): domain Bacteria; kingdom Pseudomonadati; phylum Pseudomonadota; class Gammaproteobacteria; order Aeromonadales; family Aeromonadaceae; genus Aeromonas; species Aeromonas sp. Lyrl_2. The sequence goes on from NZ_JAYJLJ010000002.1 coordinate 263,790, forward strand.
CCAGGTGCAGATGCGTCAGGGCTTCTTTGCGGTGCAGCAGGCGTGTCCGCACTGTCACGGTCGCGGCAAGATCATCAAGGATCCGTGCCGCAAGTGTCACGGTGAAGGTCGCTACCAGCGCACCAAGACCCTGTCGGTGAAAATTCCGGCGGGCGTCGATACCGGCGATCGCATCCGTCTCTCCGGCGAAGGGGAGGCAGGGGAGGCAGGGGCTCCGGCAGGGGATCTCTACGTACAGGTGCACGTCAAAGAGCACGAGATCTTCGTGCGTGACGGCAACAACCTCTACTGCGAAGTGCCCATCAGCTTCACCGCAGCTGCGCTGGGTGGCGAGATTGAAGTGCCGACCCTGGATGGCCGCGTCAAGCTCAAGGTCACTCCGGAGACCCAGACTGGCAAGATGTTCCGCATGCGCGGCAAGGGCGTGAAGTCAGTACGCTCCGGCCAGGTAGGGGATCTGATGTGCAAGGTGGTGATCGAGACTCCGGTCAACCTCACCGAGCAGCAGAAAGAGCTTTTGCGCCAGCTGGACGAGTCGTTCAGCGGTGCTGCTGCCAAGACCCACAAGCCGAAATCGGAAGGCTTCTTCGAAGGGGTGAAACGCTTCTTCGACGATCTGACCAGCTGATTTCAGCGACCCGAATAAACAGAGCCGGCCTTGTGCCGGCTCTTTTTTTGCCCGCCGTTTAGCCAGGATCCGCCCTATTGAGTGGATCCTGATGAGGGATCCTCCTCACAACTCCCGCCAATTCCTGCTGTACAAATGTTATCCCGCTCACACTGTTGCTGAAACGGTTTAGTTGTTGTATTGAGTTGGCTAAACTGGTTTAGCTATGCTCCGTCTGTCGATAACAACAGCGCCCGTTCGGGCTACAGATGACAGGTGAGGAAGATGATGATGTTCAAGAGCAAGTTGGCGCTGGCGGTAGCGCTGGGATTGGGAATGATCAGCCCGCTGTGGGCGGCGGATGGCGGTATCGAGGCCCGTCTGGCGGCGCTGGAGGCGCGGGTACAGGCGGCTGAAGCCAGAGCCGAGGCGGCAGAGAGCCGTGCCAGTCAGGCGGAAGTGAAGGCGAGCGCGGCCAGCGAGCAGGCGCAGGTGGCCAACAACCGCAGCCAGAAGGTGGATGAGAAGACCGCTGGTGCCCAGGGCTTCGAGTTTCACGGCTATGCCCGCTCGGGCCTGTTGGTAAACAGCAATGGCAACGGTGGGCGCGGCGGCCCCTACATCACGCCAGCCGGTTCGGTGGGCGGGGCCGTCGGTCGCCTTGGCAACGAAGATGACACATACATGGAGGCTAACCTGCTGAAAACCCAGACCTTCGAGGATGGCAGCTGGGCTCGCTACAAGCTGATGCTGGCAGACGGGGTTGAGACCAGCAACGACTGGACCGCCAGCGATTCGAGCCTCAATACCCGTCAGGTGTTTGCCGAGATCGGCAATCTGGCGAGCTTCGACGGCCCCTTCAAGAATGCGGTGCTGTGGGCGGGCAAGCGCTTTGATCGGGACAACTTCGACATCCACTGGCTCGATTCCGACGTGGTGTTCCTGGCCGGTACCGGCGGCGGCGTTTACGACGTGCAGCTCGCCGACAGCTGGAAGGCCAACTTCTCCCTCTATGGCCGGGATTACGGCGACATCAGCGCCAGCGGTCTCTCCGATATCGAGAGCTACATCCTCACCATGAACAACCGCGTCGGCAACTGGCAGTGGATGGTGAACGGCCTCTCGGCCAAGGACAATGACGCCCGCATCAATGACAAGGGGATGGGCAGCGAGGCGGCGGACAAGGGGGCACACACCCTGTTGGCCTACCACGGCGAGAGCTTCTTTGGCATCAACCCAGGGTTTGCCAAGGCGGCGGTGTTGTATGGTCATGGGCTGGGGGCCGAGGTCAAGGGGCTGGGCTCTGACAGCGAGCTGCTGCCGGACGCCGATGCAGTGCGGGTCGCCGTGTTTGGCGCCACCGATCTCAACTCGCGCTGGCGTTTTGCCCCGGCCCTGCTGGCCGAGCAGAGTCAGGATCGCTACGTGAAAGGAGACGAGTACCGCTGGCTTACCTTCAATACCCGGGTGGCGCAGGTGTTGAGCCAGAACGTCGAGCTGGTTTACGAGGCGGCCTGGCAGTACATGGATCTCGATTCCAAGGGTTACAAGGGACGCCAGGCGGTGAACGGCAACTTCACCAAGCTCACCTTCGCCCCCACCTTCAAGGCGCAGACCGCCGGTTTCTTCGAACGGCCTGAGCTTAGGGTGTTCGCCAGCTGGATGGACTGGTCCTCCGAGCTCGACAATTACGCCAGCGACGATGCCATGGGCCAGAGCAACTTCACCGCCGGTGGCGAGTGGAACTTTGGCGTACAGATGGAAACCTGGTTCTAGTTCGTTATCCCGATCACAAAAATGGCAGCCGGTGCCGAGATCTGTTGGTTGGCTAAAACGGTTTAGCTGATAATGCCAGCCAACAGAACAGAGTTCGGGTTTGACCGTGGATCCGATGCAGCAGTGGAGTAGCAAGGTGACGAATCGTGTGTGGGTAATGGGGGATGCGGTGGTGGACTTGATCCCGGAAGGGGCATTGCACTACCTCAAGTGTTCGGGTGGTGCGCCCGCCAATGTGGCGGTTGGCGTGGCACGGCTGGGTGGCGATGCGGCCTTTATCGGCCGGGTTGGTGCCGATCCGTTCGGCCGCTTTATGGCCGACACCCTGAGCGGGGAGGGGGTGGATATCGGTGCGCTACGGCTCGATCCTGACCATCGCACCTCTACCGTGCTGGTGGCACTGGATGATGAGGGGGAGCGCAGCTTCACCTTTATGGTGCGCCCCAGTGCCGACCAGTTCCTCACCCCAAATGAGTTGCCCCGCTTCGATGCAGGTCAGTGGTTGCTGACTTGCTCCATCGCGCTCGCCAACGAGCCGGTGCGCACCAGCTGCCTGCAGGCCATGGCGGCCATCAAGGCGGCAGGCGGGCGGGTCTGCTTCGACCCCAACCTGCGTCCCGAGGTGTGGGGCAACCCCGCCGAGATGCTGCCGCTGGTGCGTCAGGCCATTGCGCAGGCGGATGTGGTCAAGCTCTCCATCGAGGAGCTGCAACTGCTGAGCGGCGAGGATGATCTGGCTGCCGGGCTCGCTACGCTCTCTGGCCCGGCGCTGGTGCTGGTGACCAGAGGGGCGGCCGGGGTAGTGGCTCGCCTTGATGGCGAGTTGCTGGAGTGGGTGGGGCAGAAAGTGACGCCCATCGACACCACGGGGGCGGGTGATGCCTTCGTCGCCGGTCTGCTGGCGGCGCTGGCCGGGCGCTCGTCGCTGCCGACGCTGGCCGAGTTGCCCGCCATTCTGGCGCAGGCCCACGGCTGCGGGGCGCTCGCCACCACCGCCAAGGGGGCCATGACGGCGCTGCCGACCCGCACCGAACTGGATGCCTTTTTGCGATCAGGCGCAAGCGGCTGTTGAGCTGAGGCTAGAAGCCCGGCTCGACAGCCCCTACTCTCATGTGACAAGGGCCCGCCAGCGTGGCGGGTCATAAGAGGAAGAATATGAATATCAGTGCGATAGCCAAGGATCTGGTGCCCCTGCTCGGGGGCAAGGAGAATATCGTCAGCGCTGCCCACTGCGCCACCCGGCTGCGGTTGGTGCTGGCCGATGACAGCAAGGTAAACAAGGCCGCCATCGACAAGCTGGAGGGGGTCAAGGGGTGCTTTAGCAACGCGGGCCAAATCCAGGTGATCTTCGGCACCGGTCTGGTCAACAAGGTCTACGCGGAGTTTGTGACGCTGACCGGTACCGGCACCGCCAGCAAGGCGGAGCTGACCGACATGGCGGCGGCCAAGCTCAACGTGGCCCAGCGGTTGGCGCGAACCCTCTCCAACATCTTCGTACCCATCATTCCGGCCATCGTCGCCTCGGGTCTGCTGATGGGGCTGCTTGGCATGGTGCGCACCTACGGTTGGGTCAATGCCGACAGCGCCCTGTTTGTGATGCTCGACATGTTCAGCTCGGCGGCCTTTATCATACTGCCGATCCTCATCGGCTTTACGGCGGCGCGGGAGTTTGGCGGCAATCCGTACCTCGGGGCAACCCTCGGCGGCATCCTCACCCACCCGGCGCTGACCAACGCCTGGGGCGTGGCCGGTGGCTTCAAGACCATGGATTTCTTCGGGCTCGATGTCGCCATGATCGGCTATCAGGGCACCGTCTTCCCGGTACTGTTGGCTGTCTGGTTTATGTCCCATCTGGAGAAACAGCTGCGCAAGCGCATTCCGGATGCGCTGGATCTGATCCTCACCCCGTTTCTCACCGTCATCATCACCGGTTTCGTGGCACTGCTCTTTATCGGCCCGGCGGGTCGGGTGCTGGGGGATGGCATCTCGTTCGGTCTGAGCGCCCTCTATGAGCAGGCAGGCTGGTTGGCGGGGCTGGTGTTTGGCGGCACTTACTCGCTTATCGTCATCACCGGCATCCACCACAGCTTCCATGCTATCGAGGCGGGGCTGCTGGCCAATCCGCAAATTGGCGTCAACTTCCTGCTGCCCATCTGGGCCATGGCCAACGTGGCACAGGGCGGGGCTTGCCTCGCGGTCTACTTCAAGACCCGCGACGTGAAGATCAAGGCCATTACCGTGCCGGCGGCCATGTCGTGCCTGCTGGGCATCACCGAGGCTGCCATCTTCGGAGTGAACCTTCGCTATATCAAACCCTTCCTCGCCGGTCTGTTTGGCGGGGCCTGCGGCGGCGCCTACGTGGTGGCGGCCAAGGTGGGGATGACGGCGGTGGGGCTGACCGGTATTCCCGGCATGGCCATCGTCCAGCCCATGAGCCTTATTCACTACATCATCGGGTTGGTGATCGCCTTTGGCGCCGCTTTCGCCGCTTCCTACCTGCTCAAGTACAAGGTGGAGTGATGAAGGAACGCGATCTTCTCAACCAGATTGTCCGGTCGCTGCTGGCCGGACAGCTCAAGGCGGCGGCCGATCCCCATCGGCCCCGCTGGCATCTGGCAGCCCCGGTGGGGCTGCTCAACGATCCCAACGGCTTTATCGAGCATGACGGGCGCTACCACCTCTTCTACCAGTGGAATCCACTGGGCTGCGAGCACCGCAACAAGGGCTGGGGCCATGTCACCTCCACCGATCTGTTGCATTGGCAGCACGAGCCGGTGGCGCTGTTGCCCACCGAAGCCTATGAGAGCCACGGCTGCTATTCGGGCTCTGCGGTGAGAGACGAGCAGGGGCGTTTGACCCTTATCTACACCGGCAATGTCAAATACCCGGATGGCAGCCGCACCGCCTATCAGTGTCTGGCCCGCGCCGACGGTGAGGGTAGTTTTGCCAAGCTGGGGCCTGTGCTGGATCTGCCCGAAGGCTACAGCGGCCACGTGCGCGACCCCAAGGTGTGGCATGACGGCCAGCAGTGGCTGATGGTGCTGGGGGCCCGCACCCTGGATGACAAGGGCGAAGTGCTGCTCTATCGCGGCGACACCCTGCAAAGCTGGCAGCGGGTGGGCCCCATCGCCGGTAGCGGGCGCGGGGGGCTGGGTGAGTTTGGCTATATGTGGGAGTGCCCGGATCTCTTCCCGCTGGGGGAGCGCCATGTGCTGATCAGCTGCCCTCAGGGGATTGCCCCGGCAGGCGAGGATTATCGCAACCTCTACCAGTGCGGCTGGCTGGCTGGCGACTTCGACGGCGAGCGCTTCGAGCACGGGGCTTTCCACGAGCTGGATCGGGGCTTCGAGTTCTATGCGCCGCAAACCACCCTGGACACTCAGGGTCGCCGCCTCCTGTTCGGTTGGCTGGGGCTGCCGGAGGAGAACGAGATGAGCCAGCCTACGATCGCTTACGGCTGGATCCACCAGATGAGCTGTCCGCGGGAGCTGTTCTGGCAGGATGAGTGGCTCTGCCAGCGGCCGGTGGCGGAGCTTGCGGCGCTCAAGGGAGAACTGACTAGCTTCGAGGGGACGCTTGGCGAGTTTCCGGGGCTGACCATCGACTCGGCCTGGCTCGATCTGGATCTCTGCGGTGAGGGGAGCCTCTGGTTCGGTGCCGTGGCCGAGCTGGTGTGGCAGCCGGGGCGCCTCATCTTGCGGCTCCAGAACTGGCAGAGCGGAGCGTGGGAGACTCGCAGCAGCCCATGGGCTGGCGGGCGGATCACCGTGCTGTGTGATCGCTCCAGTCTGGAGTGTTTCATCGATGAGGGGCGTCACAGCCTGTCGGCGCGCTACTTCCCCGGGGAAAAGCCGCAACTTTCATCAGGTAACGGCGATGATGGCTGCAAAATTTGCCTCAATCACTGGCCGCTGTCGGCGTGCCTAGTACAATAGCCCGGTTCTAGTCAGCCGGGAGGCCAGGTGGAGAAGAAGAAACGGATCACGATTGCCCAGATCGCCGAACTGGCGGGGGTGTCCAAGGCGACCGCCAGTCTGGTGCTCAACGGGAAGAGTGCGGAGTACCGGATTGCCGACGATACCCGCAAGCGCATTCAGGCGGTGGCGGAGGAGTGTCACTACCTGCCGAGCTTTCATGCCCGCTCCCTGCGCGAGACCCGCAGCTACACCTGGGGGTTGGTGATCCCCGATCTCACCAACTTCGGTTTTGCCCGCATCGCCCGCGCCCTCGAGGCCCACTGCCGGGAGGCGGGCATCCAGCTGCTGATCGCCTGCTCCGAGGATGATCCCGCCCTTGAGCAGCGGGTGGTGGACAACCTCATCAGCCGTCAGGTGGATGGGCTGATTGTCGCCTCCAGCGGCCACAGCGATGACATCTATGCCTGCATTCACGACCGCCTGCCGGTGGTGCAGCTCGACCGCCACATCGGCGAGTCGCGCCTGCCCATGGTGATCTCCGATGCCTGCAAGGCGACCGCCGAGCTGGTGCGGGACATGGCCAGCGAGTGCGGCGAGCAGATCTACTACTTCGGCGGCCTGCTGGATCTCTCCCCCAGCCGTCACCGGCTGGCGGGCTATGAGCTGGGGCTCCATCGCGCCGGTTTTGAAGCCGATGTAGCCCGGGTGCGCCATCGCGACTACCAGCCGAGCTCCGGTTATCAGCTGATGGCTGAGCTGGTGGCCGAGCTGGGAGCGCCTCCCAGGGGGCTCTTTACTGCCTCTTTTACCCTGCTGGAAGGGGTGCTGCGCTACCTCAACGAGGCGGGGTTGATGGAGACAGGGATGCGGCTGTGTACCTTCGATGATCACGACCTGCTCGACTGCATTCCCATGCGCATCGACTCGGTGGCGCAGGATTGTCCGGCGCTGGCCCTCGCCGCTTTCGAGCTGATGCAGCAACTGATAGCGGGCAGTCCTCCCGCACAGACCGCCCAGGTGATCACCCCCAGGGTGCGCTGGCGCAGTCGCCGCTAGCCACTCTTCGCCCATCCATATGAAAAAGCCCCGCCATTGCTGGCGGGGCTTTTTGCTGCGGGCGGATGGCTCGTTCCTCTGACCGGCAGCTCAATCGGTGGTACTGGTGCGCCAGAACACCTGCTTGATATGGGGGTGGATGGCCAGCTTTTGCATCAGGGCATCCAGCTCGTCGCCATCGATGGAGGTAGCCAGCAGCACCGCCGAGATCTCCAGATCCCCCGCGCCAAACGGCTCGATGTCGAGCTCGCTCAAGGGGTAGTTGGCCTGCTCCAGCATCTCCTCGAGCCAGTGCAGCACCTCTTTTTGATGCTCGCGCTGGGTCAGCGCCGTCACCTTGTAGGTCACTTCGGTGTCGGTATTGTCCACCGGGCGACGGTTGATCTGATTGACCAGCGGTCGTAGCAGGGTGTTGGCGGCCAGCACGAACAGGGCGCCCAGAATGGCCTCCATGGCGAGCCCGGCACCACAGGCGGCGCCGACCGCAGCGACACCCCAGAGGGTGGCGGCGGTGTTGATGCCGCGGATGTTGCCGGATTCACGCATGATGACGCCGGCGCCGAGAAAGCCGATGCCGGAGACGATATAGGCCACCACATGGACCACGTTGTAGTTGCCGCCGTGCAGGTCATAGATGCGCTGGGCCAGACTGACGAACAGGGCGGCCCCTACGGCGACCAGCACGTTGGTGCGAAGGCCCGCGGTACGTTGGCGGTACTGGCGCTCCAGCCCGACCAGACTGCCGAGCACAAAGGCGAGCAGCAGGCTGGCCAGGGTGTCGAGCAGGGAGAGCATGTCAATTTGTTGCCACATCTTCATGGCGTACTCCTTCTGATAAGCGCTGACTTGACGCAATCCATGATGAAACGCCGGGAGGCGGATGGATCAGGGGATGATTGCGCGGATGGCCAGCAGACAAACAAAACGCTGCGTCCCGGGGCGCGAGCATCATTGGATGCCCTGACGCTCGGGGAGGACGCAACAAGCGGGGCCAGCGTGGCTGGCCCCTTTCACTGTGGTTAACGCAGGTGTGCGGTCAGTTGAGTTCGGGATCGCAGTCGATGCGCGGGCGCAGTTGCCAGCGCACCGGATGTGCTACTCCGACCTGATGAACGAACTGCACCAGATAGCGTCGCTGGGGCGGGGTGCACTGCAGGTTGAGCACCAGCTCTCGCCCGCCGCCGCGACCCGGCTTCATCGATTGCATCGGTTGCAGCCCGGCCGGTTGCAACGTGTGGTTCACCATATCCAGCACCTGCTCCATATCGGCGCGATCCTCACAGCGGATCTGCAGCCGGTAGTGGTGCTGACGCTGTTTACCGCCCAGCCAGCGTGGCAGCATGCCACGGCCGAGCCGGCTCAACAGGGGGTGAGCCCGGGTAGCAACAGAACCTGTTGCGACCGCGCGATCCGCAGCCGGTTTGATTGAGATAAAACGCATAGCAGCCTCCTTGTGGGAAGCAGAAACTATGCAGGCATGGCGACCGTGGCGATTGGCCTCTGGTTGCCAGACGTCAAGTGTAAAAAGGGAGAAGAGGGGAGTGGATTTCCGCTTCTCGCAGGGTTGCGAGTGGCGGCAGAGAAAGACCTGCGGCTAGCTCGCGACCTTGGTACCGACGACGAGGGTCGGTTTACAACTGTCACTTGATGAGTTGCCCACTGATGGTCTCCGCTATTGATAAGAGGCTCGAATGATAGCCGAGGCGGCAGGCAGGGTAAACCCCGCGCCGCCCGCAGCAACATCTTGAAACATAATCGAAAGCCCCGTTTTGCCGCGCAGGGTCGTAAAAAGCAGACCCGGCGAGGGCCGGGTCTGCGGGGTCATTCGGTCTTGTCGATGCCGAGGTATTTGAGCATCAGTTTCTCGTAGATGGGTTCGGTATCCCCCACCTGCATCTTGTGCAGGAAGTACTTCTCAAAGGCGATCTTGGCCAGATGGACCCACTTTCCTTTCTTGAACCAGGCGACGTTGCGCGGCGGGATCTGCGGCATGGCGACGAAGGCGGCACCTGTGTCCCCCATGTCCGCCAGACAGATGGCATTCCATACTGCCTTGGTCACCGGCGGCTGGCCGCTGAGCTCCGCCTTGATGTTGTGGCTCAGGGTGCGCACCATCGCCTCAATCATATAGCCGGTCTTGGGCACCCCGGTTGGTACCGGCGTCTTGTGCGGCGGGGCAATGGCGATGCAGACCCCGGCGGCGTAAATCTGCGGGAAGGTGGGATTACGCTGGTGTTCGTCGACGATGACAAAGCCGCGGGGATTGACCAGCCCCTCGATGCCTCGCAGCGGCGCAATGCCGACAAAAGCGGGCAGCATCATGGCGTGTTTGTAGGGCAGGGTGTGGGTGCGTTTGATGTTGCCCTCATCGTCCAGCTCCTCCACCGTCATCTGGCCATCTTGCGCCGCCACGGTGCGGGCATTGCAGATCCACTGCACGTCGCGCATTCGCAGTTCGCTCTCCAGCATCCCCGTGGAGTCGCCCACGCCGTTGAGACCCAGATGGCCGATGTAGGGCTCGCTGGTGACAAAGGTCATGGGCACATTTTTTCTCACCTTCTTGTCGCGCAGGTGGCGATCGAGGATGAACGCATACTCGTAGGCGGGGCCGAAGCAGGAGGCGCCCGGCATGGCGCCGACAATCACCGGGCCGGGCTCATCGACCAGTGCGCTGACACTGTGGCGGCACTCTTCGGCGTGGGAGAGGGTACAGACGCTGGTGGTGCCACCGGATTCGGGGCCAGCCCCTGCCACCTCGTCAAAGGCGAGGGCCGGACCGGTACAGATCGCCAGAAAGTCGTAACGCAGGGTCTGGCCATCAGAGAGGGTGAGCTGCTGCGCGGCTGGTTGCAGCTCGGTCAGGGCGGCATGGATAAAGCGGATCCCCTTCTTCTTCACATAGGGTTCGATGGGGATCGAGGTCTCCTTGCGCTCCCGCCACTGGACGGCAATCCAGGGATTGGAAGGGGTAAATTCAAAGTCCGGCTTGTCATTGATGAGGATCACCTCATGCTGCTTGCCCAGTTCGGCCTTGAGTTCGTAGGCGGCAGACATGCCCCCGAGACCCGCGCCGATGACGATTACCGTTGCCATGTCCAGCCTCCTGCGTTTATTACACGCTCATGTGAGCCGGGTCATCCGACCCTGTTATTTAAATCCCATCCGTTTGAGGATCATCGCTGCCGGGCAGAAACCGGTGAATGCGCTCTGGATCAGGTTGACCCCGACAAAGGCACTCAACCAGACAAAGCCCGGATGAACCCAGGTGGTAAGGATAAGCGAGAGCAGCAACATGCAACCCGCGACGATTCTGACTCCGTTATCTACTGTCATGGTCTTTCTCCTTATCTACTTTAGATATTGCTAATTTAGTGTTGTTTTATACAATAGAACAAATATCAGCAATTGCTAATTTACTCTTATGAGCCAATTCGACGAGATGAACAGACATGCGACAGCCGCCGCCTCCCTGCTCAAGGCGTTGGCTCATCCCGAACGCCTGATGGTGCTCTGCCAGCTGGTGGAGGGGGAGAAGGGGGTCGGGGAGCTGCTGGCCCATAGCCAACTCGGGCAGTCGGCCTTCTCCCAGCAACTTTCGGTATTGAAGCGCTACGGCCTTATCCGTTCGCGCAAGGTCTCCCAGCAGATCTACTACTCGCTGGTGAGCGAGGCGGCCTCCGATGTGCTGGGGGCGCTGCAAACCCATTTTTGTCACTCGGAAAATAAGGAATCTTGATGATGGAAAGCCAATGGCTGCTCTCTTTGGGCGGCGGCATGCTGGCGGGGCTGTCGGCCCTGATCCTGATGTTGTTCAACGGCCGGGTTGCCGGGATCAGCGGCATTCTGGCCGGTGCGCTGCAACACCGTGCGCCGTGGCGGGTGTTGTTTCTGCTGGGGCTCGGGGCGGGCGCCTGGTTGGCGCTGACCCTGGGCTGGGCCACCATGCCTGCATTCACCACGCTGCCCGGCTGGCCCGTTGTGCTGCTGGCCGGTCTGCTGGTCGGGGTCGGTACCCGTCTTGGCAATGGCTGCACCAGCGGCCACGGCATCTGTGGCATGGGGCGGCTCTCCCTGCGCTCCATCGTCGCCACCCTGACCTTTATGGCGGCAGGTTTCATCACCGTCTTCGTCACTCATCATCTGCTGTAAGGGGCTGATTGCCATGAAGTTACTGACAAGTTTGTTTGCGGGTGTGTTGTTCGGACTGGGGATGGCCATCTCCGGCATGATGGATCCCGCCCGGGTCACCGGTTTTCTCGATCTGGCCGGGGCCTGGGATCCCAGCCTCGCCTTTGTGATGGGGGGCGCCCTGCTGGTCTTTATGCCGGGTTACTTTCTGCTGGTGAAACCCCGTCGCCAGAGTGTGCTGGGGGAGCCCATCGCCGCCGTACCGGCACCCAGGCTGGATCGCTGGCTGATCGGCGGGGCTGCGCTGTTTGGCATCGGCTGGGGATTGGTGGGTATCTGCCCGGGGCCTGCTCTGAGTCTCATTTCCTGCGGGCAGCCCATGATAATGTTGTTTATAGCGGCCATGGTGGCCGGGATCTTGCTGTTTGACAGAGGGCTGGCCAGGGTGCTGACCAAGGCGCCAGTTCCGGGAGTGGATAAGGTGCGCCAGTCCCATACCGCCTGATCCCGTGAAGTGACAGATTACGCCAGGGAAGGAGAGTAATGATGGAAAAGATCCGGTTGCTGGGGATCACCTTGTTGGTGATGACATCGCAGGCCATGACATCCCCCCGGGCCCTTGCCGCGGACGGGGAGCCTATTGCCCCACTGACAGTGCCCTTGTTGACAGTGGCGCCACAGCCGGTGACCGACTGGCTGACGCTGGATGGCACCGTCAGTGCCATCAATCAGGGGACGGTGGCGGCCCAGACCAGCGGCCGGGTCTCCCGCATGCTGGTGGATGTGAACGATCAGGTGCAAGCGGGGCAGCCGCTGCTGGAGATCAGCGGCAAGGAGCAGTTTGCCGCCGTCACGGGTGCCGAGGCGCGGCTGGCGCGGGCGCAGGCTCAGCAAGTGGAAGCCGAGCGCCAGCTCGCCCGCTTTCAGGCGCTGATTGCCAAGGGGGTGATCACCCGCGCCCAGCTCGACAATGCCCAGGCGACTGATCGCTCCGCCCGCGCCGAGGTGAATGCTGCCGATGCGGCTCTCACTCAGGCCCGCGAGGCCTACGGTTATACCCGCATTCTGGCTCCCTATGCCGGGGTAGTGACCAAGAGGCTGGTAGAGCTGGGGGAGACTGTCGCCCCCGGTACCCCACTGCTCTCCGGCTTCTCTCTCGACACCTTGCGGGTGGAGGTGGAGTTGCCCCAATCCGCCCTGACGCTGGCTCGTGAGCCTGCGGATGTGCAGGTGCTGCTGCCGGATGGCAAGTCTGTTACCCCGGTCAAATTGACCCGCTTTAACTATGCCGACAGCCAGAGCCACGCCTTCAAGTTGCGCCTCGACTTGCCGCCGCAAACTGCCGGGGTATTGCCCGGCATGTGGCTCAAGGTGCAGCTCAAACAGGGTGAACGTCAGGTGTTGCAGGTGCCGGATCGCGCCCTGCTGCGGCAAGGGGAGTTCAACGGCGTCTATCTGCAGCAGCCCGCTGGCTGGGCCCTGACGCCGGTGCGGGTCGGCCATTGCTTTGAAGGGCAGTGCGAGATCTTGGCCGGGCTGCAAGCCGGTGACAAGCTGGCCCCTGATGCCTGGGCGCAGCAGCAGGAGGTGGCCCATGAGTAGCGAGCTGAACGGCAACAAGGAGAGGCTGGGGCCTGCCGGTCGGCTGGCTGCGCTGTTCCAGGGCTCGGCCATCACGCCGCTGCTGGCGCTGGTGGGGCTGTTGCTCGGTCTGTTTGCAGTGCTGGTGACCCCCAAGGAGGAGGAGCCGCAGATCGATGTCACCTTCGCCGATGTCTACATTCCCTTCCCGGGAGCCACTCCGGCTGAAGTGGCCTCTCTCGTCACTACCCCTGCCGAGCAGGTGGTCTCCCAGATAAAGGGCATTGATACCCTCTACTCTTTTTCTCAACCTGATGGCGCCCTGCTGGTGGTGGTGTTCAAGGTGGGAGTGAGCCGCGAGCAGGCCATCGTCGATCTCAACAACCAGCTCGACTCCAACCGTGACTGGTTGCCACAGGGGATCGGAGTCGGTCAGCCACTGGTAAAACCCCGGGGGATCGATGATGTCCCTATCGTCAGTTTGACCTTATGGAGCAAAGAGGGGAGCGAGCAACTGGGGGCACCCGAACTGACCCGGGTCGCCCATGAGCTGGAGACCGAACTCAAGCGCATTCCCGGTACCCGCGATATTTACACGCTGGGCAGCCAGAGTGCCGTGTTGCGGGTGATGCCGGATCCGGCGGCCCTCAGCGCCCACGGCATCAGCTGGGGCGAACTGAGCCAGCGACTGGCGGCCGCCAATCAGGTAGGCATGACACAGGCTATCGAGCAGAACAACAGTGAGATTAAGGTGCAGGTGGGGCAGTTCCTGCAAAGTGAGCAGGAGGCTAGAGAGCTGGTGGTGGGGCGGCACGACGGCAAGCCGGTCTATCTGGGGGAGGTGGCCAAGGTCTCTCTGGGTCAGGAGACTCCGACCAAGCGCAGCTGGATGGGGCAGGGGCAAGCCAGTTATCCGGCGGTGACGCTGGCCATCGGCAAACAGCCGGGCCAGAACGCGGTTGATGTGGCCAAGCGGGTGGAGGCGCGGGTCGAGAGTCTCAAGAATCGGCTTATTCCTGCCGGGGTCGAGGTGACGGTGACCCGGGACTACGGCGTTACCGCCGAGACCAAATCCAACACCCTGATCGGCAAGCTGATTTTTGCCACCACGGCGGTGGTGCTGCTGGTACTGGTGAGCATGGGTTGGCGCGAGGCGCTGGTGGTGGGCGTTGCCATCGTCATCACCCTGGCACTGACCCTGTTTGCCAGCTGGGCCTGGGGCTTTACCCTCAACCGGGTGTCGCTGTTTGCGCTGATCTTCTCCATCGGCATTCTGGTGGATGACGCTATCGTGGTGGTGGAGAACATCCACCGCCATCGCGGTTTGGGCAAGGGGGCGCTCAAGGATCTGATTCCGGGGGCGGTGGATGAGGTGGGGGGGCCGACCATACTGGCGACCCTGACCGTTATCGCGGCCCTGCTGCCGATGGCCTTTGTCAGCGGGCTGATGGGCCCTTACATGAGCCCCATCCCCATCAATGCCAGCATGGGGATGCTTATCTCCCTGCTGGTGGCCTTTATCTTCTCCCCCTGGCTGGCGAGCCATTTGCTCAAGGATTCGGTGCACGGTACCCACGGCGAGGCCAAGGCGTGTCTTTTTCACCGGCTGATGACCCCTTTCCTGATTGGTGGTGGCGCCAAGCGCGCCAGACGCAAACTCTGGCTGGTGGTGTTGCTGCTGGTCGGGGCCGCCACCGCCATGCCGGTGGTGCAGTGGGTGGTGCTCAAGATGCTCCCCTTTGACAACAAGTCGGAATTTCAGCTGGTGCTCGATATGCCGGAGGGGGCGACCCTGGAGCAGACCGAGCGCACCCTGCTGGCGGTCGGGCGGGAGCTTGCCAAGGTGGAGGAGGTGAAGGATTACCAGATCTACGCCGGTACCGCGGCCCCCATCAACTTCAACGGGCTGGTGCGCCACTACTTTATCCGCAGCGGTGCCAACGTGGGGGATATTCAGGTCAATCTGGTGGACAAGCATGAGCGCCATCGCAGCAGCCACCAGATTGCCCAGTCGGTACGAGCCCCGCTGCAGGCCATCGCCAGCGCGGTGGGTGGCAACCTGAAAGTCGTTGAGGTACCGCCTGGCCCGCCGGTCTGGTCCCCCATCGTTGCCGAGATCTATGGCCCGACTCAGGCCGCCCGCGAAGCGGCCGCTCGCGCCGTACAGGCCCGTTTTGTGGCCACGGCGGATCTGGTGGATGTGGATATCTATCTGACCGACCCGCAGCCCAAGTGGCGGCTGGTGGTGGATCGCAGCAAGGCGGCCCTGCTCGGGGTCGATCTCGGGGATCTGGTGAACACCCTCAATGGCGGGGTGGGTTATCAGGATGCCAGTTGGCTGCAGGGTCACGGCGCCAAGTATCCGGTGCCGATCCGCATCGAACTGGCTCCCGGTGACAAACGGGATCTGGCGGGCGTACTGGCCCTCAAGGTGCGCAGCCAGAGCGGCCAGCTGGTGCGGGTCTCCGAGCTGGTGAGTCGCCGTGATGAGGTGGCCCCCAGCTATATCATGCACAAGAACATGCAGCCCATGGTGATGGTGGTGGCCGACATGGGCGGCCACACCGACAGCCCGCTCTACGGCATGTTTGCCGCCGGTGCCGACATCGATCTGCCCCAATATTACGTACAGCAGCCGGATAAACTGGGAGAGGTGGCGCTGTTGTGGGACGGGGAGTGGAAGATCACCTACGAGACCTTCCGTGACATGGGGCTAGCCTACGCCGTGGGGATGATCCTCATCTACCTGCTGGTGGTGGCCCAGTTCCGCTCCTATCTGGTGCCGCTCATCATCATGGCTCCCATTCCGCTCACCATCATAGGGGTGATGCCGGGCCACGCCCTGCTGGGGGCCCAGTTTACCGCCACCTCGATGATCGGGATGATCGCCTTGGCCGGGATCATCGTACGCAACAGCATCCTGCTGGTGGACTTTATCGAGCAGCAGCGCAGCGCCGGAGTGGCGTTCGAGCAGGCTGTGATCGAAGCGGCGCAGGTACGGGCCAAACCCATCATGCTGACGGCGTTGGCGGCGATGATCGGAGCCCTGTTTATCCTCGATGATCCCATCTTCAACGGACTGGCCATCAGCCTGATTTTCGGGATCCTGGTCTCCACTTTGCTCACCCTGGTGGTGATACCCTTGCTCTATTATGCCCTGCTCTCCCGACGCTCATGACGGGAGTCACTAGCGAAAGGATGCGCGATGAAGAAAGGTTGGTTGTGGTGGGGAAGTGGCGCCGTGGTAGCGGTGGCTGCGGCAGCATGGTGGTGGCGACCGCAGCCGACGCCGATCAGGCTGGCAGAGGTCGGGCGGGGGGATGTGCTGGTCACCGTGGTCAACACCCGGGCTGGCACCATCAAGTCGTGCCAGCGGGCCGGGCTCAGTCTGCCCGGTGGCGGCGTGGTGGAGCAGATCGCCGTCAAGGCCGGGGAGCGGGTAGCCCGGGGAGATCTGCTGCTGACCCTCTGGAGTGACGATATTCACGCCGATCTCGCCCGTGCCCGCGCCCAGCAGGCCCTTGGCAAGACCCAGCGCGAGGAGCGTTGCAGCGAGGCGGCCTACTACGAGCGGGAGGCCAACCGGCTGGCCACCTTGCTGGCCAAAAATCTCACCTCCCGCACCCTCGCCGAGCAGGCCCAGAATCTGGCCGATACCCGCCGCTATGTCTGTCAGGCATCCCGTCAGCAGGAGCGGGTCGACGAGGCGCAGGTTGCCCAGGTGGAGGCTCGCTTGAGCGAGCGTCGCCTGTTGGCGCCGTTTGCCGGAGTGGTGGCGGAGGTCAACAGCAAGCTGGGCGAATACATGACCCCCTCACCGCCCGGAGTGGCCATGCCCCCGGTTATCGATCTCATCGACGATCGCTGTCTGTATGTCTCTGCCCCCATCGATGAGGTGGATGCCGCCCGCCTCAAGGTGGGCCAGTCTGCCCGGGTACTGCTCGATGCCATGCCTGGGCGCGATTTTGCCGCCACCGTCACCCGTATCGCCCCCTATGTGAAGGAGCTGGAGAAGCAGGCCCGCACCGTGGAGGTGGAGGCGGCGCTCACTGCCCTGCCCACCGATGTGCCCCTGCTTATCGGCTACAGCGCTGACCTCGAAGTCGAAGTGACCCGCGCCACCGATGTGCTGCGGGTAGCGGCCAGCAGCCGGGCCGACGATGGCAGCGTGCTGCGGCTGGAAGGGGATAAGCTGGTGCGGGTGGTACCCCGCTGGGGTGTGGAGAACTGGAACTGGATTGAGGTGGCCGAGGGGCTCGCCGCCGGTGATCGGCTGGCAGCTCAGCCCGGACAGATTGTCGGGGAGGGCCCTTTCAGCGCCGCCACGGAGCAGACGGATGAGTGATCTCATTCGCCTTGATGCCGTCAGCCGTCGTTTCACTTTGGGGGGGAGCGAAGTGGCTGCCCTCGACCGCGTCTCCCTGCGGGTTGCCGAGGGGGAGTATCTGGCGGTGATGGGCCCCTCGGGCTCCGGCAAATCGACCCTGCTCAATGTGCTGGGGCTGCTGGATCGGCCCGATGAGGGGCGTTACTGGCTGGGAGGGGAGGATACCGCCACTCTGTCAGAGCCGGCGCTGGCCCAGCTGCGCGGCCATCGCATCGGCTTCGTGTTCCAGTCGTTTCACCTTATCTCCCGCCTCACCGCCCGTGAAAACGTCGAGCTGCCGCTGATGTTGTGCGGGATCGCCCCCGCCGAGCGCCATCGCCGAAGCCAGCAGTTGCTGGGGGAGCTGGGGCTGGAGAACCGGGCCGGGCACCGCCCCGCCGAGCTCTCCGGCGGTCAGCGTCAGCGGGTAGCCATCGCCCGTGCCATGGCGATGGCGCCGCGGCTAATCCTGGCCGACGAACCCACCGGCAATCTCGACTCCCGCTCCGGGGAGGAGGTGATTACCCTGCTGGAGGGGCTCAACCGGGAGCAGGGGATCACGCTGGTGGTGGTGACTCACGACCCGCGCCTCGGTGATCGGGCTGGCAGGCGGATCCTGATGAACGATGGCCGCATCAACATTGATAGCGGCGGTGGCTGAATGCGGCGCCCCGATGTGATCCGCTTTGCCGCCGTGGCGTTATTGCGTCAGCGTTCACGGGCGCTGGTCTTGATCCTGGCGGTGAGTCTGAGCGTCACCTCCGTGCTGCTGCTCACCGCGCTGGGGGAGGGGGCGAGGCGCTATGTGGCCGACCAGTTCAGCTCCCTTGGCAAGGATCTGCTGGTAATGTTCCCGGGCCGCAAGGAGACCACCGGCGGGCTGCCGCCGGTCACCGGCAACAGTCTGCGGCAGATCACCCTCGATGACATGCACTACCTTGGCCAGCACCAGCCAAACGTGCGGCTGGTGCCGCTGGTGATGGGCTTTGCCGAGGCCAAACAGGGGGCGCGGTTGCGTCAGACCATGCTGCTTGGCAGCAGCAACGGGCTGCGCGATACCCACGGGCTGGAGCTGCTCTCCGGCCGCTGGCTGCCGGGGGATGCCGCAGAGGACAGGCCGGCCGTCCTGCTCGGGGCCAAGGTGGCCCGTGAGCTGTTCGGTCAGGTCGATCCGGTCGGTCAGTGGCTGCGTTTTGACAATCGTCGCTTTCGGGTGGTGGGGGTCTTCACCAGCCAGAGCAGCAATCTGGGGATGGATATGGCCGAGGCCGCGCTGATCCCTGTCGGTAGCGCCATGCGGCTGTTCAATACCGAGGGGCTGTTTCGGCTGCTGATCCAGCCGCTGGCGGGGCAAGCCGTGCCCCCGCTGGTCAAGCGACTGGAGCAGCTGATGCAGGGGCGCCACGGGGTGCTCGATGTGACAGTGGTGCGCCGTGACGCTATGCTGGCCACCTTCTCCACCATTCTCTCGACCCTCACCCTGGCCGTTGCCGGCATCGGCGCCATCAGCCTGCTGGTCTCCGGCATCATGATGATGAATCTGGCGCTGATCAGCACCCGCCAGCGCACCGGCGAGATCGGCCTGCTCAAGGCGCTGGGGGCCGACAGTCGCCAGATCCGCCAGCTGTTTTTGTGGGAGGCGCTGCTGCTGAGCGGCAGTGGCGCACTGTTTGGCACTGTGTTGGGCTATGCCCTGGTTGGCCTCGCCGGAGTGATTTGGCCCGGATTTCCGGCGGTAGTCCCTCTGCTCGCTACTTTCTGCACCATACCGGCGGCCCTGCTGACCGGGTTGTTTTTTAGCTGGCTGCCCGCCTCCCGGGCTGCACGGCAAGATCCGGTCAGCAGCCTGCGCAGCGGGCAGTGGAGCGGTGGCTGATGCGCGCCGCCGATCTGTTGTTCTGGCTCTGGCGCGCCTTGCTGGCTGGGCGCAGTCGCAGTCTGCTGTCGGCGCTCGGCATCGCCATCGGGATCGCCTCGGTGACCCTGCTCACCGGCATCGGCGAGGGGCTCAGGCTCTATCTGCTCGACAGCTTCTCCCAATTTGGCACCCGGCTGATCGCCGTGACCCCGGGCAAGACAGAGACCGCTGGCGGCCCGCCCGGCATCCTCTCCAGCAGTCGTCCCCTGCTGCTGGAGGACGCCGATGCCCTCGCCAGATTGGCAGGGGTAGAGGCGGCGCTCCCTGTGGTGCAGGGGCAGGGGGAGGTGCGCAGCCGTGGGCTGACCCGCAGCACTGCCATTCTGGGCACAGGTCCGGCGGCGCTCTCCGGCTGGCGACTCACCCTGGTGCAGGGACGTTTTCTGCCCGCGGACGACAGTGCCATGCCCCGCGCCTATGCGGTGCTGGGGGCCAAGGTGGCGGCTGAGCTGTTTCCCGGCGGAGATGCGCCGGGCAGTCTGCTGCGGGCCGGTGATCGCCGTTTTCGGGTGGCCGGCGTGCTGGCGCCCAAGGGGCAATTTCTCGGCTTTGATCTGGATGACATGATCTATCTGCCCGCCGCTCACGCCCAGGCGCTGTTCAACAAGAAGGGGTTGCAGGAGATCGATGTCATCTATCGCGCCGGGCAGACGGAGGCCGATATCACCGCCCAGATCCGGCGAGTGCTGATCGCCCGCCACGGCGCCGAGGATTTCACCCTCACCTCCCAGCAGGACATGCTGACCAGCCTCGACAAGATACTCTCCATCATCAAGCTGGCGGTCGGCGGGCTCGGCATTATCTCGCTGCTGATCGGGGCGGTCGGCATCTTCAGCATCATGAGCATCGCCCAGCAGGAGCGGATCCCTGAAGTGGGCTTGCTGATGGCGCTGGGCTGCCCGCGGCGCCGCATACTTCTGTTGTTCCTGCTCGAAGCCGTGGTGCTGGCTCTGCTGGGCGGGGCCATGGGGCTGGCCCTGCTCGGCGGGCTAAAACTGCTGCTCACCCTGCTGGCGGCCGGCTTGCCGCTTACCCTCCATCCTCTCTATCTGCTGCTGGCGCTTGGTTGCAGCGCCCTGGTTGGCCTGCTGGCCGGGGTCGCTCCTGCGCTGCGGGCAGTGCGTCTCGACCCCGTGGTTGCCCTGCGCGGTGACTAGGTCGCCCCTTTCGCAAGAGGCGCGTTACGCTCGGGGCTGAACAGGGGGGACTAGGCGACCACCTCCGCAACCGGCGCGTTGCGCTCAGATCTGAACAGAGGGAAGTAGCGGCGATCCGCCTGACTCATGTGGCCGACCACCAGCTCCTGAATGATGAAGTTGAGCAGCTCGTCGTTGCCCAATGTCCCCGCTTTGGCGGCGTGCAGCAGCTGACCTGCCTTGTTGAGCAGGCGCTGGTGATCCTGACGGTGGCTGACGAGTTCCTGATAGTCGATCTCCGCCAGCATCTGCTCTTCAAAGGCGAAGTGGTGGCGGGCCATGTCGAACAGGCTCTCCAGACTCTCCAGAAACGGGGCCGGATCCTCGTGCTGATCTTTCATCCGCTCCAGCAGCCGGTTGGTCAATACGAAGAGCTGGCGATGCTCGGCATCGATGCGCGGGTGACCGCACTCGTGGCCGGGTTGCCACAGCAGTGCCCCCTGCTCGGGATCAAGCCCTTCGGTATAGAGGCAGACCCGGCCGCGGCCGCGATTCTTCGCCTGATACATGGCCTGATCGGCGTGGTGCATCAGCGTCTTGGCATCCTCCCCGTGCTCGGGATAGAGCGCCAGCCCGATACTGCTGGAGATGAGCAGCTCCTGCCCCTCAAGCTGGAACGGATGGCGCAGCTGCTGGTGAAGCTTGTCGGCCACCGCCAGCACTTCGTCGCCACTCTCTGGCAGCAAGATAACGAACTCGTCGCCCCCCAGCCGCGCCACCAGATCCTGTTTGCGCACGCAGTGGCTCATCCGCTCGGCCACCATATTGAGCAGAATATCCCCGGTCTCGTGGCCGAAGGTGTCGTTGATCGGTTTGAAGTGATCGAGATCGATAAACATCAGCGCCAGCGGACGGGGTGCCTCCTGCTCCATCAGCTCCTTGAGCCGTTGCTGCAGCAAGCGGCGATTGGGCAGCCCGGTGAGGGGGTCGTAGAAGGCGAGGCGGCGCATCATCTCCTCCCGCGCTGCCCGCTCGGTGATATCCCGGGTGACCCCGAGGATCGCCTCCGGCTGGGCATTGTGGTTGCCATGGAGGGTGGTGATGGTCTCGGTCGCCACCAGATGGCCATCCTTGTGGCGCAGCTGGGTGCGAATGACCCGGCGAGTCTGGTCATGTTCCCCCCGCTGCCAGGCCTCCAGGGTGGCGGAGATCTCTTCGCGCAGCAGTTGTCTTGAGGCCTCCGGCAGTAGCTGTTTGAGGGGCAGGGCAAACAGCTTGGGGGCCTCGTAGCCGCTTAGAGGAGTGATGGCCGGGCTGACATAGCGAAAGCGCAAGCTGGCGGCATCCATGGTCCAGATCACATCGGCGCTGTTCTCCGCCACGAAGCGATAGTGTTGCTCGCTCTGGGCCAGTTCACGGGTCAGCCGCTGGCGATCCCGCGCCTCCTGGCGCAGGCGCAGATAGAGGTGCAAGAAGATGCCGAGCAGGGTCATCAGGGTAAAGGTGATGAGCATGGCCACCGCCACGCTCTTGTCGAGCAGTTGCCGTTGCTGGCGCAGCCGCTCCTGCGCCGGGTCGTAGATAAAGCGGTCGAGGTTGGGCAATACCGTGAGCATGCCCGCCTCCAGATAGGTTTTGGCGATCTGTAGCCAGCGCTCCTGCTGCATGTAGCCAGGTTCGAGCAGATCCGGCTGCATCAGCTCTCTGGTTTCGCGAGCCTCGAACTCCAGCTGTTCACGGCCAGCCCCGGTCGGGTACTGCTCCATGATCAGGTTGATCATCTCGTCGGGGTGGTCCATCGCATAGCGCCACCCCTTGAGGCTGGCCTGCTGGAAGGCGTAGACCCGATCCTGTCGGGTGATCAGCTCCCGCTCGGAGGTAAACAGGTTGTCGCCGTAGAAGTCAAAGTCGATGGTGCGCGGGCTGAAGACCCGATAGGGGATGCCTCTTTGCTGCAGATAGAAGGGCTCGGTAGTGCTGTAGGCACTGATGGCATCCACCTTGCCCGCCAGCAGTGCCTCTATCCCCTGTTTGTATGGGAGGGTGACCCAGTCGCGGCTGCGGGTCGGTGAGAAAGGTAGGTCAGCAGCTCGTTGGAGCCAGGCTCCAGCATCAGTCGCTTGTTGGCCAGATCGGCCGGGTTGCGAATATCTGGCCGATCCAGCGTGAGCAGGATCAGCGGCGAGTGCTGCAGCAGGGCGGCGAGCACCACCACCGGACGACCGGCAGCCCGATCCAGCAGCAGATCACTGCCGCTGATGCCAAAATGGGCCTTTCCCGAGATCACCTCGCTGACCACATCGGTGCGGGAGTCCGCTTCGCGCAGGGTGACATGCAGACCGGCCTCCCGATAAAACCCTTTGGCGATGGCCGCGTAGTAACCGGCAAACTGGAACTGGTGTTGCCACGGCAACTGGACGATGACCTGCTCTCCGGCTCGCACGGGGGAAGAGGTCAGGGTCGCGATGACCATACCGACCAGCATTGGCATAAACCAGCTGAGGGACTGGCGGGGGGCTGCGTTCTCCGTCATACAACGTTTCTCTCGGGAGCGATGTCTAGGCTAGATTCAAGCAATTTTGTGTCACCTGCAAGGGGAGAAAAGGCGTTTGCAATAGGGTATAGGGGGGTTGGAAAGTCATTTTTGTGTCGTTCATCACATGGGATGGATACATGCCGTTTTTTTGCAAGTTATGTGACCAATAAGAGAGTCATATGGCCTATCGAAGTGGTCGCATTCTAGCCACTTTTTCCCGTTTTTATCGTTGTCATTGTGGCTTGACTGCATTTTTCCCGTGGTTGCACGTCAAGCTGTGTCGTTATATCAATAGATACTTTTATGGGGCAGTCAGGTGTGACGCAAATGTATCGCGGCTGCTGCGCACCGGTTAATGTGCGACAGCTCAGTGATGGTACCCCGTCAGTGTTATCATGCTGCCCCCAGTTCCGGATAAGGTCTTTTTATGTCCCGCTTGCGTCTGCTTCTCTCCGACTCTCACGATCCCCTGTTCAATCTGGCCGTTGAGGAGTGCATCTTCCGCCAGATGGACCCCGGTCAGCGGGTGCTGTTCCTCTGGCGCAACGCCAATACCGTGGTGATCGGTCGTGCCCAGAATCCGTGGAAGGAGTGCAACACCCGCCGCATGGAAGAAGACGGGGTCACCCTGGCGCGCCGCAGCAGTGGCGGTGGCGCCGTGTTCCACGATCTTGGCAACAGCTGCTTCACCTTCATGGCGGGCAAGCCGGAGTATGACAAGAGCGTCTCCACCGCCATCGTGCTGGACGGGCTCAAGCGACTGGGGATTGAGGCCTTTGCCTCCGGTCGCAACGATCTGCTGGTGGCCACCCCGGACGGGGAGCGCAAGGTATCGGGGTCGGCCTATCGGGAGACTCTGGATCGCGGGTTCCACCACGGCACCCTGCTGCTGGATGCCGATCTCGGCCGGCTCGCCAACTACCTCAACCCTGACCCCAAGAAGCTGGCGGCCAAGGGGATCAGCTCGGTGCGCAGCCGGGTGGCCAATCTGTGCGAACTGCTGCCGGGGATCGACCATCAACAGGTGAGCGAGGCGCTGGTCGAGGCCTTTTTCCACCATTACGGCGCGCGAGTTGAGCCCGAGCACATCTCCCCCGAGCAGATGCCGGATCTGCCGGGCTTTGCCGAGACCTTCGCCCGTCAGCGCAGTTGGGAGTGGAACTATGGTCATGCTCCGGCGTTCAGCCATCTGCTGGAGGAGCGGTTCAGCTGGGGCGGGGTGGAGCTGCACTTTGATGTGGAGAAAGGGGTCATCACCCGGGCGCAGCTCTTCAGCGATACTCTGGAGCCGGCCCCCTTTGATCTGCTGGCGGCCGAACTGGCGGGTTGCGGCTATCGACCGGAGGCGGTTTCCGCGCGCCTGCAGCCCTGGCTGGCGGCCTTTCCGCATCAGCAGAGCGAGCAGGCGGAGTTTGCCGAGTGGTTGTTGGCCTCCCTGCGTTGAGGGGGACGCTGCGCGGATGGTGGTCTGGTAGTGAGGGCGCTGTCAGCCAGGATGGGAGCAAGATCACGAAATATAAAGAGGCGCCTCAAAGGCGCCTTTTTGCCAGCCCTTGTGATGGCTGATACATGACAAAAAGTAGGGTAGGCCATTAGATATTGTCACTGTCGGCCCCGCTGACACAGGGGTATAACGGCCGCACATTTGCTGTACTAATGGTATAAAAATGAGTGACTTAGTTTATTTGCAAGACGAAAGCGTCAATGCCGTTCACCCCGATTTCTCCGCCCGTTTCGCCACAGTCAAAGCCAACTTTTTCTCGCGCAATCCCGATCTCTGGCCCGTTTTTCGTGAACCCGGATTTGCCACCCTCAACGAATTTCGGGCCCGTGGCCTGGCGCCGGATGCCCGCCTGAACGCCTGGCCCGATGGCCGCGCCCGGCTTGCCGACCTTTGTGAGACCATGCCGGTGCCCGCCACCATGCGCACTCCGGGCGAGCCCATGGCCGAGCTGTTGTTTGCCGCCGCGCTGTCGAAGGATTGGGAGAACCCCTCCAGCGTCGAGAACGTCATCACCATGTCGGCGGATCCCGCTATCTATGGCGCCCAGCTGGGTATTCTGGCCAACCCCAATCTGGTCTACTCCGAATACGCTGGAGTGGCCGAGGAGCTGGAGAAGAAGGTGGTACGCCAGATTGCGCTGCTGGCAGGCTATGACCCCGAGCGGGCCACCGGCATCTTCACCCAAGGGGGGACCTTCTGTAACCTCTACGGCTACCTGCTCGGCATTCGCAAAAGCTTGCCGGAAGCCAAGCACAAGGGGCTAGGCCACTATCAGGATTACCGCATCATCAACTCCCAGGGCGGTCACTACTCCAATATCACCAACCTCTCCCTGCTCGGGGTCGACATCGAGAACAAGACCATCCGCATTCAGGTCGGCGAGAACAACGACATCGATCTCGACCATCTCGAGCGCACCCTGACCGCCTGTTTTGCCCTGAAACACGTGGTGCCCACCATCATGCTCACCATGGGCACTACCGACACTTTCGGGGTGGATCAGGTGAAACCCGTGTTCGAGCTGCGCAATCGCCTCTGCGAGCAGTTTGAGGTGGCGGTCAAGCCGCACATCCACGTCGATGCAGCTATCGGCTGGTCGATGATCTTCTTCCTGGGTTACGACTTTGCCGCCAACCCGCTCGCCATCAACAGCGCCACTCTGGCGGGGATCGAGCGCAACGTGGCGCGCTTTGCCGAGCTCAAATATGCCGACTCCTTCACCGTCGACTTCCAGAAGTGGGGCTATGTGCCCTACACCTCCAGCCTGGTAATGATTAAAGAGCAGGACGATCTCAAGGCGATGGAGAATGACCCGGAGAACTTCTCCTACTTCGAGCGGGACATTCAGGGCCAGACCCACCTGCAATCCACCATCGAGTGCTCCCGCGGCGCGAGCGGCCTGTTCGGTGCCTATGCGGCCCTTAACTATATGGGTGTGGAGGGGTATCGCACCGTGCTGGCCCACTGCCTGCAAAATGCCAACTACTTCCGCTTCCGGTTAAGCCAGCTGGGCAACGTCATGCTGGTGGCGCAGGAGAATCAGGGGCCGAGTGTCGGCTTCAAGATCTACAATCCCGAGTGGGTGAGCGATCCGGAAGCCGAATTCGCCTTCGAGCTGGCCCGCTCCAGCGATCCTGCCTACAAGGCGCGCTTGCAGCGCAACACTGACTACCACCGCAGCCTATTCAAGGGGCGCGGCAAGGTGGGGCTCTACACCAACTGGGTGGAGGCGGTGGCCCACTCCGACTATGACGCCCGCGGCAAGTACTCCTACATCGCCGGGGAGAAGGCGGTATTTATGAACCCTGCCTGCACTCGCGAGCAGATCGACGCCTTTATCGACCATATTCGCGGTTGATGGATGTTGCCCTGACAGTCGAGCGCGGCCTGTGATGGCAAGAGGCGGTCAGGGTACCTCGCCAACAGATAGACAAAGGGCAAGCCGGTTGGCTTGCCCTTCTGTTTTCACGACTGAATGCGAAAGCGGTGGAAAAGGCCGGGCTCAGAGGGCCAGCAGTTGCTCATTCTCGACAATCTCACACCCGGCGGGCAGTTTCGAGAGGGCGATCATGGCGTGGGCCACCTGACGGGCCTCGATGGCGCGCCAACGGGCGAGCTTGCCCACCAGCAGTGGCCGAAACAGCGGGTAGATGGTCTGAAGGATCTGCTCGGAGAGGCGCGGTGGCTGGCGATCTCCGAGCAGCATAGCGGGCCGCACGATGGCGAGCCGTGGCCAGGATTGGGCCAGCAGGGCCTGCTCCATCTCCCCCTTGGTACGCGGATAGAGAGCCGGGGACGATGCACTGGCCCCCATGCTTGAGACCACGATGAGCCGTTGACAACCGTGGCGGCGGGCCAGATCGGCAAAGGCGACCACATAGTCGAGATCGACCCGGCGAAATGCCTCGGCAGAGCCCGCCTCCTTGCGGGTGGTACCGAGGGCACAGAAGGCGATATCGACCGGGCGGGAGAGGGTGACGCTGGCCAGATCATCAAAATTGACCGGCAGCCAGTGGTGCGCCTCCTTGCCCGGCTTGCGACAGAGCAGGGTCAGTTCATGTTCGGCAGGCAGTTGCTGCACCAGTTCGCGACCGATCAGGCCGCTGGCTCCGGCAATCAGGATCCGGCTCATGGGGATTCTCCCTGTGTCATTCGATGGTGTTGATGCCATGGTGGCTGTTCATCAGCATCGGGCAATTTGCGAGCAGCTGCAATGGGGGAGATGACACGACATCCCCTGACAGGATAACGGGCAAGATAGATAGTGCGGAGGCTGGATAAAACAAAACCGGCGCGAGGCCGGTTTTGCGGTATATCAGAGCGGGGTATTGAAAGCTGCTGGCAGCGGGAAGTCACCCGTCACTGTGGTCAGCCTGTCGTTGGCGAAGGTGACAGTGAGCTCTTTGCGCTCCTTGTCGCCGTGGCCCGGCTGGAATTCATAGAGGTAGTACCAGGTGTTGGGGTCAAAGCCGTCACGCAGCATGGGGGTCCCCAGCACATAGCTGACCTGCTCGCGGGTCATCCCCTGGCGCAGTTTGTCGACCTGTTTTTGTTCCACATAGTTGCCCTGGGGAATATCGATACGATAGACCAGGCTGCAACCGGAGAGGGTGAGGGCGGTCAAAGCCGCGGCAATCAGGTGTTTCATCCGCATATCGAGTTCAGATCATCCATACAGTCTTTTTGGCTCGGCAAATCATACCGACTCCCTCCACGGAAGTAAAAAGCCATTGATCCATCAGCCAATAAA